>NZ_CP014145.1:1229908-1537385 GCF_001542775.1 Microterricola viridarii
GGGTAGTCATGAGGCTCCGGTTCGTTGTGGGCGGCACCGTGTCGATGGTGAGGTGCCTGATAGTCAGCTGTGATCAAGGTTACCCGACGGCGCCCAGCCCGCGGTGCGCGGCAGCGACGGCGGCCTCCAGCCGCGCCCGGCGCGCGGTCGAATGAAACATGGCGACACACAGGGTGGCTGTGCGTTCCGCGCTCGAACGCGGCTCTGCGCACCTGCAGGGGAGCACCGGCCGGCCGGGCAGGTGCCGGCCGATATCCTCGACTCGCGCCCCGTCCGGCGGGGCACGGACTGCAAAGGAGACACAGTGAGTGAGCTGATTGAGCGCGGCCGGCGCGGATCCGGGCTGCCGACGGCGGCGCTCGAGGACTCCGTGCGCATCGTGGAGGGCGCCGTGCTGATCCTGGACCGGCGGGTCTTCCCCGGCGAGCTGAGCTGGGTCAGATGCTCGGACGCGTTCGAGGTGGCCGAGGCGATCCGGGCCATGGTCACGCAGAGCTCCGGACCGCTTTACGCGGCATGCGCCGGCCTCGAACTGGCCGCCGTGCAAGCCGCGGCGTTGCCGCTGGACGCCGCGCGCGCTGCAATCGGCGCGGCCGGTGACGCCCTGGCCACCGCGCGGCCGACCAACAACCACCCGCTTGAGGCCGTCGAGCGCGTGCGGGAGGCCTGCGTCGACGCGCGCAGCACGGCGGAGCTCGTCGAGGCCGCCGTGACGGCCGCCCGGGCGGGCGCAGAACTGTACCGGTCGCGCAGCCGTGCGCTCGGCGACGAGGCCGTGAAACTGCTGCCCGATGGCGCCAGGTTGCTCACCCACTGCTGGATGGACACCTACATCACCGAGTTGGTGCGCGCCGCCGATCGCGTCGGCCGCAGCTACGAGTGGATTGCCACGGAGACCCGGCCCTACCTGCAAGGCGCCAGGCTCACCGCACACACTCTGCGCGAACTCGGGCAGACGGTCACGCTGATCACCGATGGGATGGGCGCGGCAGCCCTCGCGCCCGGCTCGGGAATCGGCCCCGTCGATGCGTTCGTCACCGCCGCCGACCGTGTGAGCCTCGACGGTACCGTGGTGAACAAGGTGGGAACGCTCGGCCTGGCCGTCGCCGCTCACGCCTTCGACGTGCCCTTCTATGCCCTCGTGCAGTCACCGGACCCCGGCGCGCCGGTCGGCGCCGACATCCGGATCGAGGACAGGGACGGGGATGAGGTGCTGCACACGCTCGGCCGGAGGACGGCTTCGGCCCTGGTCACCGACGCGTGGTACCCCGCCTTCGACGCCACCCCCGCACGATTCGTCACGCGCATCGTGACGGACCGCGGCGCGTACGCGGCCGCGGATGTCGCACACTACTTCGATCGGCCCGGCGCATGAGCGCACCGCTGCTCGCGTACGAATTGCTCACAACAGCCGAGGAGGTCGTCGGTTACCTCGACGGCGCCGGCCTGCTGCCGCACCTGGCCGAGCGCGCGCACGACGTCGCCGTCAGCGAGGTGACGGCCGGCAACATGAACCGGGTGTTCATCGCCTCCGGCCCTCTGGGCAGCCTGGCGATCAAGCAGGCGCCGCCCTTCGTGCAGGTCGCCGGGCCCGGATGGCCGATCGACCCGGCCAGGATCGGCGCGGAGGCGCGGGCATATGAGGTGTTCTCCCGGATCGTGCCGGAGGCCGTCCCCGTGGTCGTGCACTGCGACCTCGAGCGGTTCGTGCTGGTGATGGAAGACCTCTCTGGGCTGCGCGTCCTGCGGGACGAGCTCATCGACCAGATCCGGGCGGCGGCGTCGGGCAATCCTGCCCGCGCGATCGACTTCGACAGGCTCGGCGCCGTCGTCGGACGGTTCGTCGGCACGGTGAGCGCGGCCACATCGCTCACACGGCTCGGGGCAGACGCGCACGCCGAGCTCGTGCGCACCTCCGCCAACGCCGAGCTGTGCGCCCTCACCCTCGACGTCGTCCTCGACGAGCCGTTCCGCGCACACGAGCACAACCACTGGCACCCGGCGCTCGCGCCGCGGGTCGCGAACCTCTACGGCGACGAGGAGGTCGGGCGCGCCGTCGCCGGGCTCCGCGCCACCTTCCGCGACTCTGCTCAGTCACTGCTGCACGGAGACCTGCATTCCGGATCGATCATGGTCGAGCCGGCCCAGGTCGCCGCACTGCGCACGGATGCGCCGGAGCAACAGATCCGGGTGTTCGACCCGGAGTTCAGCTTCGTCGGCCCGATCGGGCTGGACCTCGGGCTGTTCTGGGCCAACCTGGAGATCGCGGCCGTCGCGGCCGAGGCGGTCGGGGCGCACGGGCTCGCCGCGGAGCGCCGTGGCGCCATCGACTCCAGCTGGGCCGCATTCACCGCCGAGTGGCGTTCCGAAGGAGTCGACGAGAACTGGCTCGATTCCGTCCGAGCCGATGCCTGGCGATTCGCCGGTGCAGAGGCCATGCGCCGGGTCGTGGGCTATTCGCACGCCGCAGACCTTGAAACCCTGCCCCCCGAGGTATCGGCGGCAGCCCACCAGACCATTTTCGACCGCGCACGACACTGGCTCGTGGCGGGAACACCGAGGGAATCACTGTGACCACATCGCTTCAGCTGCACGCCCGCACCGTCGTCCTCGACCTGGAGGGCACAACGAGCGCGGCCGGGTTCATCCTGGGCGACCTCTACGACTACGCCAGGCCGCGTCTCGCGGCGTGGCTGGACGAGCATGCAGGTGATCCGGATGTCGCCGTGGCCCGCGGTCAGGTGATCGCCGACGCCGGCCTGCCGGCCGACGCCAGCACGGCCCAGATCGTCGCCGTGCTGCACGGCTGGATGGCGGATGACGTCAAGTCGACGCCCTTGAAGACGCTCCAGGGCCAGATCTGGGCGGAGGGCTTCCGCCGTGACGAGATCAGCTCGCACTTCTTCGACGACGTCATCCCGCAGCTGCGGGCGTGGCACGCTCAGGGGGTCGACCTCGTCGTGTTCTCCTCCGGGTCCGTCACCTCGCAGGTGCCGTGGTTCCGGCACTCGCCAGACGGCGACCTCACCCCGCTGATCACGGACTACTTCGACACCGTCAACGCCGGGCCCAAGAAGATCGCGTCCTCCTACGACACTATCGCGGCCAGATTGGGGCGGGCTCCGGAGCAGATCGTGTTCTTCACCGACCACCCGGAGGAGGTCGCGGCTGCCCGGGAGGCCGGCTGGCAGACGCTCGCATTCTCGCGGCCGGGCGAGCCGTGGTTCGGTGCGGACTTCGGCGCATCGGCCGTCGCATCCTCGTTCACCGACGTCGAGGTGGTCTCCGCATGAATGTCTTCTCGAGCGAGCCCGTGAGCGCCGCGCTGATCGAGCGTGCCGGGGCCGCACTGGCGGCGGAGTCCGCCCGGTTCGCCTCGCGCGGCTGGATGCCGGGCACCGCCGGCAACCTCTCCGTCACCCTGGCGCGGGACCCCCTGCGCCTGGCCGTCACCGCCTCGGGGCTC
Source organism: Microterricola viridarii (assembly GCF_001542775.1). Classification (GTDB taxonomy): domain Bacteria; phylum Actinomycetota; class Actinomycetes; order Actinomycetales; family Microbacteriaceae; genus Microterricola; species Microterricola viridarii_A. The sequence continues at coordinate 1,233,375 of NZ_CP014145.1, forward strand.
GACAAGGGCGAACTCACCTCGTCCGACATCGTGATCGTCGACGAGGACGGCGCCGGCGTGATCGGCGAGGGCGGCTCTGAGCAGCGCCCATCGGCCGAGGCCGGCCTGCACGCCCGCATCGCCGCGAAGGCCGGCGCGGGCGCGGCGATCCACGTGCACGCCCTGGCTGCGGTGACGGCTGCGCACGTCTGGCCGGGCGGTGTCGTGCTGCGCGACCTGGAGATGCTCAAGGGCATCGGCCATTCCGCGCACGGTCAGGATGTCGTCATCCCCGTCGTCGACAATTCGCAGGACATGGTCGCCCTCGGCGACGCGTTTGAGGCGGTGTACCGCCCGGCCAGCCCCAACAGCCGGGATGTCCCAGCGCTCATCGTCGCCGGTCACGGGATTTACGCGTGGGGCGCCGATCTCCGCGAAGCGCGCTGGCACCTCGAGATCATCGAGGGCCTCTTGCAGATCGCTCTCGCCACGCGGCGGTAGCTCCGCTTCTTTGTGTCGTTGCATGACAACGCGCACGATTCCGGCGATCCGTCCGCTGGTAGCTTGTGGTTTCGCGCGGCCCTCAGCGTTTGCAGGCGCGTACCTCTTCCACCTCGTCACAGCCCTGAGGAGACACCCATGTCCGCAACCACCCGCCGAGCCGGCGCAGCGTTCGCTGCCGTCGTCCTGATCGGAACGCTCGCATCCTGTTCCAGCGCCACCGAGTCCGAAACCCCGGCCTCCGGAGCGGATGCGAAGTCGATCATCCTGATCACGCCCACCGCGATCGGCTCGAACAACTTCCTGCAGCTCGCCGTCCAGGGCGCAGAGGCCGTCGGCGAGGAGAGCAACGCCTCCGTCGACGTCTACGAGAGCAAGGACCCGTCCTCCATCCAGCAGAACCTGGACGAGGCCATCCGCACGGCACCCGACGTGATCATCGGCGTCTCGTACAGCGTGCTCGACCAGTTCACGCAGGCGGCGGCCGACAACCCCGACCAGCAGTTCCTGCTCATCGACACCTCCGCAGAGGACCCGACGCCGAACCTCACGGCCGCGGTCTTCAAGGAGTACGAGGCCAACTACCTCGCGGGCGTTGAGGCCGGACTCCTCTCCACGTCCAAGAACATCGGTGTGGTCGCAGCCGTCGACAGCCCGTTCGTGCACCGCTGGGTCGACCCGTTCTTCGCCGGCGCGCAGAGCGTCGACCCGGCCATCACCACCGCCGTGCAGTACGTCGGCGGCGACAACCCCTTCGGCGACCAGGCCAGGGCCAAGGCGCAGGCCCAGATCCTGGCCGACACCGGAGTCGACTACATCAACGCGGCCGCCTCCGGTGGCAACCTCGGCGTCTTCGAGGCCGCGGAAGCGAACGGCATCCTGGCCTTCGGTGTTGACACCAACCAGTGCCTCGACGCCCCGGGAGCTGTCGTTGACAACTCGATCAAGCGCGTCGACGTCGCCCTGCAGAACGCCGTGACCGACATCTTCGCCGGCAAGAGCGGCGGCTTCAAGTCGTACGGCCTCGCCGAGGGCGGTGTGGGACTGACCGGCCTGGAGCCTGACGTCGCCGACTCGAAGTGCATCATCGCCGAGCACCCCGATGTGATCGAGAAGGTCGCGGCCATTCGCGACCAGATCATCTCCGGTGACGTCGTCGTCGTGGACCCGCTGACAGCCGGATGAGCCTTCCCGCAGTTGAGCTGAGCGGGATCAGCAAGAGATTCGGCGCCGTCGTTGCCAACGACGGCGTCGATCTCGTGCTGCGTCCCGGCAGTGTGCACGCCGTGATGGGCGAGAACGGCGCCGGAAAGTCCACGCTCATGTCGATCATGTTCGGCATGGTCAGACCGGATTCCGGCCGCATTGCGGTCGAGGGCCGCCCTGTCGACTTCTCCGGGCCGCTGGACGCGATCGCGGCCGGCCTTGGCATGGTCCACCAGCATTTCCGGCTCTTCGACGAGATGACGGTGGCCGAGAACGTCGTGTACGGCGCCGAGCCGCGCAGGTTCGGCCTCTTTGACAGGCGCGCCGCAGCCGAGCGGGTGCGGGAACTGGCGGAGCGCTACGGGCTCGACACGGACCCGGGCGCGCTGGTCGGTTCCCTGTCTGCCGGCGCCAAGCAGCGGGTGGAGATCCTGAAAGCGCTGCACAGGGACGCCCGCATCTTGATCCTCGATGAGCCGACGGCCGTGCTCACCCCCAGTGAGGTCACCTCCTTGTTCTCCGTGATCCGCCGGGCAGCGGACGGCGGCGCGACCGTTGTGCTCGTCACCCACAAGATCCACGAGGTTCTCTCCGTCTCCGACGAGATCACCGTGCTCCGCGGCGGCCGCGTCACCGGCCGCTTCGACACGGCCACTGCGAGCGCGCAGGAGCTTGTCCATGCGATGACGGGCCGCGAGGTGCACGAGGTCGCCAACCCGGGCACGGGAACGCCGGGGGAGACCGTGCTCGAGGTCGAGCACCTGACGGTCGGCGCGGGGGCGACGACCGTGGTCTCCGATGTGTCGCTCCGGGTGCGCGCCGGGGAGATCGTCGGCATCGCCGGTGTCTCCGGCAACGGGCAGCATGATCTCGTCGCCGCCATCCTCGGCACGCAGAGGCCAGACTCCGGCCGCGTGCGGCTGCTCGGGCGGGACGTCACGGCCGAGTCCGTGCGCACGCGCCGCTCACACGGCCTGGCCGTGATCCCGGAGGACCGGCGCGGCGAGGGCAGTGCGATCGCCATGTCGATCACAGAGAACATCATGCTCGGCCACCATCGGAACCCTCCCATCGGCGCCGCTTCCGGCCTCGGTCGGGGCTGGATGTCGCTGGCAGCCGCGCGCACGATGGCCACCGACCTGATCCAGGCGTACGACGTGCGCACCTCGGGCGAGTCCCTCCCCGTCGGCGCGCTCTCCGGCGGCAACGCCCAGAAGGTCGTCGTCGCCCGCGAGCTCGCCCACAACGCGCCGCTGCTGATAGCAGAGCAACCGACGCAGGGCGTTGACGTCGGCGCAATCGAGGCCATCCATGGTCGGCTGCTCGACTACCGCAACTCCGGCGGGGCGATCCTCCTGGTATCCCACGAGATATCCGAGCTGATGGCCCTCGCCGACCGAATTCTTGTCATGTTCAGCGGCGCCGTCGTCGCCGAATTCGACCGCCAGGAGGCGACAGTGGAACTGATCGGCGCGGCGCTGGCCGGTGCAGGCAACGCCGCACAGGCGCAGGCGGCAGAGCAGGAGTTGCAGGTGCCGGCCGTATGAGCACCGCAACCCTGCCCCAGCGGACCGAAACCCTGCCCCAGCGCGCGATGAGGCATCCCGCCGTCGTGCCCGTCGGCGCCGTCATCATCGCCGTGCTGATCGGTGCGGTGATCATGCTCGCGGCCGGGCTGAACCCCGTCGATGCGTATGCGGCCGTGATCACCGGCTCCCTGCAGCTCGGGAGCCTCGACTACACCTTCTCCGTCTGGGGTTTCATCTGCGGAATGGGGCTCGCCGCCGCCATTCCCCTGCGGATGGGGGAGTTCAACATGGGCGGCAACGGGCAGATGGTGCTCGGCGGCGTCACCGCTTACATCGTCGCGGCCGAGCTCGGCCTGCCCGGCGTGCTCGCGGTGCCGTTGGCAATCGTCGCCGCCATGCTCGTCGGCGGCGGGTTCGCCGCGGTGTCTGCACCGCTGTCGAGCCGATTCGGCATCCCGATCATCATCTCAACGCTGCTCCTGTCCCCGGTCGCCGTGGCGATCGCATCGTTCCTCGTGCGCTTCCCGCTCGCCGACACCGGATCCGGGGTCGCGCAGACCCCGCGGTTGCCGGATGACGCCCACATCTGGGCGTTGGGCGGCCTCCGCTACACGTCGGTCGGGCTGCTGCTGATCGTCGCCATCATGGTCGTCTTCTACCTGGTCGACTCGCGTTCGGCGGTCGGATTCGAGATGCGCGTGGCCGGCGCGAACCGCAAGTTCGCCGCATACGGCGGGCTTGTCTCGTCGCGGCTCGCACTCGGCTCCATGGCCGCAGCCGGTGCCGTGGCCGGCCTCGTCGGCGCGATCATCGTGATGTCGTCGCCGTTCCGTTTCATCGACGGCGCCCTCGTCTCTCCTGGCTACACCTTCGCGGGTCTCGCCGCCGCGCTTCTGGCCGGCGGTCGCCCTGCGCTCGTGCCACTCACCGCTGTGCTCTTCACGATCCTGCAGGTCGGGGGCGCGGCGATGGAACGAACGGCCGACGTTCCCCGGCAGCTCTCCGACGTCGTGCAGGGTGTCGTCATCGTGATCCTCGCGCTCCGGGTTGTGCTCGACGCGCGACGTTCCGGAGCAGGGAAGGACGCATGATGGGCGTGTTCGAGTGGGGCTTCGTGGCCGCGGTGTTCGCCTCGGCGACCCCGATCCTCTTCGCCGCTCTCGCCGGTGCGCTGTGCGCACAGGCCGGGGTCTTCAACATCGCCCTCGAAGGGCACATGCTGTGGGGCGCGTTCGCCGCTGTCGCGGGCAGCTACCTGACCGGCAGCGCCTGGGCGGGCGTTCTGGTCGCCATCATCTCCACGGCACTGTACGCGCTGGTGCTGGCGATCGGGGCCGCCCGGTTCGGGGCGGACCCCATCATCATCGCCATCGGCACGAACCTGCTCGCCCTCGGGCTCACCGGATTCCTGATGCGCGCGATGTTCGGGGTTTCCGGCTCGTTCGCACCGCGCGGGCTCGAAGGCATCGGAACGATGCCCGCACTGGCGGGCGTGCCCATCATCGGGCCGATCTTCGCCGGGCAGACGCCCCTCGTCCCGTTGGCACTCGTGCTGATCGTGGCCGCCGGCCTCTGGCTGCGCAACACCCCCGGCGGGCTGCGCCTGCGCGGAGTGGGGACGCACCCCGACGCCGCCGAAAGCCTCGGCGTGAGTGTGCGCAGCACCCAGTTCTGGGTGACCGTGCTCGGCGGTGCGCTCTGCGGCCTGGCCGGCGCGCAACTCTCACTCGGCAACGTGACCCTATTCACCGAGAACATGACGGCCGGGCGCGGCTGGATCGCGGTCGCGGCCGTCATCCTTGTCGCGAACAAGCCGCTCTGGCTGCCGTTCATCTGCCTCGGCTTCGGCGCGGCTGAAGCCATCGGCTTCCGCCTGCAGGGCATTGGGGCACCGCAGCAGCTCACGGATGCCGCGCCGTACGCGATCACCGTGGTCGTGCTGGTGCTCACCCGCATCCGCTTCGGCACACGCGCCACCCCGGCACCGGCCTGAGCCGCCGCACCGCCATCAACCCCGCACTCAAGGAGAACCCCGTGACGCACGACCAACCAACCGACATCCGCCACGTGATCGTGGACACCGACACGGGCATCGATGACGCCCTGGCGTTGCTCTACCTCGCCGCGCAGCCGAACGTGGAGATCTCGGCCATCACGAGCGTGTACGGCAACACCCCGGTCGAGGACGCCGTGACGAACATCGCCAGGGTGCTGAAGGTGGTCGGGCTCGAGCAGACGCTCGTCGCCCGCGGCGCTGCCGGCCCGATCCTCGGCGAACCGCGGATCGCCGAGCACGTGCACGGCACCGACGGCCTGGGCGACATCTGGGGGAGAAGCTGGAGCCGGTCAATCTCTCGCCGCTCAGCTCCGCGGAGCTGTTGGTGGAGATGGCACGAGCACGGCCCGGATACTACGACCTGCTGCCGATCGGCCCACTGACCAACCTCGGCCTGGCGCTCGCCCTCGAGCCGGAGCTGCTCACCCTCTTCCGCTCCGTGGTCATCATGGGCGGTTCCGGGCCGTTCCCGCCGCTCGGCACCGTGCAGATGGTCGATGCGAACATCCACAACGATGCCGAGGCCGCCGCCCGCGTGTTCGCTGCGCCGCGCACGTCGCTCGTCATGGTCGGCGTGAACGTCACCGCCGGCACGATCGTCGACGAAGCGGCCGTGCAGGCGCTGCACCGCGCGGGAACGGAGTGGGGCACGTTCTCCGCCCAGATCCTCGAGGCCTACATGGACTTCTACCAGTTCGCGTGGGGGCGACGTGTGTCTCCGGCCCACGACGGCCTGGCTGCGGCGCTGCTGGTGCACCCCGAGTGGATCACGTCGTCGGTGTCCGGCCCGGTGAACATCACCTCCGACGGCTTCTTCACCAGGGCGCACCTCGTGCGCACCGCTGACGGCCTGCCGGTGAGCTGGAAGACGCAGGACGCTCCCGACACGCTGGTCGTGCTCGATGTCGACCGCGCGGCGTTCTTGTCCGACTTCGTCGGAACCCTCGCCAACGGCCGCTGACGCGACTGCGCTACGCCCCGCAGGTGGCGGTCTCGTGCAGGATGCGCGAGACCGTCGCCGAGAGGGCCTCAACGGAGTCCGTGCCGAGGCGGGACAGAATGAGCACCCGCCCGGCCCGGAGCACGCCCCTGGCCGCCCCCTCGCGCAGGGCCGGCTCCAGCGTCTCGATGTCGCTCGCCTTGGCGAAGCCCACGATGCGCCGAACCGCCTTCGCGCCGGCGTAGCCGGCCGCATCCCGGCGGATGTCGCCGAGCAGTGCCTCGAGCGCGTCGTCGGCCCAGATGCGCGCGTCGAGTCGGGTAGGCCAGAGTGCGCGGAACTCGGCCTCGAACGCCTCCATCAGCGCGGCCGGAAGGGCCAGGATCTGCGCGGCGCGGTCCGGATCGCCGAGAGCCTCCGCACGGGCGGCGGCGAGCACGAAGTTTGCCCACAACGCGCCCAGATCGAAGCCGGTCGGGCCGTAGAAGCCGAACTCGCTGTCGAACGCCCGCAGAGAAGCGGGGCGCCCTCCAGACTCGGCGCGAACAAACACCGACCCGGTGTGCAGGTCGCCGTGCAGCAGCGACTGTGCGCTCGACATGAAGCGGTACTTGGCGAGCCCGATCTCGCGGAGCACGTCCCGGTCTCGGCGGAGCGCGTCGACATCCGCCTCGTTGCCCGGCAGCACCGCATTGTGCTCGTGCTCGATGTAGGGCTCGGTGAAGACCAGGTTCTCGGTGATCTCGCACAGCTCGGGGTTCACCGTCCGCGCGACCAGCCGCTTCTGCTCGAGAGGGTCGAGGCCGAACACCGACGAGGCGAAGGAGGTGCGGGCGACGTAGCGGCCCACCTCTGCGGCCGCCCAGCCCTGCACGCGGCCGCTGTTCAGCTCGCTGCGCCACACGTCGTGGTCTGAGAGATCCTCCATCGCGAGGACGAAGTGCGCCTGGTCGAAGTCGAACAGGGCGGGAACATGGGCAGCGTCCGCTCGCTCGTGGGTGTCCAGGACCACCCATTCGCGTGTGCTGCGCTCCCTGGTCATGGGCCAACTGGGATCGGTGCGCACATGGGGCAGCGACTGCTTGAGCACGAGGGAGGAGCCGTGGGCGTCGCGCACGATGAAAACGAGGTTGAGGTTGCCGTCGCCCACCTCGACGACCGAGCTGAGCGCCGAGGCATCGATCCGAGGTCTCAGCGCCGGCCGGGAGGCAAGATAGTGCGGAACGGTGGCCAGCGTCAGCTGGTCGAAGTCTGGGGTCGTGCGCGCCACGCTGAAAGGTCCTTTGCTCTGGAAATCGGAAGCCTAGCGAGCAGGGAACCCAGCAGCGTGCATCGTGTGACGCAGTGTTACCGAGGGACCCCTCCGAACCGGGTGGTCGGCGGCCCGCCGTCGTTACGATTGCCGCATGACTCTTTTGACCGTGTGGAACGATTCCGACCCAGAGACCCCGGTCGTGCAGACGCGCGATTCCGACGACATCACCCGGATCCTGGCCGGGCTCGGCGCGCGGTTCAGCCGCTGGGAGCTCAAGGAGATCCCCGCAGACCCCACCCAGGATGAGGTGCTGGAGGCCTACCGCGACGAGATCGCCGCGGTCAATGCTGAGCAGGGGTACACCCTCGTCGATGTGATGACGATCGTTCCGGACGAGACGCCCGAGTATCGCGAGAAGGCGGATGCCGCTCGCCAGAAGTTCCTCAGTGAGCACCGCCACGACGATGACGAGGATCGCTTCTTCGCCCGCGGCAGCGGCGTGTTCTACCTGCACGCCGACGAGAAGGTGCACGCGGTGTTCTGCGAGGCCGGCGATGTCATCTCCGTTCCCGCGAACACCACCCACTGGTTCGACATGGGCACCCAGCCCGCGTACGTGTCGGTGCGCTTCTTCCACGACGACGACGGCTGGGTGGGCAACTTCACCGGCAGCGACATCGCGGAGTCGTTCGCCAGCTACGACGAGCTCGCGGCCGTCTCGGTCTGAGAACGCGCTACCCGACCAGCCGGGGGAGTGCCTCGAGCAGCTCCCGGGTGAACGGGTGGGCCGGTGCGGCGAAGACATCCTCCGTCGCACCGCTCTCGACGATGCGCCCGTCCTTCATGACGGCGACCCGGTCGCTGAGCTGCCGGATGACGCCCAGATCGTGTGAGATGAACACCATGCTGAGGCCCTTCTCGCGCCGCAGGTCGGCGAGCAGCTCGAGGATCTGCGCCTGCACGGTGACGTCGAGGGCAGACACGGGCTCGTCGCAGATCAGGATCTCTGGCTCCGCCGCCAACGCCCGGGCGATCGAGACGCGTTGGCGCTGCCCGCCGGAGAGTGTGAGCGGATGCCGGCCGGCCAGCTCCGGCGCGAGGTCGACCAGATCCAGCAGCTCCTCGACACTGGTGCCGCGGCTGGCGTCGGCGAGAACGCGCCCGACGCTCCAGCGGGGGTCGAAGGAGCCGAGGCTGTCCTGGTAGATGGCGCCGATCCGGTGCCGGCGTGCCCGGCGGCCCCGCTCCGGCAACGGCGCCCAGGGCTCGCCGTCGAGGCGCACCGTGCCGGCATCCGGGGTCTCCAACCCGAGCAGGATGCGGGCCAGCGTGCTCTTGCCGGAGCCGGACTCGCCGACGAGGCCGAGCGTCTCGCCGGCTCGCAGCGTCAGCGAGACCCCGTCGAGGGCCTGCACCGGCCCGCCGGCGGAGGTGAACGCGCGGGAAAGACCGACGGCCTCCAGCAGTGCCGGGCGCTCTGGCAGCACTGGCGCCTCGGCGGCGAGGAGACGCTGCGTGCGGCCGGGCACCGAGGCGATCAGGCGTTTCGTGTAGCCCTCGCGGGGCGTACCGAGCACCTCGGCCGTGCTGCCCTGCTCGATGACCCGGCCCGCGCGCATCACGAGGATGCGGTCGGCGAGCTGGCCGACGACGGCGAGGTCGTGGCTGATCAGCAGGATCGCGGTGCCCTGCTCCTTGATCTCGGCCAACAACTCGAGAATGCGCGCCTGCACGCTGACGTCCAGCGCGGTGGTCGGTTCGTCGGCAATGACGACGGGCGGGTTCAGTGCGAGGGCGGCGGCGATGAGTGCGCGCTGCCGTAGGCCACCGCTCAGCTCGCCGGAACGGCGGCGCATGGCGGCATCCGGATCCGGCATGGCAACCCGCTCCAGCAGGGCGCGCACCCGGGTCTGAACCGCGGCGGCGCCGACCCGCTCGTGCAGCCGGATGGAGTCGCCGATCTCCCGCCCGATGGGGCGCAGTGGGTCCAGCGACACCAGGGCGTCCTGCAACACCAGGCCGACCTCTTTGCCGCGGATGCCGCGCCACTCGCGTTCCGTGGCCGAGCGGCGCTCTCGCCCGGCCACGACGAGGCGCTCGGCGTTCACCTCTGCCCGGGCGCCGGCCAGTCCGAGCAGGGCCCGTGCGGTGACGGACTTGCCCGATCCGGACTCGCCGACGATGGCCACGCACTCGCCCGGGCGCAGCACCAGGTCGACCCCGTGCACCACCGTCTCCGCGCCGAACCGCACGGAGAGGCCCGCAATATCGAGAAGCTCATTCACTGTGTTGTTCCTTCTCTTCTCTGCACGCGGGTCAACGCCCGGCCGAGCACCGTGCTGGCCACGGTGGTCAGCACGATCATCAGGCCCGGGAACACGGTCAGCCACCACGCCGTGCCGATGTAGGGCCGTCCGGCTGCGAGCATCGCTCCCCACTCGGCGGTAGGCGGCAGCGCGCCCAGGCCGAGGAAGCTCAGCGCCGACGCCCAGACGATCGCCTGTCCGATGCCGAGCGTCGCCAGCACCAGCAACGGCGCGAGCGCGTTCGGCAGGATGTGCCGGCCGAGGATCCGCTGTGGCCGGTGGCCGAGCACCCGGGCGGCCTCGACGTAGCCGGAGGCGCGGATCGCGCCGAGCTGGCCGCGGATGATCCGGGCGTAACCCGGTGCGGTCGAGAGTCCGACGGCCAGCGTCGCGGTGACCGGTCCGGGGCCGGCGATCGTGATCACGAGCAGCGCGAGGAGCAGTCCGGGGAACGCGAACAACACCTCGACGGTGCGGTTCACGGTGAAATCGAGGGCGCGGCCGCCGAACGCGGCGAGCACGGCGAGGGCGAGGCCGAGCAGGAGCCCGATGGCGGTAGCGGCCAGGCCGATCAGCAGCGAGTTGGCGGTGCCGAAGACGACCCGGCTGTAGACGTCTCGCCCCGACTCGTCGGTGCCGAACCAGTGCATCGGCGACGGCGGGGAGAACGCCTCGCGCGGGGCGATCTGGTTCGGGTCCAGGGGTGCGACGGCATCCGGAACCACGCAGGCCAACAGCAGATAGAAGGCGAAGGCCGCCGCCAGCAGGGTCGCCGGGCGCGGCCGAATGCGGCCGGGTGCGGCGCGCAGTTCGAGCGCGCTCATGCGGCCTGCCCCTGCCTGCGGGGGTCGACGAGGGCGGATGCCGTATCGCTCAGCAGCGTCATCAGCACGTAGATGACGGCAACGACCAGCACGACGCCGGTGACGACGGGCACATCGCGGGCGGTGACGGCCTGCAGCAGGGTGCGGCCGAGGCCGGGCCGGGCGAAGATCGTCTCGACGACGACGGCGCCGGAGAGAAGGGTGCCGAGCGCCCAGCCGGAGAGCGCGACGGCGGGGATGGCGGCGTGCCGGATGGTGTGGCGCAGGCTGATGCCCAGCGTTCCCTCGCCGCGCGCCCTGGCCGAGAGCACGAACGGCTGCGCGAGCGCGTCGAGCATGCCGTCCCGCAGCACGGCGGCCAGGAAGCCGGCGAGCGGGATCGCCAGCGTGAGCACGGGCAGTACGAGGCCGCCCAGCTCGCCGGTGGACACCGGCGGGAACCAGCCCAGCGTGGTGCTGAACAGCGCGATCAGCACGGTCGCCAGCCAGAAGTGCGGCAGGGCGGCGCTGGTCAGCTCGATGCCGTTCGCGACGGATGCCGCGACGCGGCCCGCTCCGGTCGACCAGAGTGCGAGCGCCAGCGCGAACAGCCACGCCAGCACCAGGGCGGCGGCCGCCAGCAGCACGGTGCCGGGCAGCTGCGCGCCGAGCAAGTCGGCGACGGGAACCTTGAGCGCGTAGGACTGGCCGAGGTCGCCGGAGAGCAGCCGGCCGATCATCGCCGCGTACTGCACGGGCAGCGGCTGGTCCAGGCCGTACTGCTGTCGCACCTGCTCCAGCGCCTCCGGCGACGCCTGCGAGCCGGGCCCACCGAGCACCGCCAGCGCCGGGTCGCCCGGGATCAGCCGGAGCGCGAAGAAGGTGAGCGTGGCGACCGCCCAGATCACGACGACGCCGCGCACGAAGACGCCGCCGGCGCAGCGAGCTGCGACGGCGGCGATGCTCCGGCGCCCCGTGTTACTTGCTGAGCCAGGCGTCATAGAACGTCGGGGTCGACACGGTGTTGATGGCGCGCGCGCCGTGCAGGGTGGGCGAGAGCAGGAAGTGGTTCTGCTGGTCGTAGAGCGGCAACACGGTGAAGCTGCCGAGGATCCGCTGCTGCGCCTCGGTGTAGAGGGTCTGCCGCTCGTCGGCGTTCAGGCTGCTCGCCGCCGTCTCGAGCAGGGTGTCGAGGGCGGGATCGTTCAGCTGCGCCAGGTTGGCGAAGTAGCCGCTCGGCGCGGGCGTGATGCTGTCAGAGTGGTAGAGGATCCGCAGCACGTCCGGGCCGACCTTGGTGTACGGCGCGCTGACCACGTCGTAGTTGTTCGTGAACAGCTCGCCGTACCAGCTGGAGAGGTCGAGCGGGGTGATGTTCACCTCAAAGCCGGCCTCGGCCGCCGTCGCCTGCACCTGCTCGAACAGGGACTGCTCGGCCGGGATCGACTGGTTCGTGCTGACGGGGAAGGCGAGGCTGAGGCGCTGGCCGTCCTTGGTGCGGATGCCGTCGGCATCCTTCGTCGCCCAGCCGGCCTCGTCGAGCAGGGCGTTCGCCTTTTTCAGGTCGGTGCCGAACAGCGCCTCATCCGAGTAGCCGAGGGGCTCGACGCTGGAGAGGGCCGAGTAAGAGCGGTCGGCGGTGCCGAAGAAGAGGGAGTCGATGCCGTCGTTGAGGTCGACGGCGCGGATGAACGCCTCACGCACCGCGGCGTCGTTGAACGGCGCCTTGCCGGAGTTCAACTCGAGCCGGTTCGAGGCGCCGGGGCGGGGCGCGTCGATGTCGGTGAAAGTGCCGGCGGATGCCGCGGCGGCGAGCGTGTCGGGCTGGGCGTTGTCAATCACCTGCACCTGGCCGGCCTGCAGCGCCGCGTAGCGGGAGGCGGAGTCCGGCAGGAAGCGCCAGTCGATCGCCTCCAGGTAGGCAGGGCCGCTGTGGCCGGCGTCGGCCGGCGGCGAGCTGTAGGAGTCGTTGCGCACGAGCGACACGTGGTCCTGCTTCACCCAGCCGGCGACCGCGAACGGGCCGGTGCCGATCGGGGACTGGCAGTTGGCGTCGATGCCGCGGGCGATGCCGGCTGCGGACTCGATGGCCAGCCACGGCTGGCTGAGCGACTCGAGCAGGGCGCTGTCCGGCGCGCTCAGCGTGAAGCGGGCGACCGTGTCGCTCACCGCCTCGACGCTGGCCACCTTGCCGAGCGCGAGGTAGCCGGTGGACGAGCCGGTGGCCGGGTCCTGGATGTGCTCGACCGTGGCCTTCACGTCGGCGGCGGTCAGGGGTGTGCCGTCGCTGAACTGCACGCCGCCCCGCAGCGTGAAGTCCCAGCTCAGGCCGTCATCCGTCGAGCTCCAGCTGTTGGCCAGCCAGGGGATGATCTGGCCCTTGTCGTCGATCGAGACGAGCGACTCGAGGTACTGCCCGGCGATGAGGGCCTGCGGGTAGTTGCCGCCGACGTGCGGGTCGAGGCAGTCCGGCTCGGCGTCGCCGCTGGCGTAGACGAGGGTGCCGCCGCTGACCGGGGTACCCGGGTTGCCGCTGGCGGTGTTGCCGGCTGGGGTGCTGCACGCGGCGAGCAGGAGGACGGCGGATGCCGCGAGCGGCACGAGCAGGCGGGAGGGCAGGGCAGACATCAAGGATCCTTGCTGACGTGGGGGAGCGCGCGGCCCGATCTGCCAGCGCGTGACCATCATGGCACCGGAAAGACCCCCAAGCGCTCAAGTTGTTATAGTCCAGCTAGAACAATAGAATCAGATCGTGCTTATTCGTATCGATCCGACGCTCTCCACCCCGCTCTTCGAGCAGCTGGCGGCGAGCATTCGTGCCTCGGTGATCGACGGCCGGCTGACCGTCGGCGAGCGGCTGCTTCCCGCCAGGGAGCTGGCCGCCGCCCTCGACATCAACGTGCACACGGTGCTGCGCGCCTACCAGATTCTGCGCGAGGAGGGCCTGCTCGACATGAGGCCGGGGCGTGGTGCCGTCGTCGCCGGACGCATGGGGCAGCACGCCGCGCTGGCCGGCGCGATCCACGACCTGGTCGACGAGGCCAAGCTGCGCAACGTTTCCGAGAGCGCGCTGCTCTCCCTGATTAAAGAGGCCTACAAGTAGATGACTATTCAGAGGCGTGAAGCCAACAGGGAACAAGCCGCCGTCACCCGGGCGCGCATCGTGCTCGTGGCCGTCGTGCTGCCGATCGTGATTGCGCTGGCATCCGCGCTGCTGATCATCAGCTGGCTGCCGGAGTTGCCGGTGCAGGTCGCGATCCACTGGGGAACACAGGGCGTCGACGGCGTCGGCAGCCCGTGGGAGATCATTGCGATCCTGGTGGCCGTTGTGGTGCTCTTCAGCGGTGCGCTGCTGTTCTCGCTCCGCGACTTCGCCGAGAGCGGTCGTCCAACGCCGACGCACAAGATGCTCGCGGTGACCTCGCTCTGGCTGTCGATTCTGCTGAGCGTCGGCATGGCGGGATCCATCGCGGTTCAGCGCGGCCTGAGCGACGTGCAGAACGCGCCGGACCCCGCCCCCTGGCTGCTGCTCGGCGCAGCCATCGGCCTGCTCTGCGCCGTGGCGGCGTGGTTCGTGCTGCCCCGGGCGGATCGCACGCCTCCGTACGCTGTGGAGGTGCCGGCGCTCGACGTCGGCCCGAACGAGCGCGCATTCTGGACGGGCACCGTGACGGCGTCCCGCGGCGTGCTGCTGTTCCTCGGCGCCGTCGGCGCCATCCTGATCGTCACCGCCGTGGTCTCGGCACTGTCCGGGGCGGCCGGCGCCGTTCTCATCGTGCTCGTGGTTCTCGTCGTGCTGGCTTTGGCCCTCACGACGCTGCGCTGGAGAGTGAGCGTCGGCACGCACGGCGCCTCGGCGGTGTCGGCGGCCGGCTGGCCCGCCGTGCGCATCCCGCTGTCCGGCATCAGCGGGGCCCGCCTCGTCAGCGTCAACCCGCTCGGCGACTTCGGCGGGTGGGGCTGGCGCTGGGTGGGCGGCCGCTCCGGCATCATCATGCAGGCGGGGCCGGCTCTCGAGGTCACCCGCAGCAACGGCAAGGTGCTCGTCGTGCCGATCGACGACGCCGAGACGGCCGTCGCCGTGCTGCAGGCCGCTCTCGCCCAGCGCGACGCGTAGCGTCGCGCAAGGCGGCGGCCCGTACCAAGGAAACCTGCGGAACAGGGACCGATGCCGGTGCGTCCTCGTGGTGGCGACTGGAGGCTGCAGGCGCCCGTTCCCTGCCGGGCCGCCGACCCGCTATTCTTAGAGGCACAGACTGCGAACCGGCCATCACCGGGGAGTCCTCGGAAGAGAACAGGCAGATGCCCCGGCATCCGACTGAGGTAGAACCGAGCGGGGCTGGCCCGTCAACGCCAAGGAACAAGCGGCTCACCGCCCGCCGAAGAGGGCAGCGGGGAGCAAGCGAGGTGGTACCGCGGCAGGCCGACAAGCCCGCCGTCCTCGTGGAAGTGGCCAACAGCATCCGTAGCCGTCCAGGAGACACACGTGTACCCCAAAGACTCGAACACCCCGACTCTTCCCCAGCCGCCGGCTCCGGTGCCGCATTCGGCGTGACGCCGTCGCCGAACTTCCCGGCGATCGAGGAGGAGGTGCTCGCCTTCTGGAAGCAGGATGCCACCTTCCAGGCCTCCATCGACCAGCGCGAGGGCAACGACGAGTGGGTCTTCTACGACGGCCCGCCCTTCGCCAACGGCCTGCCGCACTACGGCCACCTGCTCACCGGGTACGCCAAGGACGTCTTCCCGCGGTTCCAGACCATGCGCGGCAAGCAGGTGCACCGCCGCTTCGGCTGGGACACCCACGGCCTGCCCGCCGAGCTCGAGGCTGAGCGCCAGCTCGGCATCACCGACAAGAGCCAGATCGAGGAGATGGGCATCGCCGCGTTCAACGGCGCGGCCAAGGAGTCGGTGCTGCGCTACACCAAGGAGTGGCAGGAGTACGTCACCCGCCAGGCCCGCTGGGTCGACTTCGAGAACGACTACAAGACGCTCGACACCACCTACATGGAGAGCGTCATCTGGGCGTTCAAGAGCCTGCACGACAAGGGCCTCGCCTACGAGGGCTACCGCGTGCTGCCCTACTGCTGGCGCGACGAGACTCCGCTCTCCAATCACGAGCTGGGCATGGACGACGACGTCTACAAGATGCGCCAGGACCAGACCGTCACCGTCACGTTCCCGCTGACCGGCGCCCGCGCCGAGTCGCTCGGGCTGACCGCCGTGCGGGCCCTCGCCTGGACGACAACGCCCTGGACGCTGCCGACCAACTTCGCCCTCGCCGTCGGCCCGGACATCGAGTACGCCGTCGTGCCGGCCGGCCCGAACGGCACCCCGGATGCCACGGTGCTCCGTGAGGAGGCCGCGGGCGCACACGGTGCTGCTGAGGTTCTCGGCGGCGAGTACCTGCTGGCCATCGACCTCGTCGGGGGCTACGCCAAGGACCTCGGCTACGAGAGCGCTGAGGACGCGCTGGCCGCGGTCTCGCGCACCGTGCGGGGTAGCGAGCTCGAAGGCGTCAGCTACGACCGCCTGTTCGACTACTACGCAGACGCCGAGGAGTGGGGCACCGAGAACGCCTGGCGCATCCTCACGGCCGACTACGTCACCACCTCCGACGGCACCGGCATCGTGCACCAGGCCCCCGCCTACGGCGAGGAGGACCAGAAGGTCTGTGAGGCTGCCGGCATCCCCGTCATCCTCTCGCTCGACGACGGCGGCAAGTTCCTGCCCGCGGTGACGGATGTCGCCGGAGCGCTGTGGATGGACGCCAACAAGCCGCTCACCCAGCTGCTCAAAGCCGAGGGGCGCCTGCTGCGCCAGGCCAGCTACGAGCACAGCTACCCGCACTGCTGGCGCTGCCGCAACCCGTTGATCTACAAGGCCGTCTCCAGCTGGTTCGTGCGCGTCACCGAGTTCCGCGACCGCATGGTCGAGCTGAACGAAGACATCAACTGGGTTCCGGACAACGTCAAGGACGGCCAGTTCGGCAAGTGGATCGGCAACGCCCGCGACTGGTCGATCAGCCGCAACCGCTACTTCGGCTCACCCATCCCGGTCTGGAAGAGCGACAACCCCGAGTTCCCGCGCGTCGACGTCTACGGCTCGCTGGAGGAGATCAAGGCCGACTTCGGCAGGCTGCCGCTGAACGCGGCCGGCGAGCCCGACCTGCACCGCCCGTACATCGATGAGCTCACCCGCCCGAACCCGGACGACCCGAGCGGTGCGTCCACCATGCGACGCATCACCGATGTGCTCGACGTCTGGTTCGACTCCGGCTCGATGCCGTTCGCCCAGGTGCACTACCCGTTCGAGAACCAGGAGTTCTTCGGGGAGCACCACCCGGCCGACTTCATCGTCGAGTACATCGGCCAGACCCGCGGATGGTTCTACGTCATGCACGTACTCTCCACCGCCCTGTTCGACCGCCCGGCGTACAAGAACGTCATCAGCCACGGCATCGTGCTCGGCAGCGACGGCCAGAAGATGTCCAAGTCACTGCGCAACTACCCCGACGTCTCCGAGGTCTTCGACCGCGACGGCTCCGACGCCATGCGCTGGTTCCTCATGTCCAGCTCCGTGCTGCGCGGCGGCAACCTGGTCGTGACGGAGGAGGGCATCCGTGAGGGTGTGCGCCAGGTCATGCTGCCGCTCTGGAGCACCTGGTACTTCTTCAGCCTGTACGCCAACGCCAGTGCGAACGGCGGCTACGAAGCCAGCTTGCGCACCGACTCGACCGACGTGCTCGACCGCTACCTGCTCGCCAAGACGCGCGAGCTCATCGAAGACGTCACGACCGACCTCGACGCGCTTGACAGCACCATGGCCGCGGCCAAGCTGCGCGTCTTCGCCGACGTGCTGACCAACTGGTACGTGCGCCGCTCACGGGACCGTTTCTGGGCCGGGGTCGGCGCAGATGGCAGCAACAGCGAGGCGTTCGACACGCTCGCCACCGTGCTCGAGGTGTTCACGCGCGTCGCGGCCCCGCTGCTGCCGCTGATCAGCGAGAGCGTCTGGCAGGGCATCACCGGCGGCCGCAGCGTGCACCTCGAGGACTGGCCGGAGGCCTCGTCGTTCCCCGCGGATGACGCCCTCGTTGCCGCCATGGACCAGGTGCGTTCCATCACCGGCGCCTCCCTGTCGCTCCGCAAGCAGGCCGCGCTGCGCGTGCGCCTGCCGCTGGCCAAGCTCACCGTCGTGGCATCCGGCACCGCCGACATGGCCGTGTTCGAGTCGATCGTGCGCGATGAGCTCAACGTGAAGTCGGTCGAGTTCGTCGAGCTCGCCGAGGACAGCGCCGCGCGGTACGGCATCACCAGCAAGCTCACCGTCAACGCCCGTGCGGCCGGCCCGCGCCTCGGCAAGGGCGTGCAGCAGGTCATCCAGGCCGCTCGAGGTGGCGACTGGAGCGAGAACAACGGCGTCGTCACGGCCGGCGGCGTTGAGCTGGTCGCGGGGAGTACGACCTCGTGCTCGAGACCGCGTCCGGCGGGGAGGGCCAGGCGCTGGCCCTGCTGCCCGGCGGCGGCTTCGTGCTGCTCGACACCACCACCACGGCCGAGTTGGAGGCGGAGGGCCTCGCCCGCGACGTGATCCGCGCCGTGCAGGACGCCCGCAAGGCTGCCGGCCTCGAGGTCAGCGACCGCATCACCCTGAGCCTGACCGTGTCTGCAGACGGCCTCGCCGCCGTGCAGCAGCACGCAGAGCTGATCGCCGCCGAGACGCTCGCCACGGCCGTGTCGGTCGCGGCGGCATCCGGTACCGAAGAACTGGCACAGCTGGCCGGCGGCGCCAGCGTGCACATTGGAGTAGTGAAGGCATGACCGACGACAACGGCGCATACACGCCAGACGACGAGTACGCGGATGCCGCGGCAGCCGTCTACCAGGAGCTGCTCGGCCGCGTCGGAGAGGTGAACCCGCAGCCGCGGCTCGAGCCGACCCGCCGAGCCGTCGAACTGCTCGGCGACCCGCAGCGCTCGTACCCGATGATCCACGTCACCGGCACCAACGGCAAGACCAGCACGAGCCGGATGATCGAGAGCCTGCTGCGCGCCCACGGACTGCGCACCGGCCTGCTCACCAGCCCGCACCTGGTCAGCTTCAACGAGCGCATCGTCATCGACGGCGAGCCGATCAGCAACGAGGCGCTCGCCCACAACTGGGCGGACATCGCGCCCTACATTGCGATGGTCGACACCGAGCTGCTCGCAGCCGGCGAGGTGCCGCTGACGTTCTTCGAGGCGCTGACGGTGCTGGCGTTCGCCAGCTTCGCCGACGCGCCCGTCGACGTCGCAGTCGTCGAGGTCGGCATGGGCGGGGAGTGGGATTCCACCAACATCGCCGACGGCCAGGTCGCCGTCTTCGCCCCGATCGCCCTCGACCACCTCGGCCGGCTCGGCGACACCATCGCCGAGATCGCGCGCACCAAGTCCGGCATCATCAAGCCGGCCGCGGCCGTCGTGTCCGCGGTGCAGGCACCGGAGGCACTGGCCGAGCTGGTGCGCGCGGCCGAGCTCACCGAGTCGAGTCTCTCAGTGCAGGGCGCAGCCCCTGGCTTCGAGCTGCTCAGCAGCACCGTCGCCGTCGGCGGCCAGCTGATCACCGTGCGGGGGCTGGCCGGCACCTACAGCGAGCACTTCCTGCCGCTCTACGGCAGCCACCAGGCGCACAACGCCGCACTGGCCATCGCGGCAGTCGAGTCGTTCCTGGGCGGTGGAACGCAGGCGATTGCCGAGGACATCCTCACCGAGGGCCTCGGGGGAGTCACCTCGCCCGGCCGCCTGCAGCTGGTCGGCATCGAGCCGACCGTGATCGTGGATGCCGCACACAACCCGCACGGCGCGGCCTCGCTGGTCGCGGCGCTCGGCGCCTACTTCGACTTCGACGAGATCGCGGTCGTGCTCGGCGTGCTCGCCGACAAGGACGCCCGCGGCATCATCGACGCGCTGGCGCCGGTCGCCACCCGCTTCCACGTGACCCAGTCCGGCTCCGACCGCGCCATTGACGCCTACGAGCTCGGCGAGCTCGTCTCCGCCGTGGCGACCGAGGACGCGGTGTTCGTCTCGAACGACCCCGTTGAGGCGCTGCAGAGCGCACGGGAGTGGGCGGCCGCGGCACCGCGTCGCGCCGTCGTCGTCACCGGGTCGATCACCCTGGTCGCCGACGCGCTCGTCATCGCCGACGCCGAGAACTGGAAGCAGTCGTGAGCGCCCCCTCCACGCGGCCCGCGAGCTCGGTCCAGCGCTCGCTCGCCTCGATCGTGCTCGGATTCGAGCTCGTCGTGATCTTCCTGGCGACTCTCGTCATCGCGTTCGGCCCCGGTGCCGTGCTGCCGCCCTGGGTGATGCTCACGGTCGGCGGCGTGGTCTGCCTGCTCGCGATCGCCACGATGGGCCTGCTCCGTTACCGCTGGGCATACAGCCTCGGCTGGGGCGTGCAGGCGGTCGTCGTGCTGAGCGGCTTCTTCAACCCGGCCATGTTCTTCATCGGCGCACTGTTCGCCGGCATGTGGGCGTACTGCATGATCACCGGGGCGCGCCTGGACCGCCAGAAGGCCGCCTACCAGCAGTAAGCGCCCCCACGCTTCCGTCACCCGTCATTTCACGGCCACACTCTTGAAGGAGAATAGAGACATGAGCACTGCAATCGAAGAGACACTGGTCCTGGTCAAGCCCGACGGCGTCGCCCGCAATCTGACCGGCGAGATCCTGCGCCGCATCGAGGCGAAGGGCTATTCCCTCGTCGACATCCGCCTGGTCCAGGCCGAGCGTTCACTGCTCGCCGAGCACTACGCCGAGCACGAGGGCAAGCCGTTCTACGAGCCGCTGGTCGAGTTCATGGAGTCCGGCCCCATCGTCGCCATCCGCGTCGCAGGCAACCGCGTCATCGAGGGATTCCGTGTGCTGGCCGGCACCACCGACCCCACCACGGCTGCACCCGGAACCATCCGTGGCGACTTCGGCCGCGACTGGGGCCAGCGCGTGCAGCAGAACCTCGTGCACGGCTCCGACTCGCCCGAGTCCGCCGAGCGCGAGCTGAAGCTCTGGTTCAGCTAACAGTCATCTCGACGAATGCCGCCCCGCTGCTAGCGGGGCGGCATTTCTGTTTCGGCCTAGAAGAATTGGCCGAGCACGTCCAGCCGCAGCTGGGCGATGACCGCGACGATCAGGTAGCACAGAAGGGTGATCAGCGGGATCCAGCCGTAGGCGCTGTCGGCGAGGCGGCGCACGGCCGCGCCGGCCGGAATCCGCCCGCTGCGCAGGTTCTCCAGGGTGACAATCCAGAACAGTGGGATGGTGACGGCCCAGGTGACCATGCACCACGGGCACAGGGTCGCCAGCGCGAAGATGCTCGTGCCGATCAGCCAGATGACGAAGCAGAGGGCGAGCGCGACGCCGGCGTTGAAGCCCAACCAGAACCACCGCGGGAACCGCACGCCGCCGATCAGCGCCACCCCGATCGTGATCACCACTGGCCACGCCATCAGCCCGATCACCGGGTTCGGGAACCCGAAGATCGAGCCTTGGGCGGAGTTCAGATTCGCGCCGCACTGCACCAACAGGCTGAAATCGCAGCTCGGCACAGACCCGGGCACCTCGAGCAGATGGATCTTCTCCAGCGTCAGCGCGAACGCCGCAAGCAAGCCGATCGCGCCCAGAATGACGGTCAGTACGCCGGTCAGGGTCAACGAACGCGAAGATGCAGTTTCAGGCATAGAACGGATTATCCCACGCGTTGCGCGCGTGAAATGGCGATTGCGTGCGATAATTGACGCAGTCATCCGGGCGCTGCCCGGACAGGCGACAAGAAGGCTTAACGGGTGCCCAGCACCCACAGATGTATTCGTACAGAAGCTATTGCACAGAGTTTTTTTGCACAGAAGTAACGCACAGAGGATTCGGTCCGCGCACCGAGAGAAGTAGCAATCAGAGCCACGAGCCGGTTGCACACAACTAGATTTGCGGGGGTTCGCTCAACGGAACCCCGCTCGAGAGAGTACCCGGAGCGGGTGGCGCGGTAGCCCGCACCGGTCAAGGAGTTACCCCAGTAATGGTGGACAAGACCAACAATGAGCCAGGCACCAACGACGCGACAGCGGATTCGATGAAGAACCCGATCAAGAAGCGCCCACGCATCTTCGGCGCGCGCAAGAAGCGCGTCGAGGACACCGTGGAGACGGCCGCAGAGCCGCAGACCACGAACGCGGTCGCTGCGGCGCCAAAAGAATCTGCGCCAAGCGAAGCTGCGCCTGTGGATGCCGCGCCGGGCGCTCCCGTCGAGGACGTGCCCGTCGCGCCAGAGGCGGCCCCGGCCGCCGCAGAAGAAGCCCCCGTCGAGGAGGCTCCTGCCGCGTCTGCACCCGTCATCCCAACCCAGCTCAGCACGACCTCGCTGATCTTCCACGCCCCCGTCATCACGCCGCTGCCGGCACGCCCCGGCGCCGAGCGCGAGTTCGGCCGTGATTTCCCCCGTGACTTCGACCACGACGCCGACGACGCCTCCACGGTGCGTCGCCGCGCCCGCCGCCGTTCAGGCGAAGAGAGCCGTTCCGGCTCTGACGACCCGGCGAACACCGTCGTGAAGGTGCGCACCCCGCGCGAGCCGGAGCTCATCACCGAGCCGCAGCGGATCAAGGGCTCCACCCGCCTCGAGGCCAAGAAGCAGCGCCGCCGCGACGGCCGCGACGCCGGCCGCCGCCGCACCGTCATCACCGAGGCCGAGTTCCTCGCCCGCCGTGAGTCGGTTGACCGCAGCATGGTCGTGCGCGCCAAGAACAACAAGATCCAGATCGGTGTCCTCGAAGACAGCGTGCTGGTCGAGCACTACGTCGCCAAGAACCAGGAGGCGAGCCTGATCGGCAACGTCTACCTCGGTCGCGTGCAGAACGTGCTCCCCAGCATGGAGGCCGCCTTCATCGACATCGGCCGCGGCCGCAACGCCGTGCTCTACTCCGGCGAGGTCGACTGGGATGCCGCCGCGGCGGAGAACCCCGGTGGAAACCAGCCGCGCCGTATTGAGCTGGCGCTGAAGCCCGGCGACAAGGTGCTCGTCCAGGTCACCAAAGACCCGGTCGGCCACAAGGGCGCCCGCCTCACCAGCCAGGTCTCGCTGCCCGGCCGCTACCTCGTCTACGTGCCGAACGGTTCCATGAACGGCATCAGCCGCAAGCTGCCGGACACCGAGCGCGCCCGCCTGAAGAAGATCCTCAAGGAGGTCCTGCCCGACAACGTCGGCGTTATCGTGCGCACGGCGGCAGAGGGCGCGACCGAAGAGCAGCTCACCCTCGACGTGCAGCGTCTGATCAGCCAGTGGGCCAGCATCAGCTCGCAGCTGCAGACCGTGCAGGCTCCCGCCCTGCTGCACTCCGAGCCCGACCTGCTCATCAAGATCGTGCGTGACGTCTTCAACGAGGACTTCCAGAAGATGATCATCTCCGGCGATGACGCCCAGGAAGTCATCGAGAGCTACCTGCGCGGTGTCGCCCCCGACCTGCTCGAGCGCGTCGAGCGCTACGAGGGCGAGAAGGATGCCTTCGACGAGTTCCGCATCTCGGAGCAGATCGAGAAGGCGCTGGACCGCAAGGTCTGGCTGCCCTCCGGTGGATCCCTCGTGATCGACCGCACTGAGGCCATGACCGTCGTCGACGTCAACACCGGCAAGTTCGTCGGCTCCGGCGGCAACCTCGAAGAGACCGTCACCAAGAACAACCTCGAGGCTGCGGAAGAGATCGTCCGCCAGCTGCGCCTGCGTGACATCGGCGGCATCATCGTCGTCGACTTCATCGACATGGTCCTCGAGTCCAATCGCGACCTGGTCTCGCGCCGCCTGATCGAGTGCCTGAGCCGTGACCGCACCAAGCACCAGGTGGCTGAGGTTACCTCGCTCGGCCTCGTGCAGATGACGCGCAAGAAGCTCGGCCTCGGCCTGCTGGAGTCGTTCAGCGAGAACTGCGAGGCCTGCGCCGGCCGCGGAATCATCGTGCACCACGACCCCGTGGTCAAGCACCGCCAGACGCCGCAGCAGGCCCCGCAGCAGGAGCGTCGTCGTTCCAAGGGTGCCCCGGTTCAGCAGCAGCAGGCGCCCGTCGCCGCCGAGAAGGTGTCCGGAACGCACGGCATCACCGAGGACGCCAAGAACGCCCTCGCCCAGATCGCCGCGAGCACCCTGGCCCACCCCGCCGAGGCTGCGAAGGCCGACGAGCAGGTCCAGCAGGGCATTCAGCAGAACGGCGCAGGCGAGCCGCGCAGCTCGCGTTCACGCAACAGGAAGAGCCGCAGCGGCCGTGGCCAGCAGGCAGCGGACCGCCCCGCAGAGGCGGCAGCCTCCGTCGAGGCCCCTGCGCAGCCCGCTGTGCAGCCCGCTACGCAGCCCGCGAAGGACGCTGCTGTCGCGCCGCAGGCGGAGACTCCGGTCGCCGTGAAGCCCGAGCCGATCGCCATCCTCGACATCCCCGTCGCCGCCGCACCGCGCCAGTCGCGCACCGTGAGCAGCAAGGCGGCGGAGGAGCTCCTCGGCTCCGTGCTCGAGGCGCTGCCGGAGCCGAAGCAGCCCGGGCAGGGCCGCAGCCGCAGCCGGCGCGTCTCCACCGCAGCATTGTCGACCACGCCGGTCGTTCCGATCATCACCGGAACCGGAGCCGGCGCATCGGACGAGTAGTCCGTAGCTGAGCAACACCCGAGAGCGTCGCGGCCTTAAAGGCCGCGGCGCTCTCGTGCACTCACCCGCAGGCCGCTCGCCTTCAGCCGGGTGACGAGCTCCCGCCCGCTGACCGGCGAGGCGCCGGCATCCACCAGCGTCTGCCAGCGCTCCAGCGGCACGTCATAGTGGTCCAGATCGAAGCTGCGCCGGGGGAGACCCTGTTCCGCGGCGAAGGCGTGCAACTCGGCCAGGCTGGAGTCACTGACGAGGTGCGCCCACACCGTGCCGTGGGCGGGCCACATGGCGGTGTCGATGAGCACGGTCATGAGTACAGAGTCTAGGCATCATCGCCTTCTTGGGCGTTTTGCGCGCGTCGTGGTACTGGTAACCCATCTCGTCCCGCTAAACTAGTCCACGCACCGTGAGCCGACTTGCTTCACTGAGTCGGCTGTGGATCGTGCCGGACGAGCCCGTTTGACCGCATCGATCCGATCAGCTAAACTTGATCGTTGGTGTGTGTCGGAATCATCCGCACGTTTGCCAAGGTTTTCTGATTGAGACCGGCCGTCTGGCCGTGTCAATCCAGTGACTTCCGAGTATTAGGAATTGGGGCTAGGTAGCCCCCAGAGTGAGGTACGTAAAGTGGTTTACGCAGTTGTGCGCGCCGGTGGCCGGCAGGAAAAGGTCGAGGTCGGCACCATCGTGACGATGGACCGGATCAAGGCCGTTAAGGGCGGCACCGTCGAGCTGGCCGCTGTGCTGCTTGTTGACGGAGACAAGATCACCTCGGACGCCAAGTCCCTCGAGAAGGTCACTGTCACCGCCGAGGTTCTTGAGGACCTCCGCGGCCCGAAGATCGTCATCCAGCACTACAAGAACAAGACCGGTTACAAGAAGCGTCAGGGGCACCGTCAGGAGCTCACGCGCGTCAAGGTCACCGGCATCAAGTAACGGCCTGAGGAGAGAAGCTAATGGCACACAAAAAGGGAGCTAGCTCCACTCGTAACGGTCGCGACTCCAACGCTCAGCGCCTCGGCGTGAAGCGCTTCGGTGGTCAGGTTGTCAGCGCGGGCGAGATCATCGTCCGTCAGCGTGGCACCCACTTCCACCCCGGCGTCAACGTCGGTCGCGGTGGCGACGACACGCTGTTCGCCCTCGAGGCCGGCGCTGTCCAGTTCGGCAACAAGGGTGGCCGCAAGGTCGTCAACATTCTGGTGGCTGCCGAATAGGCATCCACATGTAATTCACGTCAGGGCGAGCTTCGGCTCGCCCTGACGTATTTTTCGGCCGCGTCGGATGACGGCGCGCCACAAGTATCACCAAGGAGACCAGCCATGGCCACATTCGTTGACCACGTCACGCTGCACCTGCGTGCCGGTCACGGCGGCAACGGCTGTGTGTCCGTTCGCCGTGAGAAGTTCAAGCCGCTCGCCGGCCCCGACGGCGGTAACGGCGGACACGGTGGCGACATCGTGCTCGTCGCAGACCCCCAGGTCACGACGCTGCTGAACTACCACCGCGGCCCGCACCGCAGCTCCGACAACGGTGGCCCCGGAATGGGCGACCACCGTGCCGGCGCCAACGGCGAAGAGCTCGAACTGCCCGTGCCCGTCGGCACCGTCGTCAAGGACACGGAGGGCAACGAGCTCATCGACATGAGCGAGCCCGGCATCCGCTACGTCGTCGCCCCCGGTGGCCTCGGCGGCCTGGGCAACGCCTCGCTGGCCACGACCAAGCGCAAGGCCCCCGGCTTCGCGCTGCTCGGCACCCCCGGTATTGAGCGCGACGTCTACCTCGAGCTGAAGACCGTCGCCGATGTCGCCCTCGTCGGCTACCCCTCTGCCGGCAAGTCCAGCCTGATCGCGGCGCTCTCCGCCGCGCGGCCCAAGATCGCCGACTACCCCTTCACGACTTTGCACCCCAACCTCGGCGTCGTCGAGGCCGGCGGCAACCGCTACACCATCGCCGACGTCCCCGGCCTGATCGAGGGCGCCAGTGAAGGCAAGGGCCTCGGCCTGGAGTTCCTGCGCCACGTCGAGCGCTGCACCGCTCTGCTGCACGTCATCGACACCGCGACGCTCGACCCGGGCCGCGACCCGCTCAGCGACCTCGACGTCATCCTCGGCGAGCTCGCCGCCTACCCGGTTCCGGAAGGCCAGAAGCCGCTGCTGGAGCGCCCGCAGCTCATCGCGCTGAACAAGATTGACGTGCCGGAGGGCCGTGAGCTCGCCGAGTTCGTGCGCCCCGAGCTCGAGGAGCGCGGCTACCGCGTCTTCGAGATCTCCTCCGCCACCCACGAGGGACTGCGCCAGCTCAGCTACGCGCTGGCCGAGCTCGTCGAGCAGGGCCGTGTCGAGGCTGCATCCCAGCCGGTCAAGGAGCGCATTGTCATCCGGCCCAAGGCCGTCGACGAGGGCGGCTTCGTCGTCAAGGTCGAGGGTGGCAGCTTCGGAAACGTCTACCGCGTCATCGGTGCCAAGCCGGAGCGCTGGGTCGCCCAGACCGACTTCGCCAACGATGAGGCCGTCGGCTTCCTCGCCGATCGCCTGGCCAAGCTCGGCGTCGAGAACGCGCTGTTCAAGGCCGGCGCCATTGCCGGCTCGACTGTCGTCATCGGCCCGGGCACGTCCATCGTCTTCGACTGGGAGCCGACCCTCACCTCTACCGCCGAGCTGATCACCGCCCCGCGCGGAACGGACGCCCGTCTGGATGGCGGCGGCCGTGCCACTCGCAACGAGCGCCGCGAGGACTACCTGGCCCGTATGGATGCCAAGGCAGCTGCCCGTGCCGAGCTCCTCACCGAGCGTGCGGCCGGCATCTGGCAGGAGGACGGCGGCGTCGACATGACCCGTGCAGAGCGTGACGCGCTGGCTGAGGCCGGCGCACAGGTTGAGACCGAGGAAAAGGGCGAATAGCTGGTGAGTGCGCGTGATCGGACCGGTATTGCCGCGGCCAAGCGGATCGTCGTCAAGGTGGGCTCCTCGTCCATCAGTGGTGACAATGCCGGCCAGATTGCGCCACTCGTCGACGCCCTGGCTGCGGCCCACGGCCGCGGCGCCGAGATCGTGCTCGTCTCCTCTGGAGCCATCGCGACCGGGCTGCCGTACCTGCGCCTCACCGAGCGGCCGACCGACCTTGCCACTCAGCAGGCCGCGGCATCCGTCGGGCAGAACCTGCTGATCTTCCGCTACCAGGACAGCCTCGACCGCTACGGCATCGTCGCCGGCCAGGTGCTTCTGACGGCCGGCGACCTCGAGAACGCCACCCCGCGCAGCAACGCACAACGGGCCATGGAGCGCCTGCTCGACCTGCGCATCCTGCCCATCGTGAACGAGAACGACACGGTCGCCACCCACGAGATCCGCTTCGGCGACAACGACCGGCTGGCCTCGCTCGTGGCCAGCCTGATCAGCGCAGACCTGCTGATCCTGCTCAGCGACGTCGACGCGCTCTACACACGCCCGCCGCACGAGCCCGGTGCCGAGCGCATCGCGTTCGTTCCGTTCGGCGACGAGTTGGCCGGCGTCGAGCTGAGCTCGATCGGCCGTGCGGGGGTCGGCACCGGCGGGGCCGTGACCAAGGCGTCCGCCGCCCGGCATGCCGCCGCTTCCGGCACCGCTGTGCTCGTGACCGCGACGGGCCTCGTCGACGACGCGTTCCGTGGTGCAGACATCGGCACCTGGTTCGAGCCGAAACCTCGTCACACGCCCACCGTGCTGTCCTAAGCTAGGGCTCATGTCTGAGCCGACCAACTCCCTGCCGCTGAGCACCGATTCACCCGATCTCGCACCCTTCTTCGCGAAGTTGGATGCCGCCCGAGCCGCCTCGCTCGAACTCGGCTCGGCGACCACGCAGCAGAAGAACGAGGCTCTCGTCGAGGTCGCGCACACCCTGCGCGCGCACGTGCCGGAGATCATTGAGGCGAACCAGCGCGACATCGACGCCGGTCGCGCCTCCGGTCTGACCGACGCCCTGCTCGACCGGCTCGCGCTCACGGCCCCCCGCATCGAGGCGCTGGCCGTCGCCGTGCTCGAGATCGTCGGTCTGCCCGACCCCGTCGGCGACGTCGTGCGCGGCAGCACCCTGCCGAACGGTGTGCAGATCGCGCAGCTGCGCGTGCCGTTCGGCGTCGTCGGAGCCATCTATGAGGCCCGCCCGAACGTCACCGTCGACATCGCGGCTCTCGCCCTGAAGAGCGGCAACGCCGCCGTGCTGCGCGGTGGAAGTGCCGCCTTGAACTCCAACCAGATCCTGGTCTCCCTGATCCAGCAGGCGATCGCCCAGCACGGCATCCCCGCCGCCTCCGTGCAGTCCATCGACGAGTTTGGCCGGGCCGGCGCGAGAGCCCTGATGCAGGCCCGTGGTCAGGTCGACGTGCTCATCCCGCGCGGCAGCGCCGCTCTGATCAACACGGTCGTCACCGAGTCCAAGGTGCCCGTCATCGAGACCGGCGCCGGCGTCGTGCACATTGTGCTCGACGAGACCGCGCCCGTGCAGTGGTCCGTCGACATCGTGCACAACGCCAAGACCCAGCGACCCAGCGTCTGCAACACCGTCGAGACGCTGCTCGTGCTGGCCGCCGCGGCCGACCGTGTTCTGCCGGCCGTCGGCGCCAAACTGACCAAGTCCGGCGTCACCATCCACGCCGACGAACGCGCCATCGCCCTGCTGCCGGACGCCGTGCCGGCGACGGAGGAGGACTGGTCGACCGAGTACCTCAGCCTCGACCTGTCGGTGCGCATCGTGGACACCCTCGACGAGGCGATCGACCACATCCGCCGCTACTCTACGAAGCACACCGAGTCGATCATCACCAACGATCTGGGCAACGCCGAGTACTTCCTCAACCGGGTCGACTCGGCCACCGTGATGGTGAACACCTCCACCAGGTTCAGCGATGGGGGAGAGTTCGGGTTCGGTGCGGAGGTCGGCATCTCGACGCAGAAACTGCACGCTCGTGGTCCGATGGGGCTGCAGGAACTCACCAGCACCAAGTGGATTGTGCGCGGCAACGGACAGTCGCGCGCCTGACGCCCGCTAGACTCGTTTCGGCGGATGCACCTCCCGCCACCCCTGAATGGAGAATGTGATGTCGTTCCTGACTGCCGTGGCCACCGAAACTGTGCATGCCGTTGAGCTGCCGATCCCCCCGATCATGTATGGCGCGATCGCACTCGTCGTCTTTGCCGCATTCGGCTTCGTCACGTGGAGCTTCCGCGATGTCGCCAACCGTCACAAGGCCAAGGGTGACGCTTACGCCGCCGCCCACGGTGGAGCACACGGCACCTCCAGCCACTGAGCCATATAGATCTGAGCGAATCGCCTGTGACGACTGCCTCGAAGCGCCGCCCCCGCATTGGTGTGATGGGCGGCACTTTCGACCCCATTCACCACGGGCACCTCGTGGCCGCCAGCGAGGTCGCGCAGTCGTTCGACCTGGATGAGGTCATTTTCGTGCCGACCGGCGTTCCGTGGCAGAAGGCAGCGGTCAGCCCGGGGGAGCACCGGTATCTGATGACGGTGATCGCGACGGCATCCAACCCGCGCTTCACCGTCAGCCGCGTCGACATCGAGCGCCAGGGCCCCACCTACACGATCGACACCCTGCGCGACGTGCACGCGGAGCGTCCGGACGCCGAGTTGTTCTTCATCACCGGCGCCGACGCGATCGCCCAGATCCTCACCTGGAAAGACGTGTCAGAGCTCTGGGAGCTGGCCCACTTTGTAGCTGTGAGTCGCCCGGGGCATGACCTGAGCATTTCAGGTTTGCCGGAGGGCGACGTAAGCTTATTGGAGGTTCCGGCTCTGGCGATCTCGTCGACAGACTGTCGAGCCCGCGTGGAGCGAGGCGATCCCGTCTGGTATTTGGTGCCGGATGGCGTCGTCCAATACATCTCCAAACATCACCTGTATCGGAGTGTTGCATGAGTGCGTTGCCCGACAAGCAACCGCTGACGCGCCGTCAAGCGCGCGCCAGCGAACGCGCGCGCCAAACGGAGGCGAGCGCCCCCACCGAGGCCGTCGCGCCCGCCGAAGCGAGCGCGCCCGACGTGGCAGGCGAGCCGAACGCGACAGCCGGGCAGAGCGGTGCACACGACCACAGGAGCGCCGGAGACAGCGCTCACGTCGAGAAGGACGCCGCAGCCGAGGCCGCGGCCAACGAGGCCGCCTGGGCGCCGCCCGCCGTTTCGGCCCCGCTGCCGGAGGAGACCGAGCAGGAGACGGTCGAGCTCGACCTTCTCGAAGCGATGCCGGAGCGCACGCTGACCCGCAGGGAACTGCGCATCTTGCTGGCCGCTCAGGCCGCAGCGCAGTCCGCAGCCCAAGACCAGACGAACACCGGCGACGAGGCGGATTCCGCCGCGCCGGAATCCGACACAAGCCACACCGCGCCCGTGCTGCCTCAGCCGCCCATCGGCCACTGGTCGCTCGACATCGACGTCGAGGACGACGCTGATGACCAGGGCTTCGACCAGGTGCTCTCGCGCGGCGTCGGCGCCGGGGGAGTGCCCACAACAACGAACGCGTTGATCCTGCCGCTGATCCCGCAGCAGAGCGGCGATGTGCCGGCTCCGCTGGCCAGCGGCGAGATGCTCGTCACGGGCTCCATCGACTTGCCGAGCCTGGGCGACACCGGTGCCCACCCGCACCGCCTCGACTCCGCCGAGGTGGACCGTCTGCTCGACCAGGTCGACGACGCAGCCCCCTCGACGAGCGCACTGCCTGTGCGCGCCAGCAAGGCCGTGAGCACACACACCTCCACCCGCGACACGCTCACCCCGCCCAAGCAGGGCGGTGTCAACATGCCGACCATCCTCGCCATCACGGCCGCCGTGCTCGCACTCGGCGTCATCGGCCTCTTCATCGGCGGATACATCTTCAAGATCTTCTAGTGCCGCGCCCACCGGACGGCACCCATGCTTCTCAGATACAGGACACACTCCAGATGACTGCAACTTCCCACGCCATTGAACTGCTTCAGGTGGCCGCACGCGCCGCCGACTCCAAGGGCGGAACCGACCTCGTCGCGCTCGACGTCACCCAGCCGCTGCCGCTGACCGACATCTTCTTCCTCGTCACCGGCAACTCGGAGCGCAACGTCGTCGCCATCGCCGGCGAGGTTGAGGACGAGCTGATCCGCCACGGCGCCAAGCCGTTGCGCCGTGAGGGCCGGGCAGAGGGCCGCTGGGCGCTGCTCGACTTCGGTGACCTCATCGTGCACGTCTTCCACGAGGAAGAGCGCGGCTACTACCAGCTCGAGCGCCTCTGGAAGGACTGCCCCGTCGTTCCGATCGAGCTCCCGGAGCGCGACACGCGCGAGTGAATCTCTCGTTTTGGTTCTCGCGATAACCGCGTAGTAATCTAAACAAGTTGCTTCCGAAGAATCGGAAACAACGAGAGGGTCTGTGGCGCAGCTGGTAGCGCACCTGCATGGCATGCAGGGGGTCGGGAGTTCGAGTCTCCCCAGATCCACCATCAATCCCCGGCAGTCCATGACTGCCGGGGATTTTCTCGTTGTCTGGTTGAAGCTGCGCATTCGCGTGCTCGGAATGTAGTAATCTAGTCAAGTTGCTTCCGAATCATCGGGGCAGCGTGAGGGTCTGTGGCGCAGCTGGTAGCGCACCTGCATGGCATGCAGGGGGTCGGGAGTTCGAGTCTCCCCAGATCCACCACCAATCCCCGGGAACCCATGGTTCCCGGGGATTTTCTCGTTCCCGCAGGTGGCCCCGCCCTAGACCCGTTCGGGCTGCATCTGCTAGACAGTGGGTGCACTGTCGATGACGGGAGGGATCATGTCAGTCCCAGCCACTTGCCGTGCCCGAGTCGACTTCCCAGAGGGCCGCTGATGCAGCGGCCGCTGGCTGGGCTGAACCGGGGCAACTTGGTGCGGGAGTTGACAGCGGGCGTCACCCTGCTGGCGATCGCGATCCCGCTCAACATCGGATACGCGCAGATCGCAGGACTGCCCCCGACGGCGGGCCTGTACGCGCTCATCGTGCCCACCGTCGTCTACGCCCTGCTCGTCTCCTCCCGCCAGCTGGTCGTGTCGCCGGATGCCGCCGCGGCCGCGCTCGTCGCGTCGTCAATCGGCGGGCTCGCGACGGCCGGGAGCGTCGACTACGCCTCCCTCGCCCTCGCGCAGGCGATCATCTGTGGCATCTTGTTCGTGCTGATGGCGTTCTTCAAGCTCGGCTTCCTCGCGAACTTCCTCTCCAAGCCGATCCTGGTCGGCTTCGTCGGCGGTCTCGCCCTCGACATCCTGGTCAGCCAGATCGCGAAGATGCTCGGCGTGAAGATTGACTCGGGCGGGGAGTTCACCGAGAAGGTCGTGGGGCTCGTGAGCGGGCTCGGCACCGCCAACCTGTGGTCGGTGGTGATCGCGGCCGTCGCCGTTGCCGTACTGCTGATCGGCAAGAGGCTGGCCCGCGCCGTGCCCTGGGCCCTCGTGGTGCTGATTCTCGCCACGGCGCTCGTCGTCGCCGCCGACCTCGTCGACACGGGAGTCGACGTGCTGGGGGAGGTGCCGGCGGGCCCGCCGACGATCACCTGGCCGGTGATCGAGTGGTCCAGCTGGTTCGTCCTCATTCCCTCCGCGATCGCGCTGACGCTCATCACCACGGCGGAGGGCCTGCTCGTCTCGCGCTCCTACGCCGAGCGGAACGGGTACAAGACATCGCCCAACCGCGACCTGTTCGCCTTCGGCCTGGGCAACATCGCAGCCGGGGCAAGTGGCAGCTTCGCCATGGGCTCATCCACCTCGCGCACCGCCGCGATGGACCAGGTCGGCTCGCGCACCCAGCTGCCGTCGCTCGTGCTGGCCGTCGGCACCCTGCTGCTGTTGATCTTCGGCACGGCACTCCTCGCCGACATCCCGTCCCCGGCCATCGGCGCAATCGTCGCGGTCGCGATTCTGCCGCTGCTCGGCATCCGCGACTTCGCGGCCTTCTGGCGGGCCGACCGGTTCGAGTTCGCGATCGCCGCGGTGTGCTTTGTCGTCACCTTGTTCGTCGGGTCGATCCCCGGCATCGTCGTCGCCTTCGTGCTGGCACTGATCAACCTCGCGAAGCGCGCGGCCAACCCTGCCATCGACGTGCTCCAACGCGGGGGCACCCCGACAGAGTCGCTGCTGATGGGTGCGCCGGCCGGCAGCATCACGGCGCCCGGCATCATCGTCATCCGCCTCGCCGCGCCGCTCTTCTTCGCCAACGCAGACGTCTTCAGCCAGTCGGTCCACAACGCGGTGCGCGCGGCCGACGGCCTCCGGTACCTGATCGTCGACATGGAGGCCGTCACAGACGTCGATGTCACGGGCGCCGAGTCGTTCGCGGCACTGAAGGTGTGGCTCGCCACCCACAACGTCGAGCTCGGCTTCAGCCGGGTGCGGCCCGACGCGCGCGAGCGGCTCCGCCAGCTGGGAATGCTCGGCGATGAGCGCGTGTTCCCGA
This sequence comes from Microterricola viridarii, assembly GCF_001542775.1. Lineage (GTDB taxonomy): Bacteria > Actinomycetota > Actinomycetes > Actinomycetales > Microbacteriaceae > Microterricola > Microterricola viridarii_A. The sequence goes on from NZ_CP014145.1 coordinate 1,267,033, forward strand.
CGAACCGCGCCGCCATCGAGGAACTCGTGCCCGATACTGAGTAGGTCCCACCCCTGAAGAAAGGCGGCCGTACATGGGCCCCGACAGCGCAGACCTCCCCGCATCGCTCCCGACGAGTGCAGCACGCACGAACCTCGGCGAACTCCGGTGACGGCCGAGGCCTCTCGGGGGCTCGCGCCCGGAACGCGCACCCTGCTCACGCTCGGTGCCGCGGTCGTCGTGCTCGCCGGTGTCTGGTTCGCCCGTGACATCCTCGCGCCGCTCGCGATCGCGGTCGTGCTCGTCATCATCGTGCACCCGATCCGCCGCCCGTTGGAGCGTCGGGGCTGGCCCGCCTGGCTGGCGACGACCTCGGTCATCGTGGTCGCCTATCTGATCCTCGCCGTGATGACGGGCCTCATCGTGCTTGCCGCCGTGCAGTTCAGCGCGATCCTGACCGACTACGGTGACGAATTCCGGGCCCTCGGCACGCAGTTCAGCGAGTTCGCCGCGCAGCTCGGCCTCGACCAGGGCGCGGCGGCCGCGGCGACATCCCTCATCGACCCGGCAAGCCTCATCGCCATCGCCGGGCAGCTGGTGAGCACGGTCTTCGACTGGGCGACCGCCTTCTTCTTCGTGCTGGGCTATGTGCTCTTCATGGCGGCAGACGGATCCCGCTACGCCCAGGCCGGGAAGGTGTTCGGCCACGCCCGTGCGGACACCATCGCGCGGGCGACCCGGTTCAACTCGGGCACCCGCCGCTTCTTCGTCGTCGGCGCCATCTTCGGACTCATCGTCGCCGTGCTCGACGGCCTCCTGCTCTGGGGGCTCGGCCTGCCCGGCCCGCTCGTCTGGGCCATCCTCGCGTTCGTCACGAACTTCGTGCCGAACATCGGCTTCGTGCTCGGGCTCATCCCGCCGGCGGTGCTGGCGCTCGTCTTCGGCGGCCCGGCGCTGTTCCTGCTGGTTGTCGTCGCCTACATCCTGATCAACGTCACGCTGCAGGTGCTCGTCCAGCCGCGTTTCGTGGCCGACAGCGTCAACCTCAGTTACACGCTGACGTTCTTCTCCGTCGTCTTCTGGACGTTCGTCATCGGCCCCGTCGGCGCCATCCTCTCCGTGCCGCTCACGCTGCTGGTGCGGGCGCTGTTCCTGGAGGGCGATGAACACTCGACCTGGCTGCGCTGGCTCTCCGGTGATCCGGAGGCGGCATGAGTCATCTGTGCGGGGTCGGCGTGGCTGTGCTGGAGCCTCGGCGCAGCCCCATACCGTGGAGTGGTGCCTGACGATCTGAGAGTCGGGCGAGTAGGAGCAACACAGTGACAAATTCCACAGCGGAAACCAAACGTCGAGCGCTCCGGCGCACCTCGATCATTCTGGGCTCCGTCGCCGGCGTGCTGGTGATCGGCGTCGCCGCAATGATCGGTTCCTTCCTGCTGGTGGGTTGGCAGAGTAGCGAGGAGCAGATCGCCCGTTTCGAGACCCATACTGCCGAGGTCGGGGCGCTGTCCCCGGCGGAGAAGGCCTCATGGGTCGACGATGCGGGCGATGCCACGGTGAGCGATGAGCTGCCGTTCAACCAGCTGCAGACCATCTCCACGCACAACAGCTACGCGCTCGAACCCACGTGGCTGCAACTGCGGATGATCGATCTCATGTCGCCGGGGCAGTCCGCCGTCCTGCAATACGGCCATGCGCCGCTCTGGGACCAGCTCGACGCCGGCATCCGCAGCTTGGAAATCGACGTGCGGTGGAACGGCGCGAGCTTCGAGGCCAGCCACATGCCGCTGCTGGCGAACGGCTCGACGATGCCCGACTTCGCCCTCGGGCTGCGTGAGCTCGCACTGTGGTCGGATGCCCACCCTGCGCACCTCCCGATCAGCATCATGATTGAGCCAAAGAGCGACTTCTTGTACCTCGATCCCTCGCTCAAGCACTTCGATGGGGCAGCTTGTTCGGCTCTCGACGCCACCATCACCGAGGCGCTGGGCGATCGGCTCTTCACGCCGGCGGATCTGCGCGGCGAAGCGTCCAGCTTGCGCGCGGCGGCCGCGGATGGCTGGCCCAGTGTCGCGGAGATGCGCGGATCGGTGCTCTTCTTCTACGCCGAGAACGACGATGCACGCGAACTGTGCTTCGGGTCCGACGCCGGCGAGGTGGACCGAGCGGTCTTCGCCTCCTCCCACATCGAAGAGGATGACGCGGTATTCACGGTGCGCGACGACCCGCGGGATGCCGCCGTGTCCGCCGACCTCCAGGCCGGGCTGATGGTCAGGGTCCGGGCGGACACCGACTTGCGCACGAGCACCGACGAGCGCGACCTCGCCTTCGCGACCGGGGCGCACATCGTCGCCACCGACTTCCCGCCAAACGAGCCGGAGGAGGGCACGGGCTACTCCGCCGCCTTCCCCGGCGGCTACCTCGTGCGGGCGGGGCAGTAGTCCGTAGTAGGCTGGTCAGGTTGCTTCTGAGCGATCAGGAGCAGCGTGAGGGTCTGTGGCGCAGCTGGTAGCGCACCTGCATGGCATGCAGGGGTCGGGAGTTCGAGTCTCCCCAGATCCACCAACACCTCTGCCACCGCCCCGAAGAATGCTTGTTCTCTGGGCTGTCGTTCGCTCAGAATCGACGAACGGGGGCGAGGTCGGGGATGCGCTAGCCGCCCAGAGCGGCTTCCTCTGCATCAGCGGCATCCGTGGCGATCACGTCATCGTCGATCACAACGTCTTCCGGCGCGCCGAGCACGTCGTCGCAGCAGATGCGCACGCCGCGCGATCCAGCTGCCGGTGATATCGAGCGGCTCCGCCTTGGGCCCGCGACGCGGACGACCTCGACCGCATTGTCGGGCGCATCCTCGCCATCGAGCGAGCGAAGCGCACGACAACCGGCCTCGTGATGGGCGAGCTCGTGCGGCACCCAATTGGGCAACCGCTCGGCGCCTGACGACGGCACCGCCCAGCTGGTTCCCAGCCCGGGGCGCTCTAGGCTCGGAGCAGGCCATGCCAGAACGAAGCAGTGTTGGAGGAAGCAGAGTTGGAGAGAGCAATGTTTGGGAAAAGCTCGCACATCTCCCGATCAGTGAGGCCCCTCGCGCTCGGCGCCGCCGTCGCGGCCGTGCTGCTGTTGGCGGCCTGCACGCCGGTTGCGGGTGCCCCGGCGCCTGTGGCGCCCTCGGAAGCGACGGTCCCGGCATCCGCCAACGACACCGACCTGCACTTCCTCGCGATGATGACGCCGCATCACGAGCAGGCCGTGCAGATGAGCGACATCGTGCTCGCGGCGGACGAGGTGACGCAGCAGACCCGCGACATCGCCGAGCGAATCCGCGCCGGACAGCAGCACGAGATCGACGTCATGCTCGGTTGGGTGGCGGACTGGCAGCAGGAGCCGCTGCTGGAACAGCACTCCACTCACATCGCCAACGGCATGGTCACGCCCGAGCGGATGGACGCCCTCGCCGCCCTCGGCGGGGCGGATGTTGAGCGCACCTTCCTCGAGGAGATGATCTTCCACCACGAGGGCGCCATTGCGATGACGCAGGATCAGATCGACAACGGCGGCTACGCCGAGCTGCGCGAGCTGGCGCAACAGATGATCGACGTGCAGACCGCGGAGGTCGCCGAGATGACACAGCTGCTCGGCCGGTGAGCGCGCGCCCGCTGCTCGCCACGGTCGTCATCCTCGCTCTGCTCGCGCTGACCGCCTGCCAGGGCGCGGCGGGTGCCGGCGGCACGGTGCGCCTTCCCCCGACCTCCGGCGGCTTCGACTACCAGCTCGGCGGCGCATACGACCCCGCCGGCTCGACCGCCGTGCTCGTGCGCGACGCCAGCGCCGAACCGCATCCGGGGTGTACAACGTCTGCTACGTGAACGGCTTCCAGACCCAGCCAGGGGAGTCCGCCGAGTGGGCGTTGGCGAACGGAGGACTGCTGCTGCACGACCGCGACGGCGGCTTGGTCGTCGACCCTCATTGGCCGGACGAGTACATCCTCGATCCGGGGTCCGCGGCGTCCCGCCTGGCCATCTTCGACCGCGTCGCCCCGGTGATCCGTGGCTGCGCGGCAAAGGGGTTCGATGCGATCGACCTCGACAACCTGGACACGGCCGGCCGGTTCACGGATGCCGCCACCGGGCGCATCGACCCGGGCGGGGTGCTGCAGCTGGCACGGATGTACGTGCGGGAGGCGCACGAGCTCGGTCTGGCCGTCGGGCAGAAGAACGCGGCCCAGCTGGCCGCGACCGGGCGGAGCGACCTCGGCTTCGACTTCGCGATCGCCGAGAGCTGCGCCGTGTACGACGAGTGCGCCGCCTTCCGGGCGGGCTACGGGGAGCATGTGCTGCAGGTCGAGTACACTGACGCCCTGCCTGCGGGCTTCGACGCCGTCTGCGACTCGGCTGATCGGGCACCGCTGACGATCCTGCGTGACCGGCCCTCAGTGCCCCGGCGCCGAAGGCTACGCCTACGCGCAGTGCCCCGCCGGGGGCTGAGCCGCCTCAGCCGAGGAGTGTTCCCTCCGCGGCGGCATTGGGCTGCGGATCGGGGAGCCGCCGCATCCGGAAGCCGTTCAGCAGCCCGATGGCTCCAGCGAGGATGGGGATCAGCAGGGCGATCTGCAGGGCGAGCGGGCGCGCATCCGTGTTGATGCGGATGATTTCCGCCTGGACCTCCGCCGGCTGCCCCACGAGCAGTTCCTCCAGGGCGTTGTTCGTCATGATCTCTGCATCGTCCTCAAGCACCTGAGCGACCTGCGCCTGCTCGGCGGCGGGCAGGACGGTGCTGCTCATTGCCAGGGTGGTGAAGATGAGGGAGAGCGACGCAAGCATGATCGCACCCGCGAAGGCGAGCCCGAACGACAGGCCGAACGAGCCGGCCGCCGAGTTCACTCCGGCCGCCTCACTGACGCGCTCATCGGAGACGGGGGAGAGGGTGTAGTTGTTCAACTGGGAGACGAGCAACCCCAGGCCGCAACCCGAGATGATCAGCGGCACCAGCAGCCACCAGCCTGAATCGGCGCGCGGCACCAGGGGGATCAGGATGATGAGGCCGGCGATCAGGAGGGCGAACCCCCACAGGATTCTGGTCGCCGGGCGGCGGCGGCCGACCCGTTTTCCGACGAGCAATGCAACGGCGAACATGCTGAGCGACAGCGGCGCGATCGACAGCCCGGCCTGCAGTGCGTTGTACCCGAGCACCATCTGGAGGTAGATGGGCAGCACGATCATCGTTCCGCCGAGAGCGATCTGCTGAAGCATCTGGCCGCTGACCCCAGGCGGAACAGCTTCGATTTGAACAGCTCCGGGTCGATCAGCGTCGGCCTGTCCAGCCGCTTGCGCCGGACCAGCCAGTAACCCAGGCCTCCCAGCCCGACCGCGCCGACGGCGAGCAGCGCTCCGACGGCCCCGCCACCCTCCTGCCAGACCAGGATCCCGATCACGATGCCGCCCATGCCCACGACCGAGAGCACGGCGCCGACGGCATCCACCTGTCGAGTCCCGGTGTACGGCACGTCGTGGACGAGCTTGATGCCGCTGAGCACGACGACGATGACGAGCGCCTCGAGGGCGAATGCGACCCGCCACGACAGGAACGTCGTGATGAACCCGCCGATCAACGGTCCGACGGCGGCCGCGATGGCCGCAGATGCGCCGACCGTCGCGTACACCCGCGCCTGCGCCGCCCCCTCGAAGTTGCCGTGGATGAGCGATTGCATCGACGGCAGGAGGAGTGAGGCCCCGAGGCCCCCGATCACGGCCCAGAAGATGATGATCGGCAGCAGCGACTGGGTCAACGTCATCGCGACGGCCCCCGTCGCGTAGCAGAGCAGGCCGATGACGTAGGCGCGCTTGCGGCCGATGAGGTCGCCGACCTTGCTGCCGATCAGGATGAACGCGGCCGAGACGAGCGCCTCCAGGGCGATGGCCCCCTGGATGCCGCTCACAGTAGAGCCGATGTCGTGCACGACGGCCGAGATCGAGACATTCATGATTGACGTGTCGACCACCAGCACGAACATCGCCATGGCGAGGAGGAGTGCAAGCCGGCTGTTGAACGGTGCCGGGGCGGAGTCGGAAGAGCTCATGGCCGTGCGCCTCTCGTGACGGGGAACGTCCCGCGCACCGGTGGCACGTGAGCCGCCCTCCTCGATGGGCAAAGTCTCGCAGCCGATGCCCGCGCTCGGCAACACGCGGAGTACCCCGTCTCGGGCGTTGGTGGCGTGTCGGAGGCCCCCTGTAGTGTGAAAACACTCCCATCCACCGGCACAGTGAGGCTCCACAGTGGTATTGCTCTCCCTCGCGCTTCAACACGCGAAGCCCTACAAACTCTGGATCCTCGCGGTCGTCGTGCTGCAGTTCATCTCGACGATGGCGGCGTTGTACCTACCGAGCCTGAACGCGCAGATCATCGATACCGGCATCGCCAGCGGCGACACCGACTTCATCTGGTCGACCGGCATGACGATGCTGCTGGTCTGCCTCGTGCAGGTGGTCACCGCGATCGGCGGCATCTACTTCGGGGCGCGCACCGCGATGGCCATCGGCCGCGACCTCCGCCGTGAGGTGTACCGCAAGGTCGACTCCCTCGGAGCGCTCGAGCTCGCCCGCTTCGGCAGCGGCACCCTGATCACCCGTGGCACGAACGACGTGCAGCAGGTGCAGATGCTCATCCTGATGACCCTCAACTTCATGGTGGCGACGCCGATCATGTGCATCGGCGGCATCGTCATGGCCCTCCGCGAGGATGCCAGCCTCTCGTGGCTGCTCTGGGTGTCCGTCCCCGTCCTCTTCGTGATCGTCGGCACGCTGGTCTACCTGCTGATGCCGCTGTTCCGCCAGATGCAGGACCGCATCGACGGCATCAACAGTGTGCTGCGCGAGCAGATCATCGGCATCCGGGTGGTGCGCGCCTTCGTGCGCGAGCCGTTCGAGTCGGAGCGCTACCGCGTCGCCAACGAGCAGCTCACCCGGGTCTCCGTCAAGGTCGGCAACCTCTTCGTGCTGATGTTCCCCGTGATCATGATGATCCTGCACCTGGCCACCGCCGCCGTGCTCTGGTTCGGCGGCCAGCGGGTCGACGCCGGTGAGATCCAGGTCGGCTCGTTGACGGCGTTCCTGCAGTACCTGCTGCAGATCCTGATGGCCGTGATGATGGGCGTCTTCATGGTGATGATGATTCCCCGTGCCGTGGTCTGTGCCGAGCGCATCCAGGAGGTGCTGGGCACCGTCTCCAGCCAGAAGCAGCCGACCGGCCCGGAACTGCCCACCCCGGCGTTCGGCGCGGTCGAGTTTCGCAACGTGAGTTTCGGCTACCCCGGCGCCGAGCGCCCGGTGCTGGACGGGGTGAGCTTCATCGCAGCCCCCGGCACGACCACTGCCATCGTCGGGTCGACCGGTGCCGGCAAGACGTCGCTGATCAACCTGATCCCGCGGCTCTACGACCCGCAGCAGGGTGAGGTGCTGATCGACGGGGTGTCGGTCAACGACTTGAGCCGCGCCCAGCTCTCCAGCGTGGTCGGGTTGGTCTCCCAGAAGCCTTACCTGTTCTCCGGCACCATCGGCTCCAACCTGCGCTTCGGCCGGGTGGGCGCGAGCGATGACGAGCTTTGGCAGGCGCTGCGCGTGGCCCAGGGCGAGGACTTCGTCCGTGAGAAGGAGCTGGGGCTGGAATCCGCCGTCTCCCAGGGCGGCACCAACGTCTCCGGCGGCCAGCGGCAACGCCTCTGCATCGCGAGGGCGCTCGTTGCCCAGCCCCGCGTCTACCTGTTCGACGACTCCTTCTCGGCGCTGGACGTCGCGACCGACGCGCGCCTGCGCGGCGCCCTTTCCGACGCCACCGGCGACGCGACCGTGATCATCGTCGCCCAGCGGGTGTCGACGATCACGGATGCCGATCAGATCCTGGTCGTGAACGACGGCTCCATCGTCGGGCGCGGCACCCATGAAGAACTGCTGGAGAGTAACGAGACGTATCGCGAGATCGTGCAATCGCAGCTCAGCGTCGAGGAAGTGGCCTGATGGCAACGGACGAAACCCCCAACGAGAACCTCTCGGTCGAGTACACGCCCACCGAGGCCGACGGCGACATGTTCGGCGGCGCCCCGGCCAAGAAGGCCCAACACTTCTGGCCGTCAGCCAAGCGGCTCATGGGTCTGCTGCGCCCGGAGCGGGCCAAGATGAGCTTCGTGGTGCTGCTGGTGATCATCTCGGTGGTCTTCACGGTGATCGCGCCCAAGGTGCTCGGACAGGCCATGGACGTCATCTTCAACGGCGTGCTCGGCAAGCAGCTGCCGGCCGGAGTGCCGCTCGACGATGTCATCGCCCAACTTCGCGCGGAGGGCAACACTCAGTTCGCCGACATGCTCTCGGGAACCTCGGTCGTTCCGGGGGAGGGCATCGACTTCGTCCGGCTCTCCCAGCTGATCTTCATCGTGCTGGGGCTCTACCTCGTCGCGTCCTTCCTGACGTGGGCCCAGGGTTTCATCCTGAACGGCCTCGTCATGCGCATCGTCTACAAGCTGCGCCAGGACATCGAGGAGAAGCTGAACCGCCTGCCGTTGAGCTACTTCGACACCCGGCAGCGCGGTGACCTGATGTCGCGCGTCACGAACGACGTCGACAACGTGCAGGCCGCGCTGCAGCAGGCGTTCTCCCAGCTGGTGCAGTCGCTGCTGACCGTCATCGGCATCGCCGCGATGATGTTCATCGTCTCCTGGCAGCTCGCCCTGATCGCCCTGATCGCGCTGCCGCTGTCCGCGTTGATCGCCGGCGTCATCGGCGTCCGCTCACAGAAGCTCTTCGCCGCGCAATGGAAGAACACGGGCGCGCTGAACGGGCACATCGAGGAGACCTTTTCCGGCCAGGAAATTGTGCGTGCATTCGGCAGGGACAAAGAGATGCTCGAGGAGTTCGACGCCCGCAACGACCAGCTGTTCACGGCCTCCTTCGGCGCCCAGTTCGTATCGGGCATGATCATGCCGGCGATGACCTTCGTCTCCTACCTGTCGTACGTGATGATCGCCGTCGTGGGCGGGCTGCGCGTGGCATCCGGCCAGATGACGCTCGGTGATGCGACCGCATTCATTCAGTACTCGCGCGAGTTCACCCAGCCGATCAGCGAGATGGCCAGCCTGGCCAACATGCTGCAGTCCGGCGTCGCCTCCGCCGAGCGCACGTTCGAGCTACTCGACGCCGAGGAACAGGAGCCCGACCAGGTCAGCGCCAGCTTGCCGGAGCCGACCGACGGCCACGTCGAGTTTCAGGGCGTCTCGTTCCGCTACAGCGAGGACGTTCCATTGATCGAGAACCTCTCCTTCTCGGCAGAGCCGGGCCACACCGTGGCAATCGTGGGTCCGACAGGAGCGGGCAAGACCACGCTGGTGAACCTGGTGATGCGCTTCTACGAGCTCACCGCGGGCCGGATCCTGCTCGACGGCGTCGACGTGCACACGTTGAGCCGCGACGAGCTGCGCTCACAAGTCGGGATGGTGTTGCAGGACGCCTGGCTGTTCGGCGGCACGATCCGCGAGAACATTCGCTACGGCCGGCTCGACGCCACCGACGAGGAAGTCGTGGCCGCGGCACAGGCCACCATGGTCGACCGCTTCGTGCGCCAGCTGCCGCACGGCTACGACACCGTGCTGGATGCCGATGGCGGCAGCGTCTCGGCCGGCGAGCGGCAGCTCATCACGATCGCGCGGGCGTTCATCGCGAACCCCTCACTGTTGATCCTCGACGAGGCGACGTCCTCCGTCGACACCCGCACCGAGCTGCTCGTGCAGCAGGCCATGGCCGCGCTGCGCAGTGACCGGACCTCCTTCGTGATCGCGCACCGGCTCTCCACGATCCGGGACGCCCACACGATCCTCGTGATGGAGTCAGGCCGCATCGTCGAGCAGGGCAACCACGAGGAGCTGCTGGCGCGGCGCGGAGCCTACTTCGCGCTGTACCAGGCGCAGTTCCAGGGAGGGGTGTCGGCGGACGACGACGCGTTCGAGAGTGACGAGGCGTTGGAGCCGAACTAGGCGAGGATCGCGTCGACGGCCGCGTCGCCGCGGAGTTCCCGCATTCGTTCGATCACCCGGTCGACGGCCGGAATGGTGAGCGAGGCGCAGACCACGCTGTTGGCGCCCAGCGACTCCAGGCCGCCTGCACGGATACGGATGACCTCCCAGCCGACCTCGGCCAGTGCGTCGTCCTTCTCTCGGTCGGAGGCCTGCTTGAGGCCGCGGTGCGCGCGCCTGCTGCGACCCGGGTCGTCGTACTCGACGGCGATGCGGAGCGCGGGTATCACGATGTCGGGCCACGCCTCCTGCCGTCCGTAGAACATGCGCGCCAGCCGGATCGTATTGACACCGCGGGGCACCGTGATGCGCTCGGCCAGCAGCATCCGCAGTCGCTGCTCTGTCATCGATGTGCGGGTGCGCAAGCCCGCATTCATCGACGCAACGCCGGCCTCCCGCACGGCGGCCGCGCCGCTCGCGTTGCGGATGCACTTGGCGCAGCTTGGCCCGCTCAGCATGGCAAGCACGGTGGCCTGGTAGCGGTCGTGGCCGCGCGGGCACACCCAGGTGTACTCGGCACCAACCCGGGTCTCATTCGCCAGCAGCGCCCGCTCTGGCGGGGCGACCTTGCGCAGGAGCTCAGCGCGGGAGCGCTGGGTCTCGGCGATCAGCATGCAGAGCGGGCAGGCACGCTGCAGGGTGAGCACGCGCGACCCGTCCTCCGCCGCAGCGGCGCTCGCGCCGTGCCCGCATCGGAAACTCACCGCAACCATCCCGATTTCCCTTCGTCGACCCGCAAGCAGGCTACCCCGCTCCGCCGACACCGGCGTGTGCGCTTGACCCCAAACGGGGGTCAACGCACAATGGGCACGTAGACGAGCTGAGTCTCCCGGTGAAAGGCGAACGATGAGCGACCCGAACGATCTCCCGCACGACTCCGCGGAGCCGATTCCTGCAGAACCCGCCCAACGGACGGAGGAGTTCTCGGTGGCGCCCGCGGAATCGGAGTCGGAAGCCGACGAGCGCTCGGCCGCCGATGCGCCTGCCCGGCAGTCGCTCAGCGCCGACCAGAACATTCGACTGATGATCGTTGTCATCGTCGGCGTCGTCGCGCTGTTCTTCGCCTTCGGCCTGCTGGCGTTGTTCAGCCCGACCTCGGCCAGCGTCGCGGCACTGGCTGTGATCGCGACACCGATCGCGTCGATCGTCGCCGCCTACTACGGCATCACGTTGAGCATCCAGCAGGTGCGCGCCGCTCAGGCGGAGCGCGCGCTCGCGTTGGACCGGCTCGCGGCCGCGGAGCAGTCTGCCCGCGAGTCCGATGTGTGGGCGGCCCAGCTGGAATCCGCACTGCGGGTCGCGAAGGTGAAGCTGAACGCCGCCAGGGTGCCGAGCGTGGACGTGGACCGCGCTGCCGGGGTCGACGCCGACTTCTTCTAGCCCGCGGCGCCCTGCCGGGCGATCTTGCGGCGCACGCGGGCCAGCGCGCGGTCGCGGGGGAGGTGCCGCAGGCGTCGCGGCAGCCGCGGGTACAGGGCCCGGACGACGGCGAGGGTGCGCTCGAAGCGGGCCTGCTGGCGGGCATCCCACGGCAGGTCGTGCAGCTCACGCACGCTGACCGGCAGCATGCCGATGCTGAGCAGGCGGATGAGCGGCATGGCCCCGCGGAACGCCACGGGCAACGTGCGGGGGTTCAGCAGCGAGGCGATCACCGCGGCGCTCTCCGGAGTTGCCTGCAACGCGGCGAGCGCGTCGCCCCAGTACTGCTCGAACGCCTCCCTGTCTGCCGGCCAGTGCTCGACCGGCATCTGCAGGCGGGCACCCAACGCGGCGTAGTCGCGGTAGACGGCCTCGCCCGACGCGGCGTCGAGCGGGCGGAGCAGGTGCTCCTGCACCTGCATGGCGGCGTAGTACAGGGTCGCGGCCACCCAGAGCTGCAACCGCGGATCGAAAGCGTTGTACCCGGGCGTCGACTCCCGGTCGTGCACGGGGCCGTGCGCGCGGTTGACGCCGCGCACCACGAAGTCGACCATCGCCTGATCGCCGAAGGCCACCGTGTATACGTAGTCCAGGGTGCCGAACAGCCGGTCCAGCGGGCGCCCGGTGAAGTCGCTGTGCCGGGCGACACCGCGGCCAACGGCCGGGTGCGCCAGCTGCAGCAGGATCGCCGCGCCGCCGCCCGCGAGTAGCGCAGCCTCGCCCGCCACATCGGCCAGGCGGAGGGGCGCGGCCGCAGTCGCGGGGTGGGGTGGCTGGGCGGGCGTAGGCATCCCTTGCACGGTACCTCCTCAGCCTGAACGTCGGGGGAGCAGCGCGGGGGACCGCCCAGCCGGCTCGGTTACACTCGCTCCAATGGCCAGAGCACCCCGGAACCGCGTCACGATCGCCACCCTGCTGATGCTGCCACTCCTGCTCGGCTCCACCGCCTGCGCCAGTCCGGGCGTCGGTGGCGCACAGCCCGCGCACACCCCGAGCGCCACGCCGAGCACGACATCAACCCCCGTCGCCCCGCCGGACGCCGCCGAGCTCGCGCTGGCCGCGATGCCGCTCGAGCAGAAGATCTCCTCCCTTCTCATGCTGCACGCGCCCGGCACCGACGGAGCGGCACTCCGCGCCTTCGTGGACCGCTACCGGCTCGGCGGGCTGATCCTGATGGGCGACAACATGCCCGGCGGCACCGACGCGACAGACCTCGCCGCGCTCGGCGCGCTCACCGCCACAATCCGTGGCACAGACGCGTTCCCGCCGCTCATCGGCATCGATCAGGAGGGCGGCGACGTCATGCGCATCGGCCCCGACCCGGCACCGGGCGCCGACACGCTGCGCGGCATGCCGGCCGCGGCCACCGCCGACGCCTTCCGGGCTCGCTCCGAACTACTGGCGAGCGCCGGCATCGCCGTGAATTTCGGCGTGGTCGCCGACGTCAGCGCCGACCCTGGCTCCTTCATCTACACGCGATCCTTCGGGTCGGACGCCGCGGCCAGCAGCGAGCGGGTGGCCTCCGCTGTAGCCGGTGAGAAGAACCACGTGCTCAGCACGCTCAAGCACTTCCCGGGTCACGGCGCAGCCCCCGGCGACTCCCACCACACCGTGCCGAGCAGCGCGATGGGGCTGGAGGAGTGGCGCGCCACCGAGGCACCTCCGTTCCGGGCGGGCATCGACGCCGGCGCCGAGCTCGTGATGTTCGGGCATCTCGCCTACGACGCCATCGATGCGGCGCCCGCCAGCCTCTCACCGGAATGGCATCGCCTGCTCCGTGAGGAACTGGGCTTCACTGGCCTGGCCATCACCGACGACATGCGGATGCTGCAGGATTCCGGCGACCCGCGCTACGCGGACCCCGTCGCGAACACCATCGCGGCGTTCGCAGCGGGCAACGACGTGGTGCTGCTGACCCTGCCGGCCGACCCTGCCACCGTCGGGGTGGATATCGACGCGATGATCGCCGGCGTCGCGGCGGCCGTGCGCACCGGCGCGATCGATGCCGCCCAGATCGACGATTCCGTGCTCGCCGTTCTGCGCGTCAAAGAAAATCTGAATAGTTCGGAATAACAATCTAGGAGCATGCGTTTGCATACATCACGGCCGACGCACCGGCCCTCGATTCTCAAGAAAGTAGCTTCATGACTGCAACGCTCGAAACCACCATCCCCGGCTACCGCGCAGGCACCTGGGTCATCGACCCGACGCACAGCGAGGTCGGATTCAGCATCCGTCACCTGATGATCAGCAAGGTCAAGGGCAAGTTCGAGCGCTTCAACGCCACGTTCGTCACCGCAGAGAACCCCCTCGAGTCCACCGTCACCGCGTCGGCCGAGGTCACCTCTGTGAACACGAACGAGCCCACCCGCGACGGCCACCTCCGCACCGGCGACTTCTTCGAGGCCGAGACCTACCCGACCATCGACTTCGTGTCGACCGGTGTCCGCGTTGAGAAGGGCGACTTCCTCGTCGACGGCAATCTCACCATGAAGGGCGTGACCAAGCCCGTCACGTTCGAGTTCGACTTCGGCGGCTTCGGCACCGACCCCTACGGCAACTACAAGGCCGGCGCCACCGCGAAGACCACTGTCAACCGCGAGGACTTCGGCCTCACCTACAACGCGGCCCTCGAGACCGGCGGAATGCTGCTCGGCGACACCGTCACGATCTCGCTCGAGCTGCAGGCAGCGCTCGAGCAGTAATCGGCATCATCGTCTGAGCAGGGCGCCCCGGCTTCGGCCGGGGCGCCCTGTTTCTGTTTGTCGCTGAATCGCACCCGACGCTCAGGGATCTCACATCAAGGGTCGTTCAGGGTTGAGTGCATGCCAGGATTCCCCAGCGCCGCCCGAACGGGCAGAACACGGCCACCGGCGAGGCGCGCCGCGGCCCGCGTCGTCGCTGTCGCCGCGCTCGCCCTGGCCGCGGCGATCCTGCTGCACCCCGTGATCCCCGGCGCAGTCGGCACCGCCATCGCAACGGTGTTGCCGTGGCTGGGCCTCGTGGTGCTTGCCCTGCTCGTCGTCGCCCTGCTCACGCGTCGACGGGTGTGGATCGTCACATTGGTGCCCCTCGTCGCCTGGCTGGCTCTCGTCGCGCCGCTCGCGGTGCCGCTGCAGGACGTTCCGGCCGCGCAAGCCGGGGAGTACTCGATGACCGTTGCCAGCCAGAACGTCGAGGCCGGCTCCGGCGGCGCCGCCGAGTCGGCGCTGACCCTGGCTGCCCAGGATGCCGACGTGATCGCGCTGGAGGAGATGGACGGCGCCGCGCGGGCAGAGGTGCGGGAAGCCATCGACGGGGACTACCCCTACTTGTACACGGTGGGAACGGTCGGCCTGTGGAGCCGGTACCCCATCGTCAACGAGCAGCCTCTCGAGCTCGGCCTCGGCTGGAACCGCGCGCTGGCCGCCGACCTCGAGACGCCGAGCGGCCTGGTGAGCATCTACGTGGTGCACGCCGCATCCCTGCGCCCCGGAGCCCAGAGCGACCGCGACGGCATGCTCGCCCGGCTCGCCGAGATCGTCGCCCAGGACGAGAACGAGCGGGTGCTCGTCGTCGGTGACTTCAACGCCACCGTCACCGACCCCGCCATGCGCGCCCTGCAACGCACGGTGCGCGAGCCCAACCAGTCGAAAGCCTCGCTCGGGTTCACCTGGCCCAGCACGGCGCCGATCGCACGGATCGACCACATCTTCCAGGCCGGGTTGACGCCGCTGGAGAGCTCCGTGCTGCAAGCCGGAAACAGCGACCACCGCGCCGTGCTCAGCCGCTTCGGCTTCTAAGCCCCAGCCGGGAGAGGGCGGTGCCGACCAGCGGGCTCACCGCGAAGGCGAGGAACGCCCACGAGCCGATGAACGGCGCCAGCACAACCACGACGACACCGGCCAGGAGCGCGCCGAACGCCCTCCGGCCACTCTGGCGCACCTCGGCATCCGTCATGTCGTCGAGCAGGCCGCGCGAGCGCTTCGCGACGTACTGCCAGAGCACCCAGCCCAAGACCAGCACGCACAGGAAGTTGAGCGGCAGCGCGAGACGCCCGATCAGCATGTCGCCGAAGTCGGCGTTCAAGGTCGTCGTGAACGGGATGAGCACAATGCCGAGCAGGCGCAGGGAGTTGAGCCAGAGCACCGTGCTGTCGACGCGCCTGATGTGCTCGAACTGGCTCGCGTGCACCATCCACAGCATGCAGAGCAGCAGGAAGCTGATGACGAAACTCAGCACGCTGTCGGAGATCGAGCCGAGTGCGTGCCAAAGCTGGTCATTGCTGGTGATCGCACCGAGGTGGTCGATCGAGAGGTCGAGCACCAGGAGCGTTGCCGCGATGGCGAACACGCCGTCCGAGAACGCCTCCAGGCGTCGCGGCGACTGCGTGCCAGCCTCCTCAGTCACCGACGATCTCCTCCCGCACGCGGCGGAGGTCCTCCAGCAGCGAGCCGATCAAGATCCAGTGTTCGGGATGCGGCGTGGCGATGACGAGGGGAGCGGTGAGCGCCAGCGGCTCCGGCTCCTGCTCTGCCTGCTCGGCGGTGACGTCGTCCGGCTCGAACAGCAGGCGCAGGTCGTGTGCGGCCCGTCTCAGCTCGACAGCGATGGCGTGCACGGTCGGCTCCTCGCGCAGACTGTCGTCGTAGTGGTCACGCACCGCCCTCGTCATCCCGAGCACGCGGTTCACCAGCGGTGACAGGCGCGCCAGCAACGCTGCCTCCGCCTCCACGGCGCCGCCGAAACGCGATCGCCGCGGGTTGAAGGCGAGGCTCTCCCTGCCCTGGGTCACGGCATCGCTCGCCTTCGCCTGCATGGGCCGCAGCAGCCGGGCGTTCAGCAGCAGCTCCTCGAGCTGGGCGGGGCGCATCGGCTCCTCGAGCGCCCCGGCGAGCCGTTCGATCGTGGCGGCGAGCTCTCGCCCGAGTGCGGTCACGCTCTCTTGGGCGGGTGTAAGCAGCACGGGTGGGGCGATGCTGATCGCGACGATGAAACCGACGGTGGCGCCGATCAGCGTCTCGATGATCCGCTCGGCCGCGTAGCCGGGCGTCGTCGTGCCGAGAGCCAGCACAAGCATGGCGCTGATCGGGATCTGGTTGGCGGATGCTGGCGTGAGCCGCAGCGCCCAGCCGATGAAGATGGAGACGACGATGGTCGTCAGGATGATCCACTCGCTGCCGCCGAACAGCTGGGCGATGACGGTGGCGACGATCACGCCGGCGATGACCCCGACGGAGCGTTCGATGGCCCGGCCGAGGGTCTGGTTCACGCTCGGTTGCACGACGAGCAGCGCCGCGATCGCGGCGAAAATCGGCAGGTCGGTTGGCAGCAGGAACTGGGCGATCACCCAGGCCAGCACCGAGGCGAACGCCACCTTCGTCACTTGCAACAGCGGCAGCCGGCTGGACGCCTGGATGCGAGAAGTCATGCGCACGTCCTCAGGCTACTGCCGCACCTGGCCGCGCACGTCGAGTTCGCCCGCACGCACGCCGAGGAAGTGGGCATACCGGTTGCCCGCGCGCCGCAGCGCGGCCACCTGCGCCGCGCCCACCGGGCCGAACGGCTCGATGTCGATCTGCACGCCGCGCCCCGCTCCCGAGCCACCGGCCACGCGGCGCCGCCACGTGCCGACGACCCTCCCTGCAACCACGACGATCGGCCGGAACACCCCGTTCTTGCCCGGAACGATGCGCTCCTGGTGTTCCAGGTCGGCCGAGGCCTGCCGGTCGCGATAGCCGAGGAAGTACTCGTCGAAGGCGGGCAGCAGCCAGGCGGATGCGGCGAAGCGGCGCCGTGCCGCGGCAATGTCGGCCGCGGCATCCGCGTCCGCGATGTCCAGCTCGGCCGGCATCCAGTAGCTCGTGTCGCCGATGACCCGCTCGACCAGCAGCGGGCGCGCGACCTGGAGCCCGCGTTTCGCCTCGGCGACGGTCAGCTTGCTCCACCAGACGAAGTCCTGCAGCGTGGCCGGCCCATGGCCGCGCAGGTAGCGGAGCAGGAACTCGGCGAAGGCCTCATCGGGCTCGAGCCGCCGCGGGTTTCGCACCCACTCGTCCAGCAGCACCAGGGCCTGCGCGTTGCCGGCGGTCGGGCCCCAGCAGAGCGTCCCCGTTTGGGCGAGGAACCAGATCAGGTGGTAGCCGCGGTTACCGGCGGTGCTGATACCGTTCCGCTCCAGCATGTCTTGGAACGCCGCGCGGGTGAGGCTCTGTCCGCCGGAGAGCGCCTCGACGGCCAGCTCCCGCGCGCGCTCATGCACAGCTGACGTCAGCCCTTGGGCCTCGTGGGTCGGCCGGGCCTGTGCGAGCAGGCGCGCGGTGGTGCACTGCTGCATCCAACCGAGGTCCTCGCCCGGCACGAAATGCAGCGTTCCGCGCATCGGCCAGGAGCGCACGATCTCGCCGGCGTCGATCGCGGCGTCCAGCCCGGCCAGCGTGCTGCCGGGGGAGCGGACCCCGATCGCCCACTTCGCGGCGGCGAGATCCTGCGCCTGCAGCGCCAGCAGCGAGCCCACCACGGCGGCCGGCGCCGCGGCATCCGCTGGGAACAATCCCTGCGCCCTGGCCCGCAGCAGCGCGATCTCACGGTGTGCCGAATCCCTCGCCATCGCCCCAGTATTCTGCATCGGGCACTTGTGCAGGGTGAGCTTCGGTAGAATGGTGCGTTGCGCCTCATTTCGGATGACCGTGCGCACCCACCCCCACACTTCCCGGACACCCCCTGTCCCCAATCGAAACGGATGCGCCGTGCTGAACGTTCAAGACCTCGAGATTCGCGTCGGAGCGCGCGTGCTCATGGAGAACGTGAACTTTCGCGTATCCGCCGGTGACAAGATCGGCCTCGTCGGCCGCAACGGTGCCGGCAAGACCACGCTGACCAAGACCCTCGCGGGCGAGACGTTGCCGACCGGCGGCACCATCGAGCGCACCGGCGAGATCGGTTACCTGCCGCAGGACCCGCGCTCCGGCGACCCGGAGATGCTGGCCCGCACCCGCATCCTCGACGCCCGCGGCCTCGGCACCATCGTGCTCGAGATGCAGCAGGCGACGATTGACATGGGCAGCAGCGACACGGCCGTCGCCGAGGCCGGCATGAAGAAGTACGGCAACCTGACCGACCGCTTCCAGGCGCTCGGCGGCTATGCCGCAGAGGCAGAGGCCGCGTCCATCGCGAGCAACCTCAACCTGCCCGACCGCATCCTCGAGCAGCCGCTGAAGACCCTCTCCGGTGGTCAGCGCCGCCGCATCGAGCTGGCCCGCATCCTGTTCTCGGATGCCGGCACCATGATCCTCGATGAGCCGACGAACCACCTCGACGCCGACTCCGTCGTCTGGTTGCGCGACTTCCTGAAGAACTACAAGGGCGGCTTCATCGTGATCACCCACGATATTGAGCTCGTCGGCGAGACCGTCAACCGCGTGTTCTACCTGGACGCCAACCGCATGGTCATCGACACCTACAACATGAACTGGAAGAACTACCAGCGTCAGCGTGCCGCCGACGAGGAGCGCCGCAAGAAGGAGCGCTCCAACGCCGAGAAGAAGGCCGGCGTGCTGCAGATGCAGGCCGCCCGCTTCGGCGCCAAGGCGTCCAAGGCTGCCGCCGCCCACCAGATGGTGGCCCGTGCCGAGAAGCTGCTCGCCGGCCTCGACGAGGTGCGCGTCGCAGACCGCGTCGCCAAGCTGCGCTTCCCGACGCCCGCCGCCTGCGGCAAGACACCGCTGATGGCCGAGAACCTGAGCAAGAGCTACGGCTCGCTCGAGATCTTCACCGCCGTCGACCTCGCGATCGACCGGGGTTCCAAGGTCGTCATCATCGGCTTGAACGGTGCCGGCAAGACGACGCTGCTGCGCATCCTCGGCGGCGCCGACCAGCCGGACACCGGCACGATCCAGCCCGGCCACGGTCTGCGCATCGGCTACTTCGCGCAGGAGCACGAGACGATCGACGTGGGCCGCACCGTGCTCGAGAACATGGTCTCCTCCTCGCCGAACATCACGGAGACCGAGGCCCGCAAGGTGCTCGGATCGTTCCTGTTCACGGGCGACGACGGCCACAAGAAGGCCGGCGTGCTCTCCGGTGGCGAGAAGACCCGTCTGGCCTTGGCCATGATCGTCGTCTCCGGCGCCAACGTTCTGCTGCTCGATGAGCCCACGAACAACCTCGACCCCGCCAGCCGCCTCGAGATCCTCGATGCGCTCGCGCACTTCGAGGGTGCCGTCGTCCTGGTCAGCCACGACCCGGGTGCCGTTGAGGCGCTGAACCCCGAGCGCGTGCTGATCCTGCCCGACGGTGTCGAGGACCACTGGAACAAGGAGTACGCGGACCTCATCGCACTGGCGTAAGGCGGATGTCGGCTAGGCGACGGGATACTTGAAGCCCACGTGTGAGCCGACGAAGCCGAGCCGCTCGTAGAAGCGGTGTGCGTCGGTCCTGGCCGCGTCCGAGGTGAGCTGCACCAAGCTGGAGCCGAGCGCCGGCGCGGCCGTGTCGGTGACCCAGCGCATCATGGCACCGCCGATCCCGGCGGAGCGCTGCGTGCTGCTCACCCGAACAGCTTCCACCAGAAGACGGGTGGAGCCGCGTCGGGCCATGCCGGGGATGCGGGTCAGCTGCATGGTGGCGATGGGGGAGCCGGCGGCATCCGTCGCCCCCGCCGCCACGACGATGAGGAGCTCGTTCGACGGGTCGGCGACGATCTGCTCGAGCGCCCTGAGGTACGCGGCGCGGTCCCCGGCATCGGCGACGTCGCCGCGGGAGGCGCTGACCGGGTCGTCGGAGAGCAGCGCCATCAGGGCATCCAGATCGGAAGCGGATGCGCGCCGCAGTGTGAATTCCGCGGTGCCGCTCCCTGTGCTCCCTCCGGGGCCGGTGTGCAGCGCGATCGGGAGCGTGAGTTCGGCGAGCATGCACCCATCATGGCAGCAGCCCGCGGGGAGATCCGCGGGGAGATCCGCGGGGAGGGCTAGCCCTGCCGCTTCAAGGAAGATATATTCCTGAAAGGGGCATGGTCTCGACGCTGACGTCATGCCGCAGTTCGCGGGGGAGAGTGATCAGTGACGGTTCCGGGGGGAAACGGCAGTGTGGTGTGCGCGGTGATCGTGTCGCCGCGCGCCTTGTTACGCATGGTGACGGCGACAATCGTGGCGCGGCATCCGAACGTGCAGGTGGTTGGAGAGGCCGCGACGCTCCGCGAGGCGGGGCTTGTGGTCGCCGGCACGCTGCCGGAGCTCCTCGTCGTCGACCTGGACATCCCGGATCCGGTGTCGGCGCTGGAGCGCCTGGTCGCGAAGGCCGGCCCGGACGCCTCGATCCTCGGCTTCGACGCCCCACGCGCGCCGCACGCCTCCGCCTCTGCCCGACTTCTCGGCGGGATGCCGCGGGCCACCGTCGTTCACCACGATGCCGGTCAGGAGGCCTTCCTCGGGGCTCTCTCGGCGTTGCTCGCTGAATCCGCGCCGTTGGTCGTGGGCGCGCAGCGGGCGGGAGCGCCGCTGCTGACCGCCCGCCAGACCGAGACTCTGGCGCTGGCCGCCGATGGCATGTCCAACGCCCAGATCGCGGAGCGCCTGTACATCTCGGTGGGCACCGTCAAGCGGCACCTCTCCGACGCCTTCATCGCGCTCGGAGCGCGCTCACGCGTCGAAGCGATCAATCGCGCCCGCTCGGCGGGGCATCTGGACGAGGCGGCCGCTGCGGCGTTGACGTTCACGCGTGCACGCAGCGCGTAACTTCTACCTCGTGTGCTAGCCGGCAGGCGGAGCGGGCTTCCGTGCGCCGACGGTGATCTCCACCGCGGAGCCGGCCCGGAGCGGTGTTCCGGCCGGCGGATTGCTGGCCGTCACTCGCCCGTCCTGCGCCTCACCGGTGACGGGCACCGTCGAGACGTGCACGCTGAAGGCGGACAGCGCTGCGCGTGCCTCCTTCTCACTCAGCCCGACGACGGCGGGCAGCAGGACCAATGCGCCGTTGCTCGTGTACACGTTCAGCACGGATCCCTGCGGGGCGGTGCCGGCTGGCTCGGTGGAGGAGACCTGGCCGGCGGGCAGTTCCGAATCCTGTGGGCCCGCGTCGGCCACACCGAAGCCGGCACCCTCGAGGATGCTGCGTGCCTCGTCCAGGCTGCGCCCGCGCACATCGGGGATGTCGCGGAGCACGACGCGGAACGCCGAAGAATCGGGTTCGGCGAACGCGGCGCCGCCCCAGCGGGCATCCGCGTTGGCCATGATGCGCGGCCAGATGCGGTGGCGTGCGGTCGCGGCGGCGCCGCTGTCGAAGTCGAGACGGCGCAGGTTCGCGTCGTTGACCACGTTGCCGACCCAGACGGCCGTGGCCGCGGTCGTGCTCGCGCCGATCATCCAGGTGTCCTTGGCGTCGTCGGTCGTGCCCGTCTTGCCGATGTGCGGAACATCGAAGCCCGTGTTCGACGCCTCGGCCGTGCCGCCGCCGGCAAAGGTCTGTCGCATGGCGTAGGCCATCGCTGCGGCGACCGACGGCGTGACGGACTGCCGACAGTTCGATTTCGGCGGCGCGATCTCGGCGCCGGTGCGGTCGAGGATGCGGTCGATGACGATGGGGTCGCATGTCACCCCGTTATTGGCGATACCCGCGAATGCGGCGGCCATCGTGAGCGGCGCCACCTCCTGGGTGCCGAGCACATCGGAGGGGTTCATCTGCAGCGGGTCGCCGTTTGCGCGGTGGATGCCGAATGCCTCGGCGGTCTGCTTGATCTTGCAGAGGTCCAGCTTCGCTGCCATCGCCATGAAGCCGGAGTTCACCGACCACTTCGTCGCGTTCACGGCGTCGCTGGCGATGCGGCCGTCGTCGTTGCGGGGGTCGAAGCGTTCGGTGAAATTGCCGTTGCAGCTGTCGATCCACCGGGAGAAGACCTGCTTGCGCCCGTCGAAGGACTCGCGCAGCGAGTGGCCGGCGTTCAGCCATTCGGCGAGGGTGAAGACCTTGTACGTCGATCCGGGTTGGAAGCCGCTGGAACCGCCGTAGTCGATATCGGTGTTGTAGTTGAGCGAGGTCCAGCCGGGGCCGTTGGCCTCGAGGATCTCCGGGTCGTTGCTGAAGCTCTTGTTCTGCGCCATGGCGAGCACACGGCCCGTTCCCGGCTGCACGGTGACGGCGGTGGCGCCGACGTCGAAGCGCGGGTCAACGCTGGGCACGTTCTCGTTGACCGCGGCCTCCGACGCGACCTGCAACTCCAGGTCGAGGGTGGTGTAGATCTCCATGCCGCCGCGGCGGAGGTTCTCGATGCGCTCGTCCGGCGTCGCGCCGAAGGCGTCGTCGTTGCGAATCGTCCAGTAGACGTAGTCGCAGAAGAAGCCGGAGCCGCCGGCCTCATGGCATCCGGTACTCGGCGAGGTGATGACGGGAGTGACCGGGACGGCGACGGCCGCGGCGTGCTGCTCAGCGGTGATCTTCTTGTGTTCCAGCATCCGGTCGAGGATGTAGTCCCTGCGCAGGTGGTTCGCCTGGTAGCCGTTCGCTGCGCCGTTCTTCTCGCTCTCGGCCCGATCGAGGCGGAACTTCTCTGGATTGTTCACGATCGCGATCAGGCTCGCCGCCTGCTCCAGAGTCAGGTCCTTCGCACTCACACCGCCGAAGTAGTACTTGCTGGCCGCCTCGATCCCATACACGGTTCCCCCGAAGTGGGCGATGTTGAGGTAGCCCCGCAGGATCTCGCTCTTCGAGTACTTCTTCTCGAGCGCGATCGCCATCCGGATCTCTTTCAGCTTGCGATTCGCGGTCGGCGCGATGGCGAGCGCGACGGCCGCTTCTTTCTCCTCCTCCGTGCCCGCCGCCATCACGGCATTCTGCACGAGCACGTTCTTGACGTACTGCTGGGTCAGCGATGATCCGCCCTGCGGGTCGTTCTCATTGAACAGTGTGATCGCAACCGCGCGCACAGTGCCCTGCAGGTCGACGCCGCCGTGGTCGTAGAACCGCGGGTCCTCGACGGCCACGGCCGCGTCCTTCGCGAACTGGGAGATGCGGTCCCAGCCGACCTCTTCACGATTCTGCTCGTAGAAGGTCGCCAGCTTGCGATCCGTGCCGTCGGGATTAGTCGCATAGATGTTGGAGCCCTCGGCCAGCTCGCCGATCGAGAGCGCGCTCGGCAGGCCCTCGAAGATGCTGATCGATCCGTTCGCAGCGACGCCGGCCAGCGCGAGCGCGGGGGTGACGGCGGCAGTGATGAGCACCCCGGCGACGGCGCTCAGCGCGACGAAGCCGAGCAACCCACCCGTTGCACCCAGGAACGTGCGGTCGTCTTCAGCCATGGGGAGAGGCTACGGGAGCAGTCGACAGCGGGATGGAGGCTCACGGGTCGACCCGCTCAAATGGTGGGGCCTGGCGCCAAGAAATGTGACTTTCGGCACAGTCGATGCCGGTCGGATGCGCCCTAACGGGCGTTGTCGAGGATCCCGTCTTCGACATCCGAGTCGCTCGGGGCCTTCAGCTGCTGCTTGCGCTTGCGTTCAGCGGCGCGCTTGCGCTCCTCCGGGTCGTCGATGTTGACGGTGCGGAACTCCTGGCGGGCCGCCCAACCCAGACCGATGAACGCCATCAACGCGAACACGTACCACTGGAAGGCATAAGAGAGGTGCGGGCCCTCGTCGCGGGGCGGCTTGACGACGGCCAGCGGGCGCTCACCCGCCGGTGCGGGGGTCTCTGAGAGCATCAGCCCGTACGCGCCGGTGTAGTTGTCGATGCCAAGCCGCTCAGAGATCTCGTGCAGCTGGATGGTGGAGATCTGGTTGCCACTGGAACTGCGCCCGGCCAGAGACGGCTCGCCGGCCTTCAGCCGCGCCACGACGGTGACGGGGCCATCCGGCGCGACCGGCACGACATCCGGGGCATCTTGCTTGGAACCGGTCGGCAGCCAGCCGCGGTCCACGATGAAGACGCTGCCGTCGGCCAGCTGCAGGGGAGTGAGCACCTCGAAACCGGGCATGCCGTCGCGCGGGCGAGTGCGCACCAGAAGCTCGTCCTCGCGGATGTAGCTGCCCTCAGCCACGACCGGCAGCCATTTCTGCGACTCGTCGAAGGCATCCAACGTGGGCAGCGCCTCGGCGAGTGGAACGGGCTGTGCCTCCCAGTTCGTGTCGACGCGATGGATCTCGGCCTGCGCGTCGGCACGGCGGGAGAGCTGCCAGTTGCCGAGGAACACGCAGACGATGGCGAAGACGATCGTGAGGGCGAGGTAGCCCGCCCAGCGCTTGCTGAGCAGGAAGCTCCAGCCGGTCACGAGGCCGCCTCCGTGTCATCCGTGGCTCTGGCGGCCTCGAGCGGCTTCACGGCCAACGGGAACTCGCGGGCGGCGAGGAAGTCACGCAGGTAGTCGACGTGCTCGTCGCAGGCGAGCCAGGTCTTGAAACGGTCGCCGGTGTGGATGCGCGGGTTCCGCCAGTCGATGCGCCAGACGGCGTCTGCGGTGCAGCCCGCCCGTGAGCAGGCCTCGCGCGGCAAAGCGCCGCCCAACAGGTCAATCATGCTTGCGGTTCCAGACCCTCTCGATCGCGCCGGGGCGCACCATCGTCGACGACTTCCGTTTCGACGGCACATTCGCGAGCACCACGGCGAAGTAGGGCAGCGTGACCGCGCCGATCGCCGGCACCAGCAGCCACCAGCCGCGCAGGAACAGCATCGACAGGATGCAGAGCACACGAATCGACATCGCAACCGTGTACTTGATCATGCGGTTGCGGCGCTCCACCTCGGGCGAGAGGGGAGTGACGTGATGGAGGGTTGCTGCTTCATGTCCGTTGGGGTGATCGGTGCTGCGAGTCCGCGTCATCCGTGTGGATGCCGGTGCATCCAGCCTACGCGCCCGGGCGCGCCCCGCGGACGCTCTAAACTGGGTCAGATTTGCCTGTTCGCACTGCGTGCCGGCATCGCCTGTTCGTACTGCCTGTTCGTAATGCCTGTTCGCACCGCCCGATTGGACCACGCCATGACCACGCCTCGCACCGTACTCGTCACCGGAGGAAACCGAGGCATCGGCTTCGCCATCGCCGAGGAGTTCCTGGCACAGGGCCACCGCGTGGCCGTCACCGCCCGTTCGGGCGAGGGCCCGGCCGGTTCGTTCACCGTGCAGGCCGATGTGACGGATGCCGCCTCCATCGACGCGGCCTTCACCGCGATCGAGGCCGAGCTCGGCCCGGTCGAGGTGCTCGTGGCCAACGCCGGCATCACCCGCGACACCCTGCTCATGCGCATGAGCGAGGAAGACTTCGTCGACGTCATCGACACCAACCTCACCGGTGCGTTCCGTGTCGTCAAGCGCGCGTCGAAGGGCATGCTGAAGGCCCGCTACGGCCGCATCGTGCTGATCTCCAGCGTCGTCGGCCTGTACGGCGGCCCCGGTCAGGTCAACTACTCGGCGTCCAAGGCCGCCCTGGTCGGCATGGCACGCTCGATCACGCGCGAGCTGGGTGCCCGCGGCATCACGGCCAACGTGGTCGCCCCCGGCTTCATCGAGACCGATATGACCGCCGCCCTGCCCGAGGCGCAGCAGGCCGAGTACAAGAAGAACATCCCGGCCGGCCGCTTTGCCACGCCGAACGAGGTCGCCAAGGTCGTGGCCTGGGTCGGCAGCGATGAGGCCGCCTACATCTCCGGTGCCGTCATCCCCGTCGACGGCGGCCTCGGCATGGGCCACTAGCCGGCCGCAGCACGTTCGGGAGGCAAAAGTCGGGTCGGGAGGCCGTTCCGGCCCGCTTCTGGCCTCCCCAAGCTCCGAATGCCTCCCGCCACGGTGCCTCCCGGTGGTCGAGTAGGCGCGCCAGCGCCGTATCGAGACCCGGTCGGCGGGTCACGCGGATCTCGCAGGCTGCAGCGTCAGCAGGTTCGCTCGGGGCTTCGGGAGCTGCGCTG
The DNA here is from genome assembly GCF_001542775.1 of Microterricola viridarii. Taxonomy (GTDB): domain Bacteria; phylum Actinomycetota; class Actinomycetes; order Actinomycetales; family Microbacteriaceae; genus Microterricola; species Microterricola viridarii_A. The sequence continues at coordinate 1,293,350 of NZ_CP014145.1, forward strand.
CTCCTTCGTCGCGGCGCGGCTCCCTCCAGCCGACGGGCGGAGAGCCGCAGCACGTTCGGGAGGCAAAAGTCGGGTCGGGAGGCCGTTCCGACCCCTTTCTGGCCTCCCCAAGCTCCGAATGCCTCCCGCCACGGTGCCTCCCGATGGTGGAGTAGGCGCGCCAGCGCCGTATCGAGACCCGGTCGGCGGTTCGCTTGGGGCTTCGGTCGCACGCTCCCTCAAGCCGCCGTGCGCTGGCTGCGCTGGCTGCGCTAGCCGCGCAGGCCGAGCAGCGGCAGCACCTGTGAGAGGTCGGCGACGTCGATCGCGACGTCGGCCTCTGCGCGCACGCGCGGTTTGGCGTTGAAGGCGACGGCGAGGCCTGCCACCGCCATCATCGCGAGGTCGTTGGCGCCGTCGCCGACGGCGATCGTGCGGGCGAGCGGGATGCCGGCATCCGCCGCCCACTCGCGCAGCGCAGCCGCCTTCGCCTCGGCGTCGATGATCGGGCCGGAGACCTTTCCGGTGAGCTTGCCGTCAACCACCTCGAGGCGGTTCGCCCGCCAGGAGTCCAGCCCGAAGGCCGCGCCGATGGGGTCGAGCAACTCGTGGAAGCCGCCGGAGACGACGCCGAACAGCCCACCGGCCGCATGGACGCCCGCAATGAGGTCGTGCACGCCCGGCGTGGGGCGGATCATCGCACCAACCTCGGCGAACACGGTTTCAGGCAGTCCGGCCAAGGTCGAGACGCGCGCCCGCAGGCTCTCGGCGAAGTCCAGCTCGCCGCGCATGGCCTGCTCGGTCACCTCGGCGACGAGGGCCCGCGAGCCTGCGGCATCCGCCAGTAACTCGATGACCTCGTCCTGGATCAGGGTGGAGTCGGCATCGAGGACGACGAGGAACCGGGGGCGCGACGAAACATCGGACATGCGGGGGAGGTCATGCGGTGACTGTAACACCCTTGCCGACAACGGTGATTCCAGACTCGGTCACGGCAAAGCCTCTGGCCCGGTCATGGTCGAGGTCGACGCCGACGTGCGCGCCCCGCTCGACGACGACGTTCTTGTCGAGCACACAACGGTGCACGCGTGCCCCTGCCTCGACGCGCACCCGCTCGAACAGGATCGAGTCGATCACCTGCGCGCCCGAGTTCACGTGCACCCACGGGCCGAGCACGCTGCGCTCGATGTGTGCGCCGGAGATCAGCGACCCGAGCGACACGATCGAGTCGATCATGGTGCCGAGGAAGCCGTGCGCATCGCGGACGAACTTGGCCGGCGGCGAGTTGCGCTGCTGCGTGAAGATCGGCCATTCCTCGTTGTAGAGGTTGAAAACCGGCAGCGCCGAGATCAGGTCTTGGTGGGCGTCGAAGAACGAGTCGATCGTTCCCACGTCGCGCCAGTAGAAGCGGTCGCGGTCGGTCGAGCCGGGCACCACGTTGCGACGGAGGTCGTAGACGCCGGCCTCGCCGCGTTCGACGAAGTCGGGGATGATGTCGCCGCCCATGTCATGGCCGGATGCGGTGCGCTCCCCATCGCGCAGCACCGCATCGATCAGGGCGTCGGCGTCGAACACGTAGTTGCCCATCGAGGCGAATACTTCGTGCGGCGCATCGGCCAAGCCGACCGGGTTCTGCGGCTTCTCGAGGAACGCCTGGATCCGCTCCGGGTTGTCGGGGGAGACCTCGATCACGCCGAACTGGTCGGCCAGCTCGATCGGCTGCCGGATGGCGGCGACGGTCGCCTTCGCGCCGGACGCGATGTGGGCCTCGATCATCTGGCTGAAGTCCTGGCGGTAGACGTGGTCGGCGCCGACGACGATCACGATGTCCGGCTTCTCGTCGCGCAGCAGGTTCAGGCTCTGCAGGATCGCGTCGGCCGAGCCGCTGAACCAGCGCTTGCCGAGTCGTTGCTGGGCCGGGACGGACGCCACGTAGGTGTCTAGCAGGCCTGAGATGTGCCAGGTCTGCGAGACGTGCCGGTCCAAGCTGTGCGACTTGTACTGGGTCAGCACCACGATCTGCCCGATGCGCGAGTTGATCAGATTCGACAGCGCGAAATCGACCAGCCGGTAGTGCCCGCCGAAGGGCACCGCAGGCTTCGCGCGGTCTTCCGTGAGCGGCATGAGTCGCTTGCCTTCGCCGCCGGCGAGGACGATTCCGAAGATCTTGGGGGCCTTCATGCTCTCACCCTAGGGCAGCCGATTCCACGTGCCTAGGGTCATTGCATACTGCGACGGTGAACGCTGCGCTAGCGTTGCCCCATGCGAGTCGATCTGCTCACCAAGGAGTACCCGCCGGAGGTCTACGGCGGCGCCGGCGTGCACGTGGCGGAACTGGTCAGGGCACTGCGCACCGACATCGATGTCGTGGTGCGTTGCTTCGGCGCAGACCGCGACGCGCCCGACACTTTTGCCTACCGTGCGCCAGACACCCTGGCCGGCGCGAACCCGGCCCTCAGCACCCTCGGCGTGGACCTGGCGATGGCGCAGGATGTCGCAGGCGCCAGCCTCGTGCACTCGCACACCTGGTACGCCAACAGCGCGGGGCACATCGCCAAACTGCTCCACGGCATCCCGCACGTGGTCACCGCGCACAGCTTGGAGCCGCTGCGCCCGTGGAAGGCCGAACAGCTCGGCGGCGGCTACCGCGTCTCCAGCTGGGCAGAGAAGACCGCGTTCGAGGCGGCCGACGCCGTGATCGCCGTGAGCGGCGGCATGGCCCGCGACATTCTCCGCTGCTACCCGACGCTCGACGAGAAGCGCGTGCACGTCGTCTACAACGGCATCGACCTGGAGCGTTGGAAGCCACTGAACGATGGGGCAACGGTGCGCGCCCTCGGCATCGACCCCGACCGCCCCTCTGTGGTCTTCGTCGGCCGGATCACCCGGCAGAAGGGGCTGCCCTACCTGTTGCGCGCCGCCCGGCTGCTTCCGCCGGACGTGCAGCTGGTGCTCTGCGCCGGCGCGCCGGACACCCCCGAGATCATGGCTGAGGTCAGTGCCGGTGTCGCCGAGCTGCAGCGCGAGCGCAGCGGCGTCGTCTGGATCGACCGGCTGCTCAGCCAGCACGAGCTCTCGGCTGTGCTCACCGCCGGCACGACGTTCGTCTGCCCCTCGGTCTACGAGCCGCTCGGCATCGTGAACCTTGAAGCCATGGCGTGCGGCATGCCCGTCGTCGGCACGGCCACCGGCGGCATCCCCGAGGTCGTCCACGACGGTGTCACCGGGCGCCTGGTTCCGATTGAGCAACTGGATGACGGCACCGGCACGCCGACCGACCCCGACCGATTCGTCGCTGATCTGGCGGCGACGCTGATCGAGGTGGTCAGCGATCCCGAGCGGGCTCGGGCGATGGGCGCGGCGGGTCGGGCGCGGGCGGAGAAGGAATTCGATTGGGCCCAGATCGCCGCCCGCACCCGCGAGATTTACACCGCCCTGCTCTGAGCACCCTCGGCGGATCGGTAGCATGGGAGTATGGCCAGCGTTCTTCAGCTCACAGACGTCACCGTTGTTCGCGACGGCAACACCATCCTCGACTCCGTGAACTGGACGGTGAACTCCGACGAACGCTGGGTCGTGCTCGGCCCCAACGGTGCCGGCAAGACCACGATGCTGCGCATCGCCGCCGCCATGATGCACCCCACGAGCGGCACCGCCCTCATCCTCGAGGAGCAGCTGGGCAAGGTCGACCTGGCCGAGCTGCGCCCGATGATCGGCTTCGCCTCGACCGCGATGGCACGCACCATCCCGAAGAACGAGAAGGTGCTCGACGTCGTGTTGACCGCCGCATACTCGGTATCCGGCCGCTGGAACGAGGAGTACGACGAACTCGACGTGCGCCGCGCGCAGCGGGTGCTGGCCGAGTGGCAGCTCGACCACCTCTCTGACCGTCTGTTCGGCACGCTCAGCGACGGCGAGCAGAAGCGCGTGCAGATCGCGCGCTCGGTGATGACCGACCCCGAGCTGCTGCTGCTCGACGAGCCGGCCGCCAGCCTCGACCTCGGCACTCGCGAGGAGCTGCTGCAGATGCTCGGCGGTTTCGCCCAGTCGCCGCTCGCCCCGGCCATCGTCATGGTCACCCACCACGCCGAGGAGATTCCCCTCGGCTTCACCCACGCACTCGTCCTGGCCGCCGGCCAGGTCGTCGCCGCCGGCCCGCTGGCCGAGGCATTCACCTCCGAGGTGTTGACCAAGGCCTTCGGCCTTGAGATCGAGCTGAGCGAGCAGAACGGGCGCTACAGCGCCCGTGCGGTCTGAACGCCCGATTTCTGCTAAGCTTGATAGCTGGCCCCCGGGCCCAAGCTTTCTCGCCTGATCGGCATGTGATCGGCAAGATCGATCACTAGTCTCAACACACAAATTACTTTCAACGCAAGGAAATTCGATGAAGTCTGAAATCCACCCCACGTACGCGCCGATCGTCTTCCGCGACCTCGCGTCGGGTGCAACCTTCCTGACCCGTTCCACGGTCGGCAGCGCCAAGACCATCGAGTGGGAAGACGGCAACACCTACCCGGTGATCGACGTGGAAATCTCCTCGGAGTCGCACCCGTTCTACACCGGCAAGCAGCGCATCATGGACTCGGCCGGACGCGTCGAGAAGTTCAACCAGCGCTTCAAGGGCTTCGGCGCGTAAGCAGCCGCAGCTCACCAGAGCTCAGCAGTATCAAGAAGGGCGACCGGCTTCAGCCGGTCGCCCTTCTTCGTGTCTGTGGGCGTTGAGCCGCTAGCGCTCCGGCCAGGACCCGTCGGCGGTGAACTGCGGGTCGCGGTTGGCGCGCATGTACTTCTCGAAGCTGGCCGCCTGCTCGGCGGCCCAGGCCACCTGCTTCGTGTGCAGTTCGGCGGCGGATGCCGGCAGCGCGGCGCCGTGCTCGCGGGCGATCGCCTGGGCGACCCGACCCGCTGCGATGGCGTCTGCCGCGGCATCGTGCGCGTCATCCAGCGGAACACCGTAGAACGCCGCGGCCGCCTCCAGCGTGCGCTTGCCCTTGCGGTAGCGGTCGACGGCCTTGTCGATCACGAGCGGGTCGATGACCGGGGTGGGGGAGTCGAGCGCGCTCAGGCCGTGGCGCCGCGCCTCGCGGTTGAGGATCGTGAAGTCGTATGGCGCGTTGTACGCGACGACGGGCAGGCCACGCTCCAACACCGCGCGGAGCCGCTCGACGATCTGGCCGACACCCTCGCCGGCCGGCATCCCGTCGGCCTGGGCGCGCTCGGTGCTGATGCCGTGGATGGCGCTGGCCCCGGCCGGGATCTCCACGCCGGGGTTCAGCAGCCAATCGCTGCGCTCCAGCACGGCACCGTCGGCGTCGATCACGCTGACATTCGCGGTGACGATGCGGCTCGTCTCCACGTCGATTCCGGTGGTCTCCAAGTCGAAGACGGCGAGTGTGCTGGCCCAGTTGACTGCGTTCATGCCCTCACTCTAGGGGCAATCACCGACACGGCTTCGGAACCGGCCGGCTAGCCGCAGTGCAGCCAGTAAAAGCTCTGCGTGGCCATTGTCAGGGTGAGGGAGCCGTCCTCGTCGAAGCTGGGGAACATGCCTCCGCCGAACAGGTCGTAAAGCCGTGTGCTCGCCAGCGCGGGGGAGTTGAGCGTCACAGAAATGGGGTTGTGCGCGAAGCTGAACACGCAGAGCACCGCCTCCGGCTGCTCGTTGTAGTGGCTGCCACCGTGCTGGTCATTGCCCGCGTAGCGCCGCACGAACGCCAGCACGGAGTCGTTGTTCGTCGGGATCACCTCGATGTCGCCGAGGCCGAAAACCAGGTGGTTCTTGCGCACGTGGATCACGTTGCGCACCCAGTGCAGCAGCGAGCGCGACTGCGCCAACTGCGACTCCACATTGACGTGGCCGTAGTTGTAGACCAGCGACTGCACGACCGGCAGGTAGAGCTTGCCCGGGTCGGCCGCCGAGAATCCGGCGTTCCGGTCCGGGGTCCACTGCATCGGGGTGCGCGAGCTGTCGCGGTCGGGCAGCCAGATGTTGTCGCCCATGCCGATCTCGTCGCCGTAGTAGAGGAACGGGCTGCCGGGCAGCGCAAACAGCAGGGCGTGCGCCAGCTCGAGCTCGGCCCTGGCGTTGTCGAGCAGCGGGGCGAGCCTGCGCCGGATGCCGACGTTGGCCCGCATCCGCGGATCGTAGGCGTACCAGCCGTACATGGCCTGCCGGTACTCCTCAGACACCATTTCCAGCGTCAGTTCGTCGTGGTTGCGCAGGAACACGCCCCAGCCGGCGCCCGGCGGGATGTCGGTGGTCTCAGACAGGACGGCGACGAGCTCGTCGGCGCGCTGGGAGCGCAGCGCGTAGAAGATGCGCGGCATCACCGGGAAGTCGAAGGCCATGTGGCACTCCGGCTCCTCCTCGCTGCCGAAGAAGGCAGCCACCTCGCGCGGCCACTGGTTAGCCTCGGCGATCATCACCCGGCCCGGGTAGCTCGTGTCGACCATGGCGCGCAGCGCCTTGATGAACTCGTGGGTCGGCGGCTCGCCCTCACCGTTGCCCTCGTCCGACTCGTACAGGTACGGGATCGCGTCCAGCCGGAATCCGTCGACTCCGAGGTCGAGCCAGAACCGCACCACGTCGAAGACAGCCTCGTGCACGGCCGGGTTCTCGTAGTTGAGGTCTGGCTGGTGCGAGAAGAAGCGGTGGAAGAAGAACTGGCGCCGCACCGGGTCGAACGCCCAGTTGGAATCCTCGGTGTCTGTGAAGATGATGCGAATGTCCGGCCACTTCTCGTCCGAGTCGCTCCAGACGTAGAAATCCCCGTACGGGCCGTCCGGGTCCTGGCGGGACTGCTGGAACCACTCGTGCTGGTCGGAGGTGTGGTTCAGCGGCAGATCGATCACGACGCGCATGTTGCGCTCGTGCGCCTTCGTGACCAGCTCACGGAACTCGTCAAGCGTGCCGAACTCGGGCAGGATCGAACGGTAGTCGGCCACGTCGTAACCGCCGTCGCGCAGCGGCGAGGTGAAGATCGGGGGCACCCAGAGCGCGTCAACGCCCAGCCACTGCAGATAGTCGAGCTTGGAGATCAACCCGCCCAAGTCGCCGGTGCCGTCGCCGTTGCTGTCGACGAATGAGCGCACCATCACCTCATAGAAAACCGCTCGTCGATACCACTGAGGATCGAGGCTGAGTCCGGGCAATTGGATCGGCGCAGTAAAGCTCATGCCCGAGTCTAAACAGCACCATGGTCAAACTGTCCAATCTTCGTGCAGCCAATAGAGCGCTGGCCATTCTTCGACAGCCCGCTCGCCTAAACTGGGGGCGATGAGCATCGAGTCCCCCTACGCGCCGAAGCTGGCCCGCATCCCCGTGAGTGAACGCACTCTCACCGTCCTGGGCAGCGAGACCCACTACTGGGAATACGGAACGGCGGCGCCCGGCGTGCCGACCGTCGTCGCCGTGCACGGCTTCCGGGGCGACCACCACGGGCTGGAACCCGTCGTTGCTCAACTGCCCGACGCGCACATCGTGATGCCGGACCTGCCCGGGTTCGGCACGTCGACGCCGCTGGAAGCCGGCACCCAGCACGACGTGCCGGGCTACTCGGCCTGGCTCTCCGCCTTCGTCGCGGCGCTGCAGCTGAACGGGCCCGTCGTCATTCTCGGGCACTCCTTCGGCTCCATCGTGAGCTCAGCGGCGCTGGCCGGTGGTCTGCCGGCCGACGCCGTCATCCTCGTCAACCCGATCGGTGCGCCGGCGCTCTCCGGTCCGCGCGGCATCATGACCCGACTCGCCGTGTTCTACTACTGGGCCGCCGCCAAACTGCCCGAGCGCATCGGCTTCGCCGTGTTGCGCTCCCGGCTGATCGTGCGCGTCATGAGCGTGACCATGGCGAAGACCAGCGACCCGAAACTCAAGCGCTGGATCCACGAGGAGCACGACCGTTACTTCTCGGCCTTCGACAACCGCGACGTCGTGCTGCAGGCGTTCCGCGCGTCCGTCAGCCACGACGTCAGCGAGTTCGCCGCCCAGATCCCCGAGCGCACGCTGCTGATCGCCGCCGACCGCGACGACATCACTCCGATCGCCGCCCAGCACCGCCTGCAGACCCTGTTCCCGGATGCCACGCTGCACGTCATCCACGGGGTCGGCCACCTGATCCACTACGAGAAGCCCGTCGAGGCGGCAGAGCAGATCCGCTCCGTGCTGTCCTCCCTGGGGGCCACCGCATGAACATCGTCTTCGACTGCCGGTACACCCGCATCGATCGGCACGACGGCATCAGCCGCTACACGGCCAGCCTCGTCGAAGAGCTCGGTCGACTGCACCCGGTCACGATGCTGATCAGCGACCACCGCCAGCTCGACATGCTGCCCACCCTGCCCTGGCAGCTGGTCAGCGCGCCAACCAGCGTGCGGGAGCCGCTCGTCGCGCTCACCGTCAACAAGCTGCGGCCAGACGTCGTGTTCACCCCGATGCAGACCATGGGCTCGTGGGGCCGCAAGTACAAGCTGCTGCTGACCGTGCACGACCTCATCTACTACCGCAACCGAACGCCCCCGCGCGACCTGGCCGCCCCGATCCGCTTGCTCTGGCGGCTCTACCACCTGGCCTGGTGGCCGCAGCGGATGCTGCTGAACCGAGCCGACGGCGTAGTCACCGTGTCTGAGACGACCAAGAGCCTGATCGCCGAGCACAACCTGACCCACCGCGAGGTGACGGTCGTTCCGAACGCCGCCGGGGTGGCAGCAGAAGAGGTGCCGGACGCCGCGGCAGAGCGCACTCGGCCGGACACACTGCGGCTGGTCTACATGGGCTCGTTCATGCCATACAAGAACGTGGAGACTCTGGTGCGCGCGGCCGCGCTGCTGCCCGGCTCCGAACTGCACCTGATGAGCCGCCTGAGCGACGCCGAGCAGCGCCGCCTCGGCGCGCTCGCGCCGCAGGCCACCGTCGTGTTCCACAACGGGGCCAGCGACGCCGAGTACCAGGAGGCACTGCGGGGCGCGACCGCGCTGGTCACCGCCTCCCTCGACGAGGGCTTCGGCATCCCGCTGGTCGAGGCGATGACGGCAGGCACGCCGATCATCGTCAGCGACATCCCGATCTTCAAGGAGATCGGCGGCGATGCCGCGCTCTACTTCTCCCCGATGTCGCCAGACGAGCTCGTCGCGGCCGTTGCCGTGCTGCGCGAGCCGGGGGAGTGGGAGCGGCGTTCCGCCGCCGGCCTGGAGCAGGCCGCCCGGTTCACCTGGACCGGTTCGGCCGAACGCCTGCTGGCGCTGCTCAGACGGACCGCAGGCTCAGGCCGCTGAGACCCCAGCGGAACTCCTGCACGGAGCCGTTCTGGATCATCCGACCGGGGCCATCGATCTCGCCGCCGGAGGAGTGGTGCATGAGGGTGCTGATCACGCCGCCGTGGCTGACGATCAGCACGCGTCCGCCCGGGTAGCGCGCGGCGAGCTCTTCGAGGCTCGGCAGGGTGCGGTCCAGCACCTCGTCGCGAGTCTCCAGCCCTGGAACCTCCGACCCGTCGGGGAACCGCTCACTGCGCTCGGCGAAGCTCAGACCCTCGATCTCGCCGTGGGCGCGCTCGGCGAGCGCCGGCACCAGCTCCGGCCCGGCGAGCCCGAGCGTTGCGGCGATGATCTGCGCCGTCTCGTGGGCGCGGCTGAGCGGGCTGCTGACGATCGCGTCCCAGTTGCCGTGCTCCGACTGCGCGGCGTGCAGGGCGGCGCCGGTGGCGGCGGCTTGGGCACGCCCGGTTTCGTTCAGCGGGATGTCGGTGCGCCCCTGAATGCGCCTCTGCGCGTTCCAGTCGGTCTCACCGTGCCGAACAATGCCGAACGTCGTCACCAAGTCTTCTCCATGTGGGCTCAGGGGAGCAGCCGCTCGGCCAGCTCGGCCAGCGTCTCGGAAGCCCCCGCATCCAGCTTATGTGCTGCCCGGGCGTCACCCTTCGTCGCGCCGCGGTTGACCACCACGATGGGCAGGCCGCGGCGTCTGGCCTGCTCCAACAGGCGGATGCCGGAATTCACCGCGAGGGACGACCCGACAACCAGCAGCAGCTCACTCCGAGCGACCAGTGCGGCCGCCTGCGCGAAGCGGGGAGCCGGAACCAGCTCGCCGAAGAAGACGACATCCGGCTTCAAACGCCCGCCGCACACCGTGCAGACGGGCAGTGTGAACCGCTCGACCTCTTCGACGTCGGCGTCGCCGTCCGGCGCGATCCTGACGGCATCCGAGGTCTCCAGCCACGGGTTCGCTCGCTCAAGCTGTTCGGCGACGGCCTGCCTAGCGAACACCTGCCCACAGTCCAGGCAGCTGACCGTGTCCATGGATCCGTGCAGCTCGACGACCCGGCTGGAACCGGCCCGGCGGTGCAGGCCGTCCACGTTCTGAGTGACGACGCCGGTGACGAGCCCGGCGTTCTCCAACCGGGCCAGGGTGCGGTGGCCGGCATTCGGCTGGGCGCTGGCGAAGTGCCTCCAGCCGAGGTGGCTGCCGGCCCAGTACCGCTTGCGCTTGCGCTCGTCGCTCAGGAAATCCTGCACCGTCATTGGAGTGCGGGTCGGCGCGCCCTCCCCGCGATAGTCGGGGATGCCGGAGTCGGTGCTGATTCCGGCCCCGGTCAGCACGGCCGTGCGCCTGCCGTGCATCAGCTCTGCGACGGCATCCATCTGGTTCACGCTGGTGATCTGCTGCACGGCTTGCTCCTTAACTCAGGTCTCCATCATCAACCCGCATGGTTTCCGGTTTGTTTCCGAGGCTGTCAGGCTAGGGGGATGCAGATCATCCCCATCACCGACCTGACCGCCGCTGGCGTGTCCGATTACGCCCGGCTCACCGACGTCGCCCTGCGCCGCGTCAGCGAGCCGGAGGGGGGTCTCTACATCGCCGAGTCCAGCAAGGTGATCGAGCGGGCGCTGCGGGCCGGCCACGTGCCGCGCTCCGTACTGCTGCAGAAGCAGTGGTTGGCCGACGTCGAACCGCTCCTGGCCGACTTCCCCGACGTGCCGGTGTATGTCGGCGAGCCGGCCGTGCTGGAGCAGCTCACCGGCTACAACATGCACAGGGGCGCCCTGGCCGCCATGCAGCGGCCCGCGCTGGCCCCGGTCGAGGAGCTCATCCGCGACGCGCGGCGCATCGTCATCCTCGAGGACATCGTCGATCACACCAACATCGGTGCCATCTTCCGCGCCGTTGCCGGGCTGGGGGCGGATGCCGTGCTCATCACACCGCGCTGCGCCGACCCGCTGTACCGTCGCAGCGTGCGCGTCAGCATGGGCACCGTGCTGCAGGTGCCGTGGACCCGACTGCCGGAGTGGGACGAGGCCACGCCGCTGCTGCACTCGCTCGGCTTCCACATCGCGGCGCTCGCGCTCTCCGACGATGCCGTCAGCCTGGAGGAATTCGAGAAGAACCCACCGGAGAAGCTGGCCATCGTCCTCGGGTCTGAGGGCGACGGCCTGAGCCGGGCCGCCCTCGCCTCCGCCGACACCACCGTGACGATCCCGATGCTGCACGGCGTGGACTCGCTCAACGTGGCCGCGGCGAGCGCCGTCGCGCTCTACGCACTGCGCGTTCGCGCCGCAGATGTCGCTTAAGCTCGTTCTGTGACTCTTACTCGACGCCAGATGTTCCGACGTCGCAGGATCGCCGTTTTCAGCGTGATCGGAGTGGTGCTGATCGCCCTGCTCTCCGGGCTGATCTACAGTGTGAACGCCATTGCCGCCCCGCTGCCGGCCACCATCGCCGCACCCGATGAGATCCCTGCGCTCACGCAGCCGGCGAGCCCTGTTGCGTGGCCCGAATTCGGGCGCACAGCCATCGGCGCTGTCGGCACGCCGGGACTGCTCGCGACCGCCGGCGACCAGTCCACCGGGCCGATAGCCAGCATCACCAAGATGATCACCGCCCTCGTCGTGCTCGACGCGCACCCGCTCGGCGCGGGCGAGGCCGGCCCGGAGATCGACTACACCGAGGCCGACGTCGACATCTACTGGCAGACGATCGCCGAGGATGGTTCCTCCGCGCCCGTGTCCGCCGGGATGGCGCTCAGCGAGCGCCAGACGCTGACCGCCCTGCTGCTGCCCTCGGCCAACAACTACGCCACATCGCTCGCCATCTGGGCGTACGGCTCGATGGACGCCTATCTGGCGGCGGCCGATGCCTGGCTGACCGCGAACGGGCTCACCGACACGCACGTCGTCGACGCCAGTGGGCTCTCCGCCAACAGCGTGAGCAGCCCGGCCAACCTGGTCGAGATCGGCAAGCTCGCCCTCGCCCAGCCCGCCATCGCCGAGATCGTGGCCATGAAGTCCGCCGATCTGCCCACCATCGGCACCGTCGTCAACACCAACAAGCTGCTCGGCACGCACGGCGTCACCGGCATGAAGACCGGCACCACCGACGAGGCCGGCGCCTGCCTGCTCTACACGGCGGTCGCCAGGGTCGACGGCCAGGAGGTGACTCTGGTCGGTGCGACGCTCGGAGCAGACACCCACTCCGAGCTGAACGACGCCGTCGCCGGCCTTCTCGACTCGACCTTCGCCGGCTTCCACACCGTGCAGCTGACCGACGCCGGCCAGCAGTGGGCCAGCTACTCTACCGAGTGGGGCGACACCGCCACCGCCGAGAGCGCTGCATCCGCCTCGCTGCTCGTCTGGTCTGACACCCCCGTGGAGACCACGCTCAACCTGCCTGCTGTCTTGTTCGCCAACGACGGGGCCGAGCTCGGCAGCGTCACCTTCTCCTCCGGCGGCCACAGCACGACCGTTCCGATCGTGCTGCACGGCCGACTCGGCGATCCCGGTGTCGGCTGGAAGCTGGCCAACCCGCGCTGAGCGGGTTCGCGCCGTCAGCCGCGCGCGATGAGGTAGCGCGACGAGCAGCTGTTTCGGTTGGTTGGCTTCGGTCGCTTGGCTTCGGTCGCTGGCGCTCCCTCGAGCCAACGGGAGAAGCGAAACCGTCGCTGATTGAGCTTGTCGAAATCGGGGTCTCGACAAGCTCGACCAGCGGGGCCAGCTCGACCGGCTGCAACCAACCTCCTGGCCGGGTAGCGCTAGTCGTCTTCGGGCGGCGCCACCTGGAACGGGGCGGCATCCGGTCGCTTTGCTGTCACGGTGTCGCCGGAGGACTGGTGCCGCACCCGGCGCAGCACCCACGGCACCAGGTACTCGCGCGCCCAGCTGAGGTCCTCGCCGCGGGCCTCCCGCCAGCTCCGCACGGGGGCCGGCTCCGGCTGCGACGGCTTCAGGTCGTTCGGCACATTCAGCGCCGCCAACACCAGGCGGGCGATCTCGTGGTGGCCGAGCGCGTTCATGTGCAGCCGGTCCGGCGCCCAGTAGCGGGCATCCTGGATCTCCTTCAGCGGCCACTGGTCGGCGATGATGCAGTCGTACTTCGCGGCGATTGCGCGCAGGTTCTCGTTGTAGATGGCGACCTTGCCGCGGATGCCGCGGAACACGGGGGAGAAGCCGACATCCGTCGCCGTGAACAGCACGATGGTCGCGCCGTCGCGGCTGAGCCTGGCGATCGCCTGCTCGACCAGCGCGGAGACCACATCGGGGTCGCTGCCCGGGCGGATGACGTCGTTGCCGCCGCCGGAGATCGTGATCAGGTCTGGCTTGAGGGCCAGCGCGTGGTCGACCTGCTCGTCCAGGATCTGCTGAATCAGTTTGCCGCGCACGGCGAGGTTGGCGTAAGCGAAGCCGTCGGTGCCGTCGCTCAGCACCTCTGCGACGCGGTCGGCCCAGCCGCGGAACCCGCCGGGAACGCTGGGCTCCGGGTCGCCGATGCCCTCGGTGAACGAGTCGCCGATAGCGACGTAGCGCTGCCAGGGGTGCACCGGCCACGGTGTTTCCGGGGCGGGCGCCCCCTCCTGCGTCTTGCCTTGCTCGCGCCGTCGGGAGAGGCGAAACCACAGTCCGGAGTGTTTTGCGGTGTCTTCAGCCATGACTCCAATGTAATCGGAGCGCCCTGCCGAGGCAGCCCCGACGAGCGGCTAAACTTGGGCCAGATGAATACTCCGCTTGGCCCCCACCCCCATCCGGGAACCTCGGCCGCCGAGCACCTCTCGCCGTCGTTCCCGGAACGTGCCGCCTGGGGTACCGCCAGTAAGCTGCGAGCATGGCAGGCCGAAGCCCTGGAGAAGTACTTCGAGACAATGCCCCGCGACTTCCTCGCCGCGGCAACGCCGGGCGCAGGCAAGACCACCTTCGCCCTGCGCCTCGCCGCCGAGCTCCGCGGTCGCCGCGAGGTCGACAACATCATCGTCGTCGCGCCGACCGAGCACCTGAAGAAGCAGTGGGCCGAGGCTGCGGCCCGCGTCGGCATCCGGCTCGACCCCGAGTTCAAGAACGCGCACGGGCGCTTCGGCAAGCACTACCACGGGGTCGCCGTGACGTACGCGGCGGTCGCCGTGCGCGCCTCCCTATACCGCGATATCACCCTCAGCAACCGCACCCTCGTGATCCTTGACGAGGTGCACCACGGCGGCGACGCGCTCAGCTGGGGCGACGCCATCCGCGAGGCCTTCGGCAGCGCCACCAAGCGCCTGTCGCTGACCGGAACGCCGTTCCGCTCCGACACGGCGCCGATCCCGTTCGTCGAGTACGCACCAGACAACCAGGGCATCCGCACGTCGATCACCGATTACAACTACGGCTACGGCCGCGCGCTCGAAGACGGCGTCGTGCGCCCCGTCCTGTTCATGGTCTATGCCGGCCACATGAAGTGGCGCACCAAGACCGGCGACGAGATGGAAGCCAAGCTCGGCGAGGACAACACCAAGGACATCACCTCCCAGGCCTGGCGCACCGCGCTCGACCCGGGCGGCGAGTGGATTCCCTCCGTGCTGCAGGCCGCAGACAAGCGCCTCACCGAGGTGCGTCAGGGCATTCCGGATGCCGGGGGGCTGGTGCTCGCCACCGACCACTTCGCGGCGAAGGCCTACGCCGTCATCCTCGAAGAGCTCACCGGGCAGCCGGTCACCCTCGTGCTCTCCGACGACAAGGAGGCCTCGGACAACATCGACACCTTCTCCGCCGGGACCAGCCGGTGGATGGTCGCCGTGCGCATGGTGTCGGAGGGCGTCGACGTGCCGCGGCTCGCCGTCGGTGTCTACGCCACCTCCTCGTCGACCCCGCTGTTCTTCGCGCAGGCCATCGGCCGCTTCGTGCGCGCCCGCCGCCGCGGTGAGACGGCATCCGTGTTCCTGCCCAACGTGCCCCAGCTGATGGCGCTCGGCTCGCAGATGGAGTTGGAGCGCGACCACGCGCTCGACCGCATCAGCACCGAGGAAGACGGTGACATCTACAACCCAGAAGACGCCATGGTCGCCGCCGCGAACAAGGAGGACCGGGGATCGGAGGCGCTGACCAGCGAGTTCAGCTTCCAGGCCATCGGCTCCGCCGCGACCTTCGACCGGGTGCTGTTCGACGGGCACGAGTTCGGCACGCTCGCAGAGCCTGGCAGCGACGAGGAGTTCGATTTCATCGGAATCCCCGGGCTGCTCGAACCCGAACAGGTCAGTGATCTGCTGCGCCAGCGCCAGGCCAAGCAGGCCAGGCGCGCGGCCGAGCGCCAGAAGAACCGTCCGGCAGAGGAGGTCGCCGCCGAGACGCCTCAGGCCCTCTACCGAACACTCAAAGAGCAGCGCGCGCTGCTGAACAGCCTCGTCGGCATGTGGGCGAAGCTCACCGGCGAGCCGCACGGCCAGGTGCACGCCGAGCTGCGCCGGGTCTGCGGCGGGCCTGCCGTCGCGCAGGCCAGTGTCACCCAGCTGCAGTCACGCGTGCTGCTGCTGCGCAAACGGCTCGGCAGCACGCACTAGCTCCTCATCCAACGGCTCGTCCGGTTCTTGGGCTGCCGCGAGCGCCTGCAGGATGTCGGCCGCGAGGTCGTCGACGTGCTCCAACCCGATGCTGAGGCGCACCACGGCCGCGTTCGGCTTCGCGCTGGCCTCGACCGGGCGGTGGGTCAGCGAGGCCGGATGCTGCACGAGCGAGTCGACGCCGCCGAGCGACACGGCGTGCGTGATCAGGCGGCACGCCTCCGTGAACCGCGCGGCGGCGTCGTAGCCGCCGGCCAGCTCGATCGCGATCAGCGAGCCGGGGCCGTGCAGCTGCCGGCCGAGCAGCCCCTGCGGGTCCTGGCCGGGCAGCGACGGGTAGTGCACCCGGTTGAGTGCTGGATGGCCGTCCAACAGCTCGGCGAGCTGCCTGGCTGTGTCCTGTTGGGCGCGCACCCGCACCGGCAGCGTGCGGAGGCCTCGGTGCAGCAGGTAGCCGGCGAACGGGTTCAGCAGGCCGCCGGTCAACGCCCGCACCTGGCGGAGCCGCACCACCCACTCCGTGGTCGTCGCGACGACGCCGCCCATCACGTCGCCGTGGCCGCCCAGGTACTTGGTGGCGCTGTGCAGCACCAGCGTGGCGCCGTGCAGGGCTGGCTGCTGCAGCACGGGGGAGGCGAAGGTGTTGTCGACGAGCACCGGAACGTCGCCGGCCGCCCGGCTGACGGCGGCGATGTCCACCAGCTCCAGGGTGGGGTTCGCCGGCGTCTCGATCACGACGAGCCCCGTCGTCGGGGTGATCGCCGCGGCGATGCCCGCGGCATCCACCCAGCTCACCGTCGTGCCGAGCAGGCCGGTTGCCAGCACGTGGTCGGTTCCGCCGTACAGCGGCCGCACGGCGACGACGTGCGGCTTGCCGGCGGCGGCCGTCGCCAGCAGGCACGCGGCGAGCGCCGCCATCCCTGTCGCGAACGCGACGGCGCCGTCTGTGCCCTCGAGCACGGCCAGGCTCTCCTCGAAACGGGCGACACCCGGCTGCCAGAGCCGCTGGTACACGGCCGATGCGCCCGGGGCGAGGTCGCCGCCGGTCGCGAGGTTCTCGTAGCTGTCGCCGCCGGTCAGCACATCGCTGAGCGGGTTGGTTGTCGACAGGTCGATCGTGGGCACGTGCGACCCTGACTCGCGCACCCCCGCCATCCCGCCGTGCACGGCCAAGGTGTCGAAGTGGACGGCTGAATCTGAGTGAGGCTTCATTGACTCCATGCCTCGAACGTAGTTGAAGCTGTGAAAGCACCTCAAGAGCGTGAAGGATCCTGTGCAAAGCACTGCTATTCTTGAAAGGTTCTTCACGTAGAAAGCAGGAGTTGCCCGTGGATTCGAAGAAGGCTGATCTCGATCGGGTCGACCGTGCATTGCTGCGCGCGCTCTCGACCAACGCCAGGGCCTCCGGTGCCGCGCTGGCTGCCGAGGTCGGTGTCGCCGAGTCGACGGTGTCTTTGCGCCTGCGCCGGTTGCAGACTCTCGGTTACATCCGCGGCTTCCGGGTCGACATCGACCTGGCCGCCCTCGGCGCCTCGCTGCAGGCTCTCATCTCGGTGCGCCTGGTCAAGCACGCGCGCGGTGAGATCGACTCCTTCCGGGATGCCGCGCCGCACCTGCCCGGCGTGATCGGGCTGTTCCACATGGCCGGCGCCGACGACTACCTGCTGCATGTGGCCGCCCACGACGCCTCAGAGCTGCGCGACTTCGTGCTCACGCACCTGACCGCGCACCCGGCCGTCGCGCACACCGAGACGAACCTGATCTTCGAGCACGCCGACGGCGACGGCTGGCACGAGCTGGTCAAGGAGTAGCGGGAGGAGGGGCCGGCTCCAACAGCGCCGCCTGGGCCAGCACGAACGCCCGGTCGACGACCCGGCCGTGCCCCGGCACGACGAGTTCGTGCGGGCCGATCATGTCGGCCAGCACGCGCAGCGCGTGCGGCCAGCTCTGCGGGAACGCGTCCGGGCCGGCCTGGGGCGGGCCGGACTCCTCGACCACGTCCCCGACGATCCAGCAGCCGACATCCGGCACGTGCACGACCAGGTCGGTGTCGGTGTGCCCGGGCGGCAGGGCGAGCAGCCGCACCGAGCGCCCTCCGAGGTCGAGCTCGAGCACGGCCTCAACCGGGACGTGCGGCGGGGTGAGCACGACATCCGGCCTGCCCGCCAGCTCGGCCGCCTCGTAGTCGCGAAAGTGCGCGGCGATGCGGTGGTGCCCGTAGATCGTCGCCGTGGGGGCGAACAGCTGGTTGCCGAAGGTGTGGTCGTAGTGCGCGTGGGTGTTCACCACCCAGCGGATGTCGCCCTGCCGAAGTCGTGCGACATCCGCCACGATCTCGCCGGCCTCAGCCGGGCCGCAGCGGGTGTCGACCAGCAGCAGGCCATGCTCGCCCCGCACCAGGCCGATGGACACGTCAAGCGGCTGGTAGCGCGCCTGCCAGACGCCGTCGGCGATCTCTGCCCATTCGGCCATGCGGCGAGTCTATGCCCCGCGCCTATGCCTGCGCGGCAGGTCGCGCGTAGCATCGAGCCATGGTGGCCGAGTGGTCCGGGTTCTTCGTGGCAGCCGCCGGGGCGTGCGCCGCCCTCGGCGGCCTCATCATCGTCGCCGCCTCGGTGAGTGTGACCGAGATGATCGCCATCCCCGGCATGGCCTCGCGGGCCGGCGTCGCCATTGCGCTCCTCGTCGCCTCCACCATCATTGCGTTGGCCGCGCTGATGCCCGCACTGTCGCCGGCCGGTTTCGGCTGGGTCGTCCTCGCGGCGGGCGGCATCGCGCTGGCCCTCGCCGTCGAGTCGCTGCTGCGGTTGGTGCGCACCCGGCAGCCGGACGCCCGGGAGCACCGCGGGCTCGGGGAGTCGATCGTGAAGGGCAGCTTCGGGGTGCTGCCGAGCGCGGCGATCTGCGCCGGTGGCGTTCTCCTGCTGCTCGGCGACGCCGCCGGGACCTACTGGATCGCGTCCGGGATCCTGCTCTCGATCTTCTCCGCGGTGGTCTCAGCCTGGGTCGTGCTGGTCGAGATCCGGCGCTGAAACGGCGGCTCGTTCGGGGGCCCGAAATGCTGTCAATGCGGGCGAATCGGGGGTTCTGAAGCATCGCTGTCGGTAGCCTGTACAGCGGACGCTCAGGGTCGCGCGGCCACATTGTTCCCGCACCAGCGCCAGGCCATCCAGGAGTTCCACCCCCATGTCTCAGTTCGAAGAAGACACCCCGACTGCCCGCGCGAACGTCGGCGCGCCCCAGCCGAGCGGCGCCGAGTTGCGGCGATGGCGTCAGTACCTCGCGAATGAACGCGCCGAGGCGGCCGTCTATCGCGAGCTTGCCGCGCACCGCACCGGTGAGGAGCGCGCGATCCTGCTCGCACTGGCCGAGGCCGAGGGGCGCCACGAGGCGCATTGGCGTGAGCTGCTGGGGGAGCAGGCCGGGCGGCCGCTGCGCGCCGACATCCGCACCCGCACCTTGGCGGTGCTGGCCCGCCGTTTCGGCTCGATCTTCGTGCTGGCGCTCGCCCAGCGGGCGGAGAGCGCCTCGCCCTACGCCAGCGATCCGCACGCCTCTGCCGCCATGGCGGCCGACGAGCGCATTCACGAGGAGGTTGTGCGCGGCCTCGCTGCGCGCGGGCGGCTTCGCCTCTCCGGCACGTTCCGGGCCGCCGTGTTCGGCGCCAATGACGGCCTCGTCTCAAACCTCGCTCTCGTGCTCGGCATCGGTGCCACCGGTGTCGCAAACAGCTTCGTGCTGTTCAGCGGTCTGGCCGGTCTTCTCGCCGGCGCACTCTCGATGGGTGCGGGCGAGTATGTGTCGGTGCGCTCACAACGGGAGCTGCTCGACGCGTCAAACCCGGACCCCGAGGCCGACAAGGTGCTGCCGGATCTCGACGTCGATGCCAATGAGCTTGTCCTCGTCTACCGGGCCAGGGGCATGGAGGAGGAACAGGCCAAACTTCACGCCGCTCTGGTGTTCAGCCGCCTCCACGCCCAGGGTCCACCGCCCACCGCACCGATCAACGCGATCGACGAGCACGAGTCCGTCGGCAGCGGCTGGGGTGCTGCTCTGTCGAGCTTCTGCTTCTTCGCGTCGGGCGCCATCATCCCTGTGCTGCCCTACCTCTTCGGGCTGCAGGGTCTGGTCGCCGTCATCGTTGCCGTGGTCCTCGTCGGTATTGCCCTGCTCGGAACCGGCGCGGTCGTCGGACTGCTTTCCGGAGCACCGCCTCTGAAGCGCGCCCTCCGCCAGCTTGCCATCGGCCTCGGCGCTGCCGCCGTCACGTACGTGCTCGGCCTCGCGTTCGGCGTCTCGGTCGGCTAGCCCCCGTTGGTCTCCCGAAAGTTCAGGAGGAGAGCGGTGCGGCCCTCGCATAGAGGTGTCCCGCGCCTCTCCTCCTGTTTTTTCATCGGCCGGATGCCGGGCACCGGCGGATGTCAGTCCAGGCCGAGGGCGAACACTACGTCGGTGTACGTGCTTCCCACCTCGTCGAGGTCGGGCCGCCGCGTCAGGCCGCCGCTTGCCGCCGTCTTTTGCGAGGGCACGTTCTCAGCGGTCGTGTACGCGATGAGCGGCAGACGCTCGCCGAGCTCGTGCCACTGCGCGACGGCGGCCGCAACCAACTCACCCGCGAAGCCCTTGCCCCAGACCGTTGGCGACAGCCGGTAGTAGAGGTTGTAGACCTCCCGGCCACGCCACCGTGTTGCCCGGATGCCGCCGAAACCGATGACGGATCCCGGCGCCTGCAGTTCTTCAATGGCCCAGTACCCGTGGCCGCCGGCGGTCCAGTTCCCGGCCCATTCCCGCGCCAGCTCCGCGGCTTTCACGTGCTCAGTCATCGGACCGGCTGGGTTGTACTTGTTCGTCAGCGGATCCGAGTGGATGGCCCAGACCGACTCCGTGTCTTCGTCAGCGAGGGGTCGAAGAAGGAGACGTTCGGTTTTCACGGTTCCGTTGGCAGTCACACGTCAATCGTATGTGGGCAGCCCGTGCACTGCCCGCTACGGGCTGGTGACGAAGTCGATCAGCTCTTCGACCCGGCCGAGCAGTGCCGGCTCCAGGTCGGCGAACGTGCGCACCTGGCCGAGGATCCGCTGCCAGGCGCGAGCGATGTCGGCCTGCTCGGCGTGCGGCCAGCCGAAGCTGGCGCAGATGCCCTTCTTCCACTCGATGTTGCGCGGAATGGTCGGCCATTCCTTGATGCCGAGCCGTTCCGGCTTCACCGACTGCCACACGTCGACGTAGGGGTGGCCGACGACGAGCACGTGCTTGCCGTAGGGGCCGGCCGCGACGGCATCCGCGATTCGGCTCTCCTTGGAGCCCTTCACCAGGTGGTCGACAAGCACGCCGACCTTGCGGCCCGGCCCCGGCTTGAAGTCGCGGATGATGGCGTCGAGGTCGTCGACGCCCTCGAGGTACTCGACGACGACGCCCTCGATGCGGAGGTCGGCGCCCCACACCTTCTCGACCAGCTCGGCGTCATGCCGGCCCTCGACGAAGATGCGGCTGGGCAGGGCTACGCGGGCTTGAACGTTCTCGACGGCGAAGGATCCGGATGCCGTGCGCCCGCGCCCGGCCGGTGCGGCCTTCTTCGGCGCGACCAGCACGACCGGCTTGCCATCGAGCAGGAAGCCGGGTCCGAGCGGGAACAGGCGGAGCTTGCCGAAGTAGTCCTCGAGCGTGACGATGTTCTTCTCGATGCGCACAACCGCTCCGCAGAAGCCGGTCGCGACCTCCTCGATCACGAGGTCTTTCACGGCCTCGCACTCGGGAATCACTGGGCGGCCAGCCTTGCGCCAGTCGCCGGCGAGCACATCAGATCCGTAGCGGTCGTTCATCACCTCTCGAGGGTATCCGACGAGCTGTGCGTGAAATCGCGGCTAGCGGAAGGCGCGGGAGCGCTGCGCCGGCAACGACGCGCGCTCGGCCGGTGATTGAGTCTAAAGTGCGGTGCAAGCAGCTGCGTCCCTCGGGCGGGGGTTTGACGTCGGTGGCAGTGAAACCCAGGCTCGAGGCATGCCCTTGAACTTTGTTGGCATTGACTTTGAGACAGCGAACTTCGATCGCGCGTCTGTGTGTGCGGTAGTTCTGACCAAGGTGGTCGATGGTCGGGTTGAGTCGACCGAATCATGGTTTGTCAGTCAGCCGACAGGACTGGACTTCACGAACACGTACCTGCATGGAATCGGCCCAGAGGATGTAGCAGGTGCGCCATCGTGGCGGGATACTCTGCTGCGCATTGAACTCCTTGCGGGCGGGGCGCCGCTGGTTGCGTACAGCCCCTTCGACAAGGGTGTTTACAACGCGGCCAACAACCTCACTGAGACTCGAACGTCGGACTTCGTGTTTCTCGATGCATTGGCCGTTGTGCGCCATCACTGCCAGCTGGCCAGCCACAAGCTTCCTCTCGTCACTGAACACTTCGGTCTGCCGGAACTCGACCACCACGAAGCCGGTGCGGATTCGCTCGCGTGTGCCCTGATCACGATGAGGGTGGCTGAGGAGCGCGGCGCCGATACTGTGGAAGAGTTGTGGGCTTCGATCCCGCTCAGGGACAAAGGTCGAGTCAACCGGACTCGCGCCTCTACGAAGCGGGCTGACCTCCCGCAGCCGAGTGCTGAGGCTGATCCCGGCCACCCGCTCTGTGGCGAGGTTGTGTGTTTCTCCGGCGATCTGGACAGCTACACCCGTGCCGAAGCACAGCAACTCGTTGCTTCGTTCGCTGCCACGGTGTCCGGCAACGTCACGAAGAAGACGACTCTCGTCGTCATGGGAGGGTTCGATCCAGCCACGCTCAGACCTGGCGCAACGTTGAGTTCAAAGATTCAACGCGCCAAGGAGCTTGCGGCTGGTGTTCAAGCCGTCGAGATTGTCACCGAGCCAACGTTTCTCGAGATCTTTTCGTTCTGAGGTTAACCCGGCTACCGGAAGTCGCGGGTACATGGCCGGAAAGGGCATTCGCTCCCGTGTCTCCGGCAAATGGCGCCTTCAGGGAGGGCGTTTGTCCTTCACCACTACAGATCAAGGCGGCGTTGTCGGCTGGTCGAAGAAGGCGAGGAGCTCGGCAAGTACGAGATCAGGTGCAGTGTCGATTCCCTCGTGACCGTGGCCGGAAAGCTCGACGACCGTGGCGTGCGGTATCAGCGACTCAAGCTGTCGGGTGATCGATCCGGCCCAGGGCAGGCTGGTGCTTCCCAGAAGCAGAAGTGTGGGTGCCCAGATCGTGCGAGCGCCGGCGAAGTCAATCGTCTCGAGAGCGCGTGCCTCCCGCGGAAGCGTTGCGGCCGCGATCTCCAGAACGTCCGATCCTCCACTTTGCTCGCGCAGCCGGTCGATGTCCCCGGGCGAAAGGCCGACGACGTCGCGCAGGAAGCTCGCTGCAGCTCGGCCGACCTCCCCGCGGGCGACGAGTGCGGTGATGTGGTTCGCCCAGCCGCCGGCCACTGTCTCAGGCCCCGGCGGCTCATAGAACACGAGGCGTCGCACGTCGGGGTTGTCGGCCGCCGCGTCGACCAAGAACGTCGCCCCGATGCTGTGGGCCACGACATCGACGCCACGGTCCGACCGCTCGGCCAGATGATGTATCACTGAGATGATGTCGGCGCTCTCAGCCGCCGCAGAATAGTTCGGCCCGTCCGTGCTGGTTCCGCGACCGCGACGGTCCATTGCGGTCACCCGAAATCGCGAACTCAGCGCGGTCCACAGTGGATCCCAATGCTCCGCGCGCCCCATGCCTCCATGGATCAAGAGCAACGGGTCACCCGAACCTGCGCTGATCAGCCCGATCGATGTGCCATCCTCGCCGACAACAACCGTCCGCTTGCCATCCATATGTTGAGAGTAGTCACCGGACGCGAATCACGTGGGGCTCTGCACCCGGACGCCGAACGCGTTCCGGTAAGGAACCCTCAACGGAGCGTTCGGGGGTCTGCGCTCGTGTTCCGCCAGTGTGCCTTCCAGGCCCACAGCCTCAAATCGGCATCGCTCCACAATTTCCCCGCAACCGCGGGAGTGTGGAGCTCGAGGCCTTTCGTCAGTTCTCGGCCGATCCGAGACCTCGTCACCATGCGCCAGGCGAGTATCGTGACAGGATGACTGCGCTGCGGCTCGAACGGAACGAGGCCCGCCGGATTGCCATCCGCGCCCAGCGACTCGATGCCGACCGACCGACAGACCTACTCGACCTCGTGAGACAGCTGACCTTCCTGCA
Organism: Microterricola viridarii; assembly: GCF_001542775.1. GTDB lineage: Bacteria > Actinomycetota > Actinomycetes > Actinomycetales > Microbacteriaceae > Microterricola > Microterricola viridarii_A. Next base: position 1,317,311 of record NZ_CP014145.1, read on the forward strand.
GCTAGATCCGACCGCGGCCGTCGCGCCGAGTGCCGACCTGATTGCCTGGTCCCGGCTCGGGTCGTCGTACCAGCCGGCACACCTGCAGCAGGCAATTGAGCGCGACCGGACGATGTTCGAGCATAAGGCGCAGGATGATCCGATCAACCCCCGATCGCCATGGTCCGTTCGACCTCCGACCTCGGACTGCATCTCGCCGCGATGTCGGCCTGGCCGCCCGAAGGCGCAACGGTCGACTGGCTGCAGGCGAACAGGTCGTTCCGCCACGACGTGCTCGATCGGTTGCGGGATGCCGGCCCGTTGCTTTCTCGTGAGGTGCCCGACACGAGCGTCGTTCCATGGCCGTCGTCGGGCTGGACCAACAACCGGAATGTCACCAAAATGCTGGAGGTGCTGACAGCAAGAGGCGAAGTCGCGACCAGCGGGCGAATCGGCCGACAGCGCACCTGGGACCTGGCCGAACGGGTCTACCCGGCGGGCGTCGACATCATTCCCGAGCCCGAGGCAAAGCGTATTCGCGACGAACGTCGGCTGCGAGCGCTCGGCATCGCCCGAGCTGCGCTGGTCGGTGACGCCGGAGAGCCCGCTCGTGTCGCGGGGAGCAAGCTTGCGTGGCGGGTAGATCCGGATGCCGTGGGCAAACCCTTCGTCGGCCGTACGGCACTGTTGTCGCCGTTCGACCGCCTCATCCATGACCGGATCCGGTCGGAGGACCTATTCGATTTCCAGTACATTCTGGAAATGTACAAGCCGACGCAAGCGCGGCGCTGGGGCTACTTCGCGCTACCGATCCTGCATGAGGATCGCCTGATCGGAAAGCTCGATGCCGTCGCGAACCGCAAGAGCGGCGTACTGGCCGTCAACGCAATCCACGAGGACGTGCCGTTCACGAGCGAAGCCACGGCGGCCGTGCGCGCCCAGATCGACGACCTGGCGGGCTGGATGGGACTCGAGGTGTCGGAACCTCGGACCGCAAGCCGGACGGTCCGCCGGCACAAAATGGCGTGACCCCTATCGCATTGATGTCTAGCTGAGATTCTCGCCAGGGGAACGCGGTGCGGGCACATATCAGGAATCACGGGGGCCCTGGGGGTCGCCGCTCGACGCGGAAGCGCGTACGCGCCTTCTTGTAGCCTCAACGCATGAAGCCTCTTCGCGCCCTCGCGCTTGCCGGATTCGCAACCGTGTGCGCAGTGGCCGTGAGCGGGTGCTCCGTCGACGCGCTCATTTGGGGGAACGACGGCGCTCAGGTAATCCAAACTACCGAGAACCTCATCAAAGACCTCGCTTCTGGCGGAACATCCGATCTCGTGTGCGAAGACGCCGAAGCCGACCTCGGCACGGCAAAAGATTGGGAAGGCCGCTCCGCAGGCGAGCCGGAACGGTTCGTTGCCGGCTACTGGGATGAACAAGTTCCACTCGATCCGCAGTGGAGCATCAACGTGGAGGGCCTTCCGGAGGGGGCGACTCCCGGCGACAGGCATCCCGGCGACGTCTTCTACCGCGAAACCGACGATGGTCTCTGCGTGATCGATGTCGCCTGGTCGACACTCCTCGGCTGACGCAGCCGAATTTTCCCGCCCGACATCAAGCCGGATGAGCGGGCGTCATCCGCTCGAGGTGGGCATGAGGGGCGTCAGCGGAAGTCGCGGGAACGCTGCGCCGCATTCACCGTGAGCGCCTCGAAGCGGTCGGCGAGCAGGTTCACCACGCCCTCCTCTGTGCGCTCCAGCATGCCGCGCACGATGAGCGCGGGGGACTCCCGGGCGATCCGCCGATAGCGGTCCCACACGCCGACGCTGGCGATCACGTTGAGGGTGCCCGTCTCGTCCTCGATGTTGAGGAAGGTGATGCCGCCGGCAGTGCCCGGCCGCTGCCGGTGCGTGACGACGCCGCCAACCTCGATCCTGCGGCCGGACTCCCACGTCTCCAAGCTGGCGACGGGGAGGGCGCCGCGCCGGTCCAGTGACGCGCGCACATGCCGCACCGGGTGGTCGTCCGGCGAGATGCCGGTGGCCCAGAGGTCGTAGACCACCTGCTCCGAGGCGCTCAGGATCGGCAGCAGCGGCGGCTGCAACACCACCACGGAGCCCTCCAGATACTGCGCCTTGTCCTGGGCGGCGTCGCCGGCGCTCCACAGCGCCTCCCGCCGCTCCATGCCGAGCGCCGAGAATGCGCCGGCCGCGGCCAGCGCCTCCAGCTGGGCGGTGTCCAGGCCCACCCGGCGCGAGACGTCGGCCATGCTGCGGTACGAGCCGCGCTCCTGCCGCTCGGTGATGATGCGCTCGGCCAGCCCCTCGCCGATACCGGAGACGTCGGCCAGGCCGAGCCGCACCGCGTAGGCGCCGTCGCGGCGGTGCTCTGCCGTCTCGTTCGGCTGCGAGCGCTCGAAGCCCTCCGGCACGGGTGGCTGCAGCTTGTCGAGGCAGCTGTCGCGCCCGGTAGCGTGCGCCCCGTCCAGCTCCTCCAACACGGCGTGCACCCCGGAGCGCAGGATGTCGGGGCGCAGCACCTCGACACCGTGGCGCCGGGCATCCGCCGTCAACGACTGCGGCGAGTAGAAGCCCATCGGCTGGGCGCGCAGCAGCGCGGCGAGGAAGACGCCGGGGTAGTGCAGCTTGATCCACGAGCTGGCGTAGACCAGCAGAGCGAAGCTCAGCGAGTGGCTCTCGGCGAAGCCGAAGTTCGCGAAGGCCTCGATCTTGGCGTAGATGAGGTCGGATGTCGCCAGGTCGATGCCGTTCTCGGCCATGCCGGCGTACAGCTTGGCCTTCAGCTTGCCGATCTTCTCAACGCCGCGCTTGGAACCCATTGCCCGGCGCAGCAGGTCGGCGTCCTCCGCCGTGCAGTTGCCGACCGCGACGGCCATCTGCATCAGCTGCTCCTGGAAGATCGGGATGCCGCAGGTGCGCTCCAGCACCGGCTCCAGCTTCGGGTGCAGGTAGGTGATCGGCTCCTTGCCGGTCTTCCGCCGTATGTACGGGTGCACGGCGCCGCCCTGCACGGGCCCGGGCCGGATCAGGGCGATCTCGACGACGAGGTCGTAGAAGCGGCGGGGCTTCAGCCGGGGGAGTGTGCCCATCTGCGCCCGGCTCTCCACCTGGAACACACCGATCGAGTCGGCCCGGCAGAGCATGTCGTAGACGCCGGCCTCCTCCTTCGGCATCGTGTCCAGGCTCCACTCCTCGCCGAGGGTGTCACGGGCCATGTCGAAGGCGTACTGCAGGGCGGCGAGCATGCCGAGGCCGAGCAGGTCGAACTTGACCAGACCCATCCAGGCGCAGTCGTCCTTGTCCCACTGCAGTACGGTCCGGTTCTCCTTGCGGGCGTGCTCGATCGGGCACACCTCGCCGACGGGCCGGTCGGTGAGCACCATGCCACCGGAGTGGATGCCGAGGTGGCGCGGGAAGGTCAGCAGCTGCGTGGCCAGCTCGGCGACGGCGGGCGGGATCTCGGCCTCGGGGTCTGCGGCCTTCACCTGATTGCCCCAGCGCTCCATCTGCCGCGACCAAGCGTCTTGCTGGCCGGGGCTGTAACCGAGCGCCTTGGCCATGTCGCGCACCGCCACCTTGGGCCGGTAGCTGATCACGTTCGCGACCTGCGCCGCGTTGTGCCTGCCGTACTTGGCGTAGACGTACTGGATGATCTCCTCGCGCCGGTCGGAGTCGAAGTCGACGTCGATGTCCGGCTCCTCGTCGCGGATGCTGGAGAGGAAGCGCTCGAACGGCAGGTCGTAAAAGATCGAGTCGACCGCGGTGATGTCGAGCAGGTAGCAGACGGCCGAGTTCGCCGCCGAGCCGCGGCCCTGGCAGAGGATGCCGCGGCTGCGCGCCTCCCGCACGATGTCGTAGACGATGAGGAAGTAACCGGGGAAGTCCTTCAGCTCGATCACATCCAGCTCGCGCTCGATCCGGGTGCGCATCGCCGGCGTCATGCCCGGGTATTTGCGGGCGGCGCCCTGCCAGACCAGCTCGCGCAGCCAGCTCATCGGGGTGTGGCCGTCGGGCACGTCCTGCTTCGGCAGCCCGGGGCGGGCGCTGCGCAGCGTGAAGGCCAGCTCCTCCGCATAGACCACCGTCTGCTCGACCGCCCCCGGGAAGCGGGCGAACCGGGCCGCCATCTCGGCGCCGGAGCGCAGGTGCGCGCCGTCGGATGCCGGCAGCCAGCCGTCCATCTCGTCCAGGCTCCGCCGGGCCCGCACGGCGGAGACGGCCGAGGCCAACCGGTGCTCCGACGGCGTCGCGTAGTGCACCACGTTCGTCGCCACGACGGGCAGGCCGGCGTCTCTCGCAAGGGCGGCGAGTACGTCGTTCACGGTGCTGTCCAGCGGGTGCCCGTGGTCGAACAGCTCGACGGCGACGTTGCCGTGGCCGAACAGGCGCACGAGCTCGGCGAGAGCGGCGGCCGCGGCCGGCGCCCCCTCCGCCGGTGTCGGTGCGGCGGCCAGCGCCTGCCGCACGGCGCCCTTCCGGCATCCGGTCAGGATCAGCCACTGCCCGCCGCTCTGCGCGCCCAACTGCTCGAGGTCGTAGAGCGGCCGGCCCTTCTCGGCCCCGGCCAGCTGCGCGTCGGTGATGGCCGCGGCCAGCCGGTGGTAGCCGGCCTCGCCGCGGGCCAGCACCAGCAGGTGGCTGCCCTCCGGGTCGGCGATGCCGTTCTGCGGGCTGCCGAGGCCGAGCGAGAGCTCGGCGCCGAAGATCGTCTTAACCTCCGGATAGCTCTCGGCCGTCTCGGCCAGCCGCACCACGCCGTAGAAGCCGTCGTGGTCGGTGAGCGCGATGCCGGACAGGCCCAACCTCTTGGCCTCCTCGAGAAGCTGCTCTGGCGAGCTGGCGCCATCGAGGAAGCTGTAGTGGGAGTGCACGTGCAGCTCGGCGTAGGGCACGACGGTTCCGGCATGCTCGGTCTCGATGGTCTTCGGCCGGTAGGGCTCGCGCTTGCGGGAGAGCGGGCTCTCCGGACGGCTGTTCGGGCGCTGCGGCTTGTCCGAGAGGGTGCGTTCCATCTCGGCCCACGACCGTGGCGGGTTACTCCAGCCCATCAGGTGCTCCCGACATCAGTCGTACTTCGCTTCCGCCCACCACAGGGCGTCGGTGCCGCTGTCGATGGCGGCGTCGTTGATCTCGTAGGCCAGCAGCCAGGCCATGCCGGCGGCATCCACCATCTGAAAGCGGTAGAGCCGGCGGGCGGATGCCGCATCCCACCAGCGTTCGACGACCGGCCACGGCCCCGCCCAGGCGCGCAGCCCCCGCGGGGCGGCGCCGCCGATGCCGAGGCTCGCCGGGGTGCCGCTCAGCATGCCGCGGGCGTCGACGTCGACGCCGTCCCCGTGCTCGTCCAGCACCGTGACGGGCTGCCTGTCGGCGACGGTTGTGCTGAAGACCGTGGCAGGGGCCATGCCGCTCAGGCTGCCCGGCCAGGGTGCCCCGGTCGAGCCGGGGGCGGCGGGCGGTGGGGCGTCGCCCCACGGCACGAAGACCGCGCGCTCGGCGAGCATCCGCCCGCCCGCGATGACGGCCGTGCCGACTCCCTCGTGGCCGAGCATGCTCTGCACGCGGGTGAGCCCGTGGTGGATGCGCTCATCTGGCCCGGTTCCCCACAGGCCCTGCTCGTGGTTACCGGTGGAGTCCACTCGCTCGGGGCTCACCCGTACCCGCGCGATGCCGGAGCGCAGGCCGCTGCCAATGGATGCTCCGCCCTGCAGCTGCCAGCGCACCCGGTCCACGACATCCGCCGCCGTGAACCAGCGCGGGTGTAGCCAACTGCGCTCAGAGACGGTGCCGCGCTCGGTGACGAGTTGCACCTGGATGGCCGTGCAGACCAGGCGGGAGCGGGTCAGTGCCTCGACGAACTCGTCGGCGGCGGCGCGGATGCCGAAGGCAACCTGCTCCACGATGTCCAGCGGCGGTTCGAACTCGATCACCGCGTCGAAGTCCTTCGGCACCGTCCTGGCCACCACGACGCGGCCGTCGGCGGCCCCCGCCAGAGCATGCGCCTCGGCCCCGATGGCGCCGAAACGGCGGTGCACATCGACGGCGGGCAGCGCGGCGAACTCGCCGAGGGTGGTGACGCCGAGCCGGCGCAGCAGCGTGCCCATCCGGGTGTCGACGAGGATGCCGATGGGAAACGGGGCGAGGAAGGCGGCGGAGGCCCCCTCCGGGATCAGCAGCACGGGGCGCTCTGCGGTGGTGGCGCGTGCGGCCTGGCCTGCGGCGAAGGGGCCGTCGGCGATGCCGACGCGCACCCCAGGCTCGCCGGCATCGCCGAGTGATCCGTGCGCGTTCAACCCGTCGAGCAGTGCGGCGGCCGCCTGCTCCTCGCCGCCGTAGAAACGCACCGGCCCGCGGGCACGGATCGCGACCGTTCCTGGCCGGATCAGCTGTACACCGGGCACGAGCTGTTCCAGCTGGGCCAGGATCGGCTCGAAGGCGCGCGCGTCGTGGGCGGGGTCGTAGGGCACGGTGAGCAGATCGGGGCAGCGCGACTGCGCCTCGCGGAGCTTCAGGCCCCGCTGCACGCCGGCGGCCCGTGCCGCGGCGGAGCAGGCGAAGACCAGGCCGTGCTCGATCAACGCCAGCGGCGCGGCGGGATCACCGGCCTCATCGGGCTCGCTGAGCTGGCGGGCCGCCGTGACCGGCCAGTCGGGGAGCCAGAGCACGATGGTGCGCCCGAGTTTCTCCGATCCCTGCATGATTCAAGTCTCGAATCTTTGTTCGATTAAGTCAATCCGTCGAAACCGGCGGCGCGTCGCATTCACACGGCTTCCGGCAGCACGTGGGGAGTCAACGGAACCACGCTCGCCCCGTCCGGCGGCACCGCGCCGGCGGCGGCTTCTCTAGCCAGAAAGCCCCCCAACTCGGCGATGGTGCTCATGAGCGGAGCGGGGAAGACCACGACGGTGTTCTTGTCGACGCCGATCTCGACGAGGCTCTGCAGATTGCGGAGCTGGAGCGCAACGGGGTGCGCCATCATCACATCAGAGGCATCCCCGAGTGCGGCTGCGGCGAGTGCCTCACCCTCCGCATTGATGATCTTGGCCCGCTTCTCCCGCTCGGCTTCCGCCTGCCTGGCCATCGCCCGTTTCATCGAGTCCGGCAGCAGGATGTCCTTCAACTCGACGAGAGTGACCTCGACGCCCCAATCAAGCGTGTTGTGATCGAGGATCTCGCGAATGTTGAGGTTCAGGGTCTCCGTCTCGGCGAGGGTCTCATCCAGGGTGTGCTGGCCGATGACCTTGCGCAGGGTGGTCTGGGCGATCTGGTCGATGGCCGCACCGACATCCTCGATCGCAAGCACCGACTTCACCGGATCGACGATGCGGTAGTAGGCGACCGCGGAGACCCCAACGCTGACATTGTCGCGTGTGATGATGCCCTGGGACTGAATGGGCATGGTGACGATGCGGTACGAGACCCTGTGCATCATGTCGACGAGTGGAATGATGAAGCGCAGCCCGGGCTCCTTCGTCACGTGCAGGCGCCCGAATCGGAGCACGACTCCACGTTCATACTGCTTGACCACCTTCACTGAGGCGACGAGGAGTGCCAGCACGAGAACGACGACGATGATGAGAATGATGATCTGAGCGACCATGAGCGGTTCATCTCCATGGGCGCGATACGCGCCCTCTGCATCAATTCTCCTCCTCCATCGACCGCTTCGCCGGCGTTCACGGCGCCCATTCAGCCTGCGGTGCCCTGGTGGCGCAGAGCGACGACATTGGGGATTCCACCTGCGCGGGCCCCACCTGTTTGAGTCGCGCTTGCGTGAACCGTGGAGTGCGCATCGGGCAGCCAGAGCTTGGCGCTCCGCGGGCGGTCGAAGCCGAGCCTGCCCGTCGCCGTCACCGTCGCCTCGCGGCCGGAGAGGTGGCCGTGCCCATCACCGAGGCCCTGCCACTCACTGCCCTCGAGGCGCAGTGTCGCGTCGCTGCCCGGCCAGTCGCCGAGCACGAGGAGGGTGGCGCCGCGCTGTCTCAGCCGGGCACTGAGGCGTGCGGCATCCGCATCGCCGACTCGGCGCGGCGGGCGCGTGACGACGATGGTGAGCACGTCGGCCAGGGCAGCCGTGACGGTGAGCCACTGGTCGCCGGGGGAGGGCGCCAGCACGAGCCGCTCCAGTTCGATGCCGAAGCGGGCGGCGGCCTCGACGCCGAAGTCGGGTGCCCCCACCACGCCGCACCAGGAGCCGGCGGCAGAGGGCGCGGCCAGCAGCGCCATGGCCAGAGTGGTCGACCCGGCCAGCGAGTACACGGAGCCCTGGCGCAGTGCACCGCCGGGCAGAACGGATGCCAGCGCCGGCAGTGTCGGCAGGACCTTGCTGTCGAGCGTCGTCGCCTGCATGCCGCGGATGCGCGCCTGCAGCTCGAGCACGCGGGCGTTCGCTCCGGTGGTCTCGATCGACTGGAGATTCTCGGCGAGCATGGACACACTTAAGTGTCGAACTTATGTTCGATAAAGTCAATCGGTGTTCAACGCACGAAGCCGGCCTGCACCCGCCCGCCGGCGCGGATCAACTCGTGGTCGACCCGGTCGGCGAACGCCACGAGGTCGCCGCGCAGAAGCGGCTCGGTCAGGGCCTCGGCGCGCTCGGGGTTCCACTCGCGCAAGCGCCGCGGCAGGTACTTGCCCGTTCCGAGCCAGCGGCGGTCGTGCAGCAACAGCAGCTCGGCGGTCTTCTCGAACAGGGCGAAGGCGACGGCGTGCCGCTCCATCGGGTCGACTGCGTCGCGCAGGTCGTCGAGTAGGTCGGTGATCACGTAGCGCCGCGCGGCCAACTCGTGCGCGGACGCCTCAGGCCCGCCCGCGAGAACATCACGCCAGCCCTCGCGGAGCTCGGTCAGGGCGCGCCCGCCCCGGAGCTCGATGCCCTCGAGCAGCATGTGCAGCAGCACCGGACGGTGCTGCCGCCGAGCACAGCGATCTCCGCCTCCGGAAAGTGCGCGGAGACGAATCGATTGCTCAGCTCGAGGTAGCTCTTGCGGTGGCTCACACAGCGATCGTAGGGGATGAGCCAAAATGGGGCGGCATATGCTCACTGGAATGACCAGCTACCGAGATGTGATCCTGGTTCACGGGATGTGGCACCAACCTGCCCACTGGAGTCTGGTCCAGCAGCTGTTGGCCGCACGAGGGGTCACCGTCATCACGCCGACACTCCACCGAGGGTCGCTTGATGCGGACATTCACGTCGTCCAACAGCGCATTGACGCATGCGCGCGTCCGCCCGTCATCCTGGGCCATTCCTACGGCGGATCAGTGATCAGCGGAGTGGAGTCGGCTCACCATCTGGTCTACGTGGCCGCGTTTGTCCCCGATGTCGGTGAGAGCAGCGCCGCACTCGGCGGCTCCGAGCCGCTGGTCAACGCGGCGCTTGTGAGAAATGCGGATGGGTCTACCTTCGTGAACCCGGTGAAGGCCCGCTCGCTCCTTTTCGCTGATTGCGATGATGCCGGGGCAGATTGGGCAATCGTACTGCTCCGGAACCAGGCGCCTGGTCACGGGCGCGGGGTGGCTCGCCTGGCGGCGTGGCGCTCGGTTGAATCCACGTACGTCTTGTGCGCCCAAGATCGCGCGCTCGACCCCCGAGTCCAGGCCTCCATGTCTCTTCGATGCACGGATGTCGTTCGCCTCGATTCAAGCCACTCACCGTTTGTGAGCAGGCCAGAGGTGCTTGCCGACCTCCTCGCCGCGATGGCGGGGGAGCGTGCGACCGCAACCCCGAGCTACTAGCGGGTACGGCGGGCACGGCGGGTTTAGAACGGCGGGATGTCGGGGAAGAGCCGCGCGGAATCCGGAGGTGCCGTCCCGCTGGTTGAGGCTGTCGCCACCGGCTCCTCGTTGGTTGAGCTTGTCGAAACCGGCTCCCCGTTGGTTGAGCCTGTCGAGCCCGGCGGCCCGGTCGGTGGGGCGTGCTCGATCCGGGACGGCCTCGTCACATACGCGCGGCCGCTGGGCGAGGTCCATCGCAGCACGCCGTGGCCGAGTTGCTCGACCCGCCAGCGGGAGTTGTGCTTGAGCCGGTGGTGTTTTTTGCAGAGGCAGGCGAGGTTGTCTTCGGCGGTCCATCCTCCGTTCTCCCAGGCCCGGGTGTGGTCGGTCTCCGCGAACTGCGCCTTGCGGGTGCAGCCGGGGAAGCGGCAGGTCTGGTCACGGTAGAGGATCCACCGGCGCAGCGAGGCGGATAGCCGGTACTGGGTCGGGTCCAGCTGCAAGGGGGTGCCATCGACGGGGTCGGTCAGGATCCGGTGCAGGGTCGGTGCTTGTGCGACCAGCCTGCGGGCGGTGTCGGCGTCGATCGGACCGTAGCCATGCAGCTCGGCGGGCTCGTCGGACGTGCCGATCAGGGTGTCGATGCTGATCGTCAGTTGCGGGACGGCGACGAACACCTCCGGACGGCTGAACGCGATGCCGGGCAGGTTGCTTCGACCGGCAGCGGTTTCTTGCGTTGGCAGCCCGAGCAGGAGTTCGGCGGCGATGTCGACCTCGAGTTGGGCGTGCGTGCCGGAACCCAGCACCCCGGCCGCACGAGGCGCGTCGAGGGCAGCAACATCCAGGCCACCAAGCTCGGCGGCTTCGGCGGCCTCCTTCTGCGCCGCCGTGGCCAGGTCGCCGACCCGGGTCGCTATCGCGAGGGCTTTCTCGCCCTCCAAGTACAGGTGCAGCCAGGCCATCCCGTCCGCGTCCGGTTCGAACACCAGCCTTCGGTCGGCCCGGGAGCGTTCCGCCCGCACGGCGAGGGAATCCGGATGCATCCGGTCCCGGAGCCGGGCCACGGCCCGCCGGAACGCCGACGCATCCATCGTGCGCGCCTTGGCCAGAGCCTGTTCTTCGAAGCGGGAGTGCAGGACGGGCGGAAGCAAGACGGCGGCGGCGAGAATGTCGCGGGCATGCCGGAGGGTGATGGCGCCCGACGCCAGGTCGTCGAGGGTGTTCTGGAACGGCCCGCAGAGCTGCGTGGCCTCGTAGATGAGGGCGACCATGGTGCGCTCGTGCACGCGCAGGATGAGGGCCAGCTCGGCGGTGATGCTGCGCCTCGCGAACTCCTCGTCCAACTCCGGCCGGCCACCGAGCGGGTCGGCGATCGCCACGGCCCGGCGCACCGCGGAATCAATTCGGCGATACCGGTCCGCCTGCACGAAACACTCCAACGAGGCGCCGCTCGACAGCTCGGCCAGATCAACGTCCAGCACCGGGTCGAACCCGGTTCCTGGAGCCTGCGACGTCGCTGGTTTCATGACTTCAGCGTGCCACCACCCTCTGACACTGGACGCCGTAAAACGGGCCAAAACAGGCTCGTTTCGAGCATTCCTCGGTTTCCGTTACCTGATCGTGACCTTCGCGAACGCCACCGGGGCCGCAGTGTCGGGTCGGCTCCGGGGCTTCGCTCGTTCCTCGCTCAGCCGACGTGGAAAGAGGAGATCGAACCGGCCCTCCCCACGTCGGCTGAAGGGGCTGCGCCGCGAGGAACGAGCAGCGCAGCCCCCGAAGCCCTGAGCGACTCCGCGAACACCGCAGCCTGCGGCATCCGCCGCACGTGGCGAGACGGGCGGGACGTGTCGGGTCGACTCCGGGGCTTCGCTCGTTCCTCGCTCAGCCGACGTGGGGAGAGGCGCTCAGCCGACGGGAAAGGGGAGATCGAACCGACACTCCCCACGTCGGCTGGAGGGGGCCGCGCCGCGAGGAACGAGCAGCGCAGCCTCCGAAGCCCCGAGCGACTCCGCGAACACCGCAGCCTGCGGCATCCGCCGCGCGTGGCGATACGGGCGGGACGTGTCTGGTCGGCCCCGGGGCTTCGCTCGTTCCTCGCTCAGCCGACGTGAAACGAGGCGCTCAGCCGACGGGGAAAGGGGAGATCGAACCGACCTCCCCACGTCGGCTGGAGGGGGCCGCGCCGCGAGGAACGAGCAGCGCAGCCCCCGAAGCCCTGAGCGGCGCCGTGAATACCGCAGCCTGCGGCATCCGTTTGGGAGGCAAAGGAAAGATGGGGAGGCCGGAACCGACGAGAAGCCGCCTCCCGAACTCACGGCGGCCTCCACATCGCACGCGCGACCGACTTCAGTTCTAGGGTACGAGCATGACCGCAGAGAAGAGACTCACCCCTGCCGTGCGCCAGCTGCGCCTCGTCGTCGAGGCCGAGGACTACGAGACTGCCGTCGCCTTCTACCGCGACGTGCTCGGGCTCACCGAGGAGGACGCGTTCGAGGGCGATGGCGGCGCCCATGTCACCATCTTCGACGTCGGCCGCGCCACGCTTGAGATCGCCAACCCGGCACAGGTGCGCATGATCGATGCCGTCGAGGCCGATGGCCAGCCGAGCGCACGGATGCGGGTCGCCTTCGAGGTCGACGACTCCGTCGCCGCGACCGAGAATCTGGTGAGTGGTGGCGCCACGCTCATCGCGGCGCCGCGGGAAACCCCATGGAGGTCGTTGAACTCCAGGCTGTCCGCGCCCGCAGGGTTGCAGATCACGCTCTTCCAGGAGTTGGGAGAGAAATAGCCAATTGGGATGCCGCACACTGGGGGAGTGAGCAACTACGACGACGACCTGGGTGGCCCGCCCTGCCCGGCCTGCGGCACCGAAATGCGTCCGGACGGCGTGGACACCGCGGAGGGGCTTGAGTCCTGCCATCGCTGCCCGCGCTGCAAGCTGGTGCTCGTCATCCCTGGCTACTAGGTTTCGACAAGCTCAACCAGCGGGAGACAAGCTCAACCAGCGGGCAAAGCGCAACCAGCGGGCAAAAGAAAAGGGCCGGATCTTTCGATCCGGCCCTTATCTGTTCTGCTTCCTACGAAACAGACTGTCTCAACACAGTGTGCGCGAAGGGGGACTTGAACCCCCACGCCCGTTAGGGCACTAGCACCTCAAGCTAGCGCGTCTGCCAATTCCGCCACCCGCGCATGTGTTTCTTGCTACTGATTGCTCAGCGGCACGTAGGAGAGATTAGCACGTATCTCTGGCAGGAGCCGCACCGTGCGCCCATGCCGGGCGTGTCTCGCCGGGCGCGACCCGGGCTGGCGCAATTGGGCAAAAGAAAAGGGCCGGATCTCTCGATCCGGCCCTTATCTGTTCTGCTTCCTACGAAACAGACTGTCTCAACACAGTGTGCGCGAAGGGGGACTTGAACCCCCACGCCCGTTAGGGCACTAGCACCTCAAGCTAGCGCGTCTGCCAATTCCGCCACCCGCGCATGTGTTTCCGGCAGCTGATCTCTCAGCGGCCGAAGACGAGATTAGCACGGATCCAGAGAGTGTTTTGAGCGTTCGTGACGCGCGGCGTGCGACACGCCGTGTGTACGAGCCGTCCGGTAGCGTGAATCCATGGCCCAACCCGGTGATTCTTCTGCAGACAACATTTCTGAACTCGACGCGACGGCCGTCATTGCGCGTGATCTCATCCGTTTCGACACGTCGAACTACGGCGAGGGCAAGGCCAACTCCGAGACGGAAGCCGCCGAGTACGTTGCGGAGCACCTGCGCGCGCTCGGCCTGAAGCCCGAACTCTTCGACGCCGACCCCGGCCGCACCAGCGTTGTCGCCCGGGTCAAGGGACGCAATGCCGACAAGCCGGCCCTCGTCGTGCATGGCCACCTCGACGTCGTGCCGGCCGATCCGGCCAACTGGTCGGTCGACCCGTTCGGCGGCGTGATCAAGGACGGCATGCTCTGGGGTCGTGGGGCCGTCGACATGAAGAACATGGATGCCATGATCATCACCGCCCTGCAAGACATCCTGGGCGAGGGTCAGCAGCCGGAGCGCGACCTCGTCGTCGCGTTCTTCGCCGACGAGGAGGCCGGGGGAGTCCAGGGCTCCCACCACTTGGTCAAGAACCACCCCGAGCTCTTCGCCGGCGCGACCGAGGCGATCAGCGAGGTGGGCGGCTACTCCGTCATGATCGGCGGCAAGCGCTCCTACTTGCTGCAGACAGGCGAGAAGGCGCTGCTCTGGGTCAAGCTGGTCGCCCGCGGCCAGGCGGCGCACGGTTCCCGGTTGATTCACAACAACGCCATCACCAAGTTGGCGGAGGCCGTGGCCACGCTCGGCAGGCGCGACTGGCCGATCAAGCTCACCGGCACCACCACCCACATGCTCGCCGAGATCGCCAGAATCCTGGATGCCGACCCGCAGCGGGTCGGGCCGGACGAGCTCGCGCTGGCCACCGGCTCCGCCTCCGGCTTCCTGCTGGCCTCGCTGCGCACGACGACGAACCCCACGCTGCTGCAGGCCGGCTACAAGCACAACGTCATCCCGGACACGGCCGAGGCGCTCATCGACATCCGCACGCTGCCCGGCGAGGAGGAGGCTGTTCTGGCCGAGGTCCGCGAGCTCGTCGGCCCCGACATCGAGGTCGTCGTCATGCACCGCGACATCGGGCTCGAGACGCCGTTCGGCGGGTCGCTCGTCGACGCGGTCACCTCGACGCTGCAGCTGCACGACCCTGGCGCCCCCGTTTTGCCATACCTGCTCTCCGGCGGCACCGACAACAAGGCGCTCAGCCTGCTCGGCATCACCGGCTACGGTTTCGCCCCGCTGCGCCTGCCGGAAGACATGGATTTCCCCGCGATGTTCCACGGGGTCGACGAGCGTGTTCCGCTTGACGCATTAGTCTTTGGCAGGCAGGTTCTCCGAGATCTGCTCACCAATTACTAACGCGGAGACTGCTGTACATGGATTTCATCAACGCCATCATCCTCGGGCTCGTGCAGGGTCTCACCGAGTTCCTGCCGATCTCCTCGAGTGCCCACCTCAGCATCGTGGGGGCGTTCCTCGGCACGGGGGAGGACCCGGGCGCCCGATTCACCGCGATCACCCAGATCGGCACCGAGCTGGCCGTGGTGATCTTCTTCTGGCGCGACATTGTGCGCATCATCAGCCACTGGGCCCAGTCATTGGTCGGCAAGCTGCCGCGCAATGACCCGGATGCCCGCATGGGCTGGCTGATCGTCATCGGCTCCCTGCCGATCGCGATCCTCGGCATCCTGTTCAAGGACCAGATCGAGACGACGCTGCGCAACCTGTGGATCACCGCGACCATGCTGATCGTCTTCGGCATCCTGCTCGGCGTCGCCGACTACGTCGGTGCCAAGAAGCGCAAGCTCGACCAGCTGACCTACCCGCACGGCGTCGCGTTCGGTTTCGCCCAGGCGCTCGCGCTGGTGCCCGGTGTCTCACGCTCCGGCGGAACGATCACGATGGGGCTGTTCCTCGGCTACGAGCGCGCTGCGGCCGCCCGCTACGCCTTCCTGCTGGCGATCCCCGCCGTCTTCGGCAGCGGCCTGTATCAGGTATACAACTCGATCACCGATCCCTGCGTTGCCGGGGCGAGCGGATGCCTGCCCGAGGTGTTCGGGCCGCTCGAAACGCTCGTCGCCACGGTGATCGCGTTCGCTGTCGGGCTCGTCGTGATCGCGTTCTTCATGCGTTACATCTCCAAGCGGAGCTTCCTGCCGTTCGTGATCTACCGGATCCTGCTCGGCCTGGCGCTCTTCGGCTTCCTCGCCACCGGTGTGATCGCGGCCTAGCGCGATGCGGAGTCAACGCTGTTGTAAACAGTGTTGACTTAACGTGGTCCGACTTTCTAAGCTCGCGTCATGCCCGCAGTACGGGCCGACACGAACAGGAGTCAACGATGACGACGTCCAATGCCTACCTCTCCGCGACTGCGGTGCTCGAGCGCTTTCGAGACGGCAGTCTGACGCCCAGCGCGTACGCCGCGGAGCTGCTTGAGCACATCAACGCGACCGAGGGCACGATCAACGCCACGACGGGGGAGCGGCTGGCGCTCGACGAGGCCCTTGCTGAGGCCGAGCGCCGTTACGCGAACGGCACGGCGCGCCCGCTCGAGGGTCTGCCCGTCGTCCTCAAGGAGGAGCAGCCCATCGAGGGCCTGCCGGAGACCAATGGCAGCCCGCTCTTCAAGGACAACATTGCCGAGGAGACCCACCCGATCATCACGCGCATCGTCGAGGCCGGCGGCATTCCGTTCGTCCGCGCGACGACGCCGGAATTCTGCATCGCGGCCTACACGCGCGGCAAGCTCTGGGGCATCACCCGCAACCCGTGGAACCCGAAGTTCGGCGTCGGCGGCTCCTCAGGCGGCACCGGCGCTTCGCTCGCGGCCGGCTACGCGCCGCTCGGCACCGGCTCCGACATCGGCGGCTCCACCCGCATCCCCGCGTCGTTCAACGGCGTGGTCGGCTACAAGCCGCCCTACGGCCGCAACCCTGCGCTCGCCCCCACCAACCTCGACCGCTACTGCACGGACGGCCCGATGGCCCGCACCGTTGCCGACGTCGCGCTGCTGCAGAACGTGATCTCCGGCCAGCACCCCGACGACCCGGTAAGCCTGCCGCTGGCGCCCACACTCGTGCCGAACGCGGACCTCACCGGCAAGCGCATCGCGCTGGCCCTCACCCTCGGTGACTATGGGGTGCAGGACGACGTGCGGGATGCCGTCGCCGGCACCCGCGCCTGGCTCGAGGCCGCCGGCGCGACCGTCACCGAGGTGATCGTGCCGATCGACCACGAATTCGTGATGGAGACCGCGTGGACCCACTTCGGCACCATCTTCGTGCCCTGGATCGCCGAGATCACCGAGCTGGGCGTCATGGACCAGCTCGAGCCCTACACGCTGCAGGCCATGGCACTCGCCACCAAGTACTTCGAGAAGAACGGCGTGCTCGGCGGCCTGGAGCGTGAGGTGCAGGTGCACGAGACGCTCGCCAAGGTCTTCGTCGAGTACGACGCCCTCGTCTGCCCCGTCGCCGGTGTGCCCGCCCTGTTGGCCGACGAGTACTACATCGACGGAATCACCATCAATGGTGTCGACAACGAGTGCTACATCTCGATGGCGATGACGACCCCGTTCAACATCGCGAACCGCAATCCCGTGCTCGCCGTGCCCGTCGGCCGCTCCGGCGACGACGTGCCGATCGGTGTACAGATCGTCGGCGCACCCTACGCTGAGGAGATCGTGTTCAACGTCGGAGCGGCCATCGAGGCCGGCCGGGGGGACTGGTATCAGGAGGAGGCGCACCGGCCGGCGTACGGCCAGCGCACCGTGTAGACAGAGTCAGCCAGCAGGGCGAGGAGAAACGACGTGGCAACGACGAGACCACCGGCAGCGAGCACGGCCAAGCCCAGGAGCCGAGTGCTCACGCGGGACGGCATCGTCGACACGCTCCTCGCCCTCGCCAGGGAGGCCCCCCGCGCCGAGGTGAGCATTCGCATGCTCGCCTCGGCACTCGGCGTCACCGCCGCCGCGATCTACCGCCACTTCCGCGACAAGGAGGAGCTGCATCGGGCCGCCGTCGACCGGCTGTACGCCGAGGCGCTGTCCCGCGTCGACCGCAGCGAACCCTCCTGGCGGCTGCGCCTCGCCCGGTACTCCGATGCACTCGCGGAAACCTACCTTGAGGCGCCAGCCATCGGCCAACTCTCCCCGCTCATCGACGGGCGCGGCGTCGGCGAGCTCGCCTCACTCGATTTCATCTTCGAGGCGCTGGAGGAGGCGGGCCTCGACGGCCAGCGTCTCGTCGACGCCTACGGCGCCTATTCCGGGCACACCCTCGCCTTCGCCGCAGGGATGGCGCTCGAATTGAGCCGAGACGCTGCGCACGGCGCAGACGGCGCCTCCGTCTCGGCATCCCCGTGGATCCAGACGCTCGATGCCGACGCACTCGCCCAGTTCCCACGGCTCGCACGGCTGCGCGGGGAGCTCATGTCGATGGACACCCTGACCGTGTACCGCGCCGGGGTCCGGGCGATCCTCGACTCGATCGCCCCGGCCGCCGGCTAGCGGGGCCCGCCGGCCTTTCCGTCTTTGCCGTCCTTGCCGTCCGGGTTGGTCTTTCGCAGGTAGCGCTCGAATTCCTGGGCGATCGCCTCGCCGCTGGCCTCTGGCGAGTCAACGGTGTCGCGGGCCTGCTCCAGCTGGGCGATGTAGGACGCCATGTCCTCGTCCTCGCTGGCCAGCTCGTCGATGTTCGCCTCCCAGATTGCCGCCTCGTTCACGAGGTCGCCGCGCGGGATGGTGACGTCGGTCAGCTCCTCGAGCTTGTCGATGAGCGCCAGCATCGCCTTGGGCGAGGGGGAGTGGTGCACGTAGTGCGGCACGGAGGCCCAGATCGAAAGGGTCGGGATGCCGACACGCTCCGCGGCGTCGGCGATGACGCTCAGGATGCCGATTGGCCCCTCGTAGTTGCTGCGCTCGATGCCCTGCTCCGCGCGCACCTGGGCGTTGTCACTCGACGTGAAGATCGAGATCGGCCGGGTGTGCGGCACGTCGGCGAGCATGGCGCCGAGGAACACGATCCCGCCGATATCCGCGGCCAGCGCCGCGTCGATCACTTCGGCCGTGAAGCCCTTCCAGGTGCGGGACGGCTCGGTGCCGAGCAGTAGGTAGATGTTGGAGTCGTTGGCGCCGCTCACCTGCATCTCGGCATCCGCCGCCAACGAAGCGCTCTGCTTGCCCGGTGCGGTGGGGCCGTACATCACGGTGCTCGGCCAGCTCAGCGTGCGCTTGCCGTCCTCGTCGATGCCGATCGTCGGCCGGTTGAACTGGTAGTCGAAGTAGCGCTCGGGGTCGACCGAGAAGATCTCAGTCACCTCGAGCTCTTCCTGCAGCGAGCGCACGGCCCCGGATGCCGCCTCGCCGGCGTCGTTCCAACCCTCGAACGCCACCACCAGGATGCGCCCACCCAGAATTTTGCTGCTCGTCGTCACCGAAATGTCTCCGCTCACTCAGCGGCGGGCTCGTGCAGCCCTCCGTGCTAAGGATATGCCCGGCTCCGCTCCTCTAGACTTGATCCCCGTGACTACTGACACTCCCGCCGCCGTCCTCTGGGACATGGACGGCACCATTGTTGACACTGAGCCGTACTGGATGCAGGCCGAGTCGGAGCTCGTTGGCAGCTTCGGCGGCGTCTGGACGCATGAGGACGGCCTCAAGATGGTGGGCAACGGGCTGAGCGTCTCTGCCGGCATCCTGCAGGGTGCCGGGGTCCGGCTGGACGCCGACGAGATCATCCAGCGTCTCACCGGCCGTGTGCAGGAGCTCCTCAAATCCGAGGGCGTGCCGTGGCGCCCCGGTGCCCGCGAGCTGCTCGCCGAGCTGAGCATGCAGGGGATCCCGTGCGCACTGGTCACCATGTCCATGTCTCCGATGGCCGAGCAGATCGTCGATCTGATCGGATTCCCGGCGTTCCGCCTGATCGTCGCCGGCGACCACGTCGCCAAGCCGAAGCCCGACCCTGAGGCCTACCTGCTCGCCGCCACCCAGCTCGGCGTGCCCATCGAGCGCTGCGTCGCCTTCGAGGACTCCGTTCCCGGGGTGGCCGCCGCCGCGGCATCCGGTGCCGTCACCATCGGTGTTCCGCACATCATCGAGCTGCCCGCACACTCCAGCTACACCCTGTGGCCGAGCCTGGCCGGCCGCACACTCTCCGACATCGCCACCGTGTTTGTCGAAGCCTCACGCAATCAAGAAGTGGTGACCCCATGACCGACCAGACCGCCGAATCTCCCCGAGCGCAGGGGCGACCCCAGAACAGCGGCCCGTTCCGCGCGGGTGACCGCGTACAGCTGACTGGCCCCAAGGGCAAGCTGAACACCTTCATGCTGGAGCCGGGCAAGGTCTTCCACAGCCACCGCGGCCTGCTCGCCCACGACGACATCATCGGCCAGCCGGACGGCTCCGTCATTGCCAACAACGTCGGCATCGAGCACTTGGTACTGCGCCCGCTCCTGAACGACTTCGTGATGGCCATGCCCCGCGGTGCGGCGATCATCTACCCGAAGGACGCCCAGGCGATCATCGGTCTGGCCGACATCTTCCCCGGTGCGACCGTCGTCGAGGCCGGCGTCGGCTCCGGTGCGCTCTCCCTCTGGCTGCTGCGCGCCATCGGTCCGGCCGGCACCCTCAAGTCGTTCGAACGGCGCGAGGACTTCGCGGATGTCGCCCGCGGCAACGCGGCCACCTTCTTCGGCTACGACCCTGAGAACTGGTCGATCACACTGGGCGACCTCTCCGACGCACTGCCTGAGGTCACCGAACCGGGCAGCGTCGACCGTGTCGTGCTCGACATGCTCGCGCCCTGGGAGTGCCTGCCCGCCGTCTCGACGGCGCTCAAGCCCGGTGGTGTGCTGCTCTGCTACGTCGCCACCGTCACCCAGCTCTCCCGCGTGGCCGAGGCCATCCGCGCCACCGGCGACTACACCAACCCGGACTCCAGCGAGACGATGGTGCGCGGCTGGCACGTCGAGGGCCTGGCCGTGCGCCCGGACCACCGCATGATCGGCCACACAGGCTTCCTGCTCACTGCCCGCCGGCTCGCGCCGGGCGCGGTGCTGCCGGAGCTCAAGCGCCGCCCGTCCAAGAGCGACTTCAGCGATGAGGATGTCGAGCTGTGGACCCCCGGCAGCCTGGGCGAGCGCAGCGTCAGCGCGAAGAGCCTGCGCAAGCGCGTGCGTGCAGCCACGGCCGGCGCAGAGCTGTCCAAGGCCCGCAACGACGACGAGCCGCTGGCCGACGCCGATACACCGGTAGACACTGAGTAAACTTGGCCCGGGCTGCACCGCCCACGGCATCCGAACCCTTCCTTCCACTGCATCGAAACGAGGACTCGTGCGCAAGCTTCCCGCACTGCTCATCACCGCCGGTCTGCTCACGGTCGGCCTCACGGCCTGCGCCCCGAGCGCCGGACCCGGCTGCGAGAGCCCCGTGCCCTCGGGTGAGTCCTCCTCGATCGTGAAGGTCAGCGGCGACGAGGGCACCGCCCCAACGGTCTCGTTCCCGACGCCGCTGAAGACGGATCACACCGAGCGCACCGTCGTTCGCGCCGGCGAGGGCCTCGGCACCGTCCCGGGCCAGCAGGTGGTGCTCGACTGGAGCGTCTACAACGGCACCAGCGGCGACCTCATCGAGAAGTCGACCTACGACGGTTCCTCTGCCCTCTCCCTCCCGCTCACCGAGGGCACGTTGATGGCCGGCCTCCAGCAGGGCCTGCTCTGCTCGACGGAGGGTTCGAGGATCACGCTCGTCGTTCCCCCGAAGGAGGCATTCGGCGAGGCCGGAAACCCGAACCTCGGCGTCGCTCCTGACGACTCGATCGTCTTCGTCGTCGACGTCAACCGCGCCTTCCTGCCGAAGGCGAACGGCACCCCGCAGGCAGCCGTCGACGGCCTGCCCAGCGTGGTTCTGGATGCCAACGGCGTACCCGGCGTGACCATCCCGTCCGCCGCCGCGCCGACCGACCTTGAGGTCGCCGTGCTCAAGAAGGGCGACGGCGCCACGGTGAAGGAGGGCGACCAGCTCATCGTTCACTACACCGGCGTGCTCTGGGACACCAAGACCGTCTTCGACTCCAGCTGGTCGCGGGGCGCCCCGGCGCAGCTCACGGCCGCCGCCGGATCCCCGACCGTGCAGAACGGCGTGATCACCGGCTTCGCCGATGCGCTGATCGGCCAGCAGGTCGGTTCGCAGATCATCGCCGTCATCCCGCCTGACCTCGCCTACGGCGAGCAGGGCAACGGCAGCGTGCCCCCGAACGCGACGTTGGTCTTCGTCGTCGACATCCTCGGCATCGTCTAGACGAGTGGAGGCCGGGCTAATGGAGGCTGGGCGCATGGATGCCGTCGCCGTCCCGGTCGAGGAGCGACTGTTCAGCCTGGTGCTCGCCCTCCTGGCGAGTGAGCAGGGCCTCGGCAAGGCCGAGATCCTCTCCACCGTGCAGGGCTACCGCCAGCGCTACGTGCTCGGCGGTGACAACGCGAGCCTCGACCGGCAGTTCGAGCGCGACAAAGATGACATCCGCGAGCTGGGCATCCCGCTGGAGACCATCGACGCGCCGGACCGGCCGGGAGACAGCCAGTCGGCCCGGTACCGGATCCCGCGGGCGCTCTACGAGCTGCCGGCCGATGTGACGTTCTCCGCCGCCGAGAACGCGCTGCTCGGCCTCGCCGCCGCCGTCTGGCGTGACGGCTCACTGTCGGAAGATTCCCGACGGGCCATCACCAAGCTGCGCTCGCTGGGCATCGAGACGGATGACGCCGTCATCGGCTACGCGCCGCGCCTGCGCGTGCGGGAGGCCGCCTTCGGCCCTCTCAAACTCGCTCTGGACAAGCACCAGCGGGTGAGCTTCCTCTACCTCAAGCCCGGTCAGAAGAAGCCGCTGCTGCGCACCGTCGACCCGTATGCCCTCGTCGTGCACGAGGGTCGCTGGCACCTCAGCGGATTCGACAAGCGCGCCCGCGCACCGCGCACCTTCCTGCTCTCGCGCATCGTCGGCCCCGTCAAGCCGCTTCCCGGCGCGACCTTCGACGCGCCGCCCGCCGACGCGGCCGAGCAATCGCTCGCCGCGCTGCAACGCGTCTGGCAAGGCAACGTGGCTGTTCTCGGCATCGTCGCCGGCAGCGACGCCGAGCTGCGCCTGCAGAAGCGCTCCGGGTTCAGCCACACCGACTCCGGCGACTATGAGCTTCACTTCACCGACCTCGACATCCTCGCCGACGAGCTGGCCAGTTTCGGTCCAGAGGTGCTCGTGCACGCCCCGGCGGACCTCCGCTCCGCCGTGCGCGCCCGCCTGCTGCAGGTGAGCGCGTTGCACGGCGCGGGCGACCAGAACGACGGGAGTCACGCGTGAGCCCCCAGCAGTTTCGAGCACAGGACAAGCTGGCCCTGCTGCTCGCCCTCGTCCCGTACTTGCTCGACCAGCGCCGGGTGAGCGTGGCGGATGCCGCAGCGCACTTCGCCGTCGAACCCGACCTGATCCGCGAGGCCGTCTCACTGATCGCCGTCTCCGGGGTGCCGGGGGAGACCAAGCAGTACCAGCACGGCGACCTGTTCGACATCGACTGGGACGCCTACCTGGACCGCGACACGATCGTGGTCACCCACCAGGTGGCCATCGACGACACCCCACGCTTCTCTGCTCGCGAGGCGGCCGCGCTGATCGCGGGGCTGCAATACCTGGCCGCGCTGCCGGAGCACGACAACCGGGAGGCCATCGCCACCCTGATGGCGAAACTCACCCGCGGCGCCTCCGCAGCGCCCAGCCAGCTCGCCGTTGCGGAAACGGCCTCTGCCGCCGAGGCGAGCGCCGAGGAGATCGGCACCTTGCGCGCCGCAATCAGCGGCGAGACCCAGGTGGAGTTCGAGTATCTCAACGCCCGCGGGCAGCGTGAGTCCCGCGTGGTCGACCCGCTGCGCATCGAGTCCATCGACCAGGACTGGTACCTGCGCGGCTGGTGCCACCTGCGCCACGCGGTGCGCACGTTCCGGCTCGACCGGATCACCGGCCTGCGCGGAACAGAACGGCCGATCACCAGGCACGGAGACGATGTCGTCGTGCCGAGCACACTCTTCGATGTGTCCGCAGACGACCTGCGCGTGCAGCTCGAACTGCCGAGTGCCGCCCTGCCGCTGCTCGCCGACTACGTGACTCCCGGCGCCCGCACGACGCGCACCGACGACAAGGTCAGGCTCACCATCCGGGTTCCGCACTACCACGGCCTGAAGCGCCTGGTCAGCGGCCTGCCCGGTCTCATCACGGTGCTCGGTCCGCCCGAGGCCAGGCAGATCGTCGCCGACTGGGCGGCCGCCGGCGCCGCGCAGTACGCAGAGAGTGACGCCTGAGATGCCGTGGTGGAGCTGGTGGCTGATCTGGGGCGGACTCGTCCTGGCACTGCTCGGCATGCTCGCCTACTTCGGGGTCACACTGTTCCGCAAGGCCGCCGCCGGTGCCCGGGAACTCGGCGAACTGAGCAGCGCCCTGGGCAAGCTCGACGCCCAGCTGGATGAGCTTGCACCCGCACGCACCCCTCAGCTCCCTTCCGCGATCAGACAGAACTCGCCCTGATCGTCGAGCACAACCGCGACGCCCGCGTGTACCGGAGGCAGCAACGCCACGATGCCCGGCTCGCTCGGGGTAAACTACTCATACGTTCCGCCGAGAATTGGACCCCACCTCATGTTTAACGGCCTCACTGGATGGCATGCAATTGTCATCCTCGTCATCATCCTGCTTCTCTTCGGCGCGCCCAAGCTTCCCGCACTGGCCCGCAGCCTCGGGCAGTCGATGAAGATCCTCAAGTCCGAGATCAAGCCGGATGCCGCGAAGGAACCCGCCGGCGACACCAGCGCCGACGGCGACGCGACGCCCAAGCCGTAACGAGTGAGCGAACGCGACACGCGCCGCAACCGCGAAGGCAAGATGCCGCTCGCCGCTCATCTGATTGAGCTGCGCAAGCGGCTCTTTCTCGCGGCAATCGGCATCCTGCTGGGCGCCATCGTCGGCTGGGTGTTCTCCGAGTGGATCTGGGAGCAGCTGCGCGGTCCGGTCACGGCCATGGCCGAATACCGCCGGGCAGAGATCAACTACCCGAACATCACCTCCGCGTTCGACCTGCGCCTGCAGGTGTCCATCTACTCCGGCCTGATCCTCTCCAGCCCGATCTGGCTGTACCAGGTGTTCGCGTTCCTGACGCCCGGCCTCACCAAGACGGAGAAGCGCTACACCTTCGGCTTCTTCTTCACCGCGGTTCCGCTGTTCTTCGCCGGCTGCGCTGCCGGCTGGTTCGTGCTGCCGAACATCGTCAACCTGATGGCGAGCTTCGCGCCCGTCGACACGGTGACCTACTTCGAGGCCAACGCCTACTTCAACTTCGTGCTGAAGCTGATGCTCGCGATCGGCATCGCCTTCGTGCTGCCCGTCTTCATCGTGCTGATGAACTTCGCCGGCGTCATCAGTGCGGCATCCATCATCAAGTCCTGGCGCATCGCCATCCTCGTGATCTGCCTGTTCACGGCGATCGCGACCCCCGCCGCCGATGTGGTCTCGATGTTCCTGCTCGCGATCCCGATGATCGTGCTCTACTTCGCCGCCTACGGCGTGGCAGCGCTGCACGACTGGCGCGCCGCCAAGCGGGCGCGTGCGCTCGAGGCCCAGTACGCCGATCTAGGCTGAGCCTGTGAGCACACTCTCCCCGGCCGAACGCTATGCGGCCTCCCGCAGCAACCGTCAGACCCCCTCGTCCAGGCGTTCCGGGAGCTGCAGCGCTTCGACCTCGACCCCTTCCAACGTGCAGCCTGCGCCTCACTGGAGGCCGGCCGCAGCGTTCTCGTCGCCGCGCCCACGGGGGCGGGCAAGACGATCGTGGCCGAGTTCGCCGTCTACCAGGCGATGCAGGATTCCACGGCGAAGGTGTTCTACACGGCGCCCATGAAGGCGCTCAGCAACCAGAAATTCCAGGAGTTCGTCGCCGTCTACGGGCCGGAGAACGTCGGGCTGCTCACCGGTGACACCAACATCAACTCCGGCGCACGCATCGTGGTCATGACCACCGAGGTGCTGCGCAACATGCTCTACGCCGACTCAGACCTGCTCTCCGACCTCGCCTTCGTGGTGATGGACGAGGTGCACTACCTCGCCGACCGCTTCCGCGGGGCCGTCTGGGAAGAGGTCATCATCCACCTGCCCAGCGAGGTCCGGCTGGTCGCGCTGAGCGCCACCGTCTCCAACGCGGAGGAATTCGGCGACTGGCTGCAGGCCGTGCGCGGCGACACCGACGTCATCGTCTCCGAGGATCGCCCGGTGCCGTTGGAGCAGCACGTGCTGGCCCGCGGCAAGATGGTCGACCTGTTCGACTCCTCCGGCGTGGCCGCGACCAACCGGGTGAACCCGGAACTGGTGCAGCTGGCCAAGGGCGGCTCCCGCTCCATCCACGCCCGCTCCACTCGGGGCCGGCGCGGCCATGACAGGGGCGGCTGGAGCCAGCAGCAGCAGCCGGCGGCCAAACTCGACCGGGCGGCCGTCGTCGCGATGCTCGACGGAAAGAACCTGCTGCCAGCCATCTTCTTCATCTTCAGCCGGGTCGGCTGCGACCAGGCCGTGCGTCAGGTGCTGCGTGCCGGCGTGCGCCTCACCCAGGCGCACGAACGCGACGAGATCCGCGCCATCGTCGAGGAGCGCTGCCGCACCCTGCTCGACGAGGACCTGGCCGTTCTCGGCTACTGGGAGTGGCTGGAGGGCCTGGAGCGCGGTGTCGCCGCGCACCACGCCGGAATGCTGCCCGCCTTCAAGGAGGTCGTCGAGGAACTGTTCCAGCGCAAGCTGGTCAAGGCGGTCTTCGCCACAGAGACGCTCGCCCTCGGCATCAACATGCCGGCCCGCACCGTGGTGCTGGAGAAGCTGGAGAAGTTCAACGGCGAGGCCCGCGTGCCGATCACGCCGGGGGAGTACACCCAGCTGACCGGCCGCGCCGGGCGCCGCGGCATCGACGTCGAGGGGCACGCCGTCATCCACTGGCAGGACGGCCTCGACCCGCAGGCGGTCGCCGCGCTCGCCTCCCGGCGCAGCTACCCGATGAACTCCAGCTTCCGGCCCACCTACAACATGGCCGTCAACCTGATCGAGCAGTTCGGCCGGCAGCGCGCCCGCGCCATCCTGGAATCCTCTTTCGCCCAGTTCCAGGCCGACCGCTCCGTTGTCGACCTGGCCCGCACCGTGCGGCAGCAGCAGGAGTCGTTGGACGGCTATGCGGCGTCGATGACCTGCCACCTGGGCGACTTCAGCGAGTATGCCCGCATCCGCCGTGACCTGGCCGATCTGGAGCGGCAGTCCTCTCGCGCCGAGAACCAGCAGTCGCGCGCGGCCAAGGAGAAGGTGCAGCGAGAACTCAACTCGCTGCGCAAGAAGTTGCGCGCACACCCCTGCCACAACTGCCCCGACCGCGAGGTGCACGCACGCTGGGCCGAGCGCTGGTTCAAACTCAACAAGCAGAACGAGGCGCTCAGGGCACAGATCCGCTCGCGCACCGGCGCGGTGGCCCGCATTTTCGACCGGGTGACCGACCTGCTGCTGAACTTCGGCTACCTGGAGAGGGATGCCAGTGGAAAGCTGAGCGCCAGCGCGAGCGGGCGTATGCTCCGCCGCATCTACGGGGAACGCGACCTGCTTGTGGCCGAGTCCCTGCGCCGCGGGCTGTGGAACGAGTTGGACGCGCCCAGCCTCGCGGCGATGGCGACAACGCTGGTCTACCAGCCGCGCCGCGACGAGGGCTCGATCTCCGAGCGGTTCCTGCCTCGGGGCCCCTTCCTCGCCGCCTTCGACGCCACCGGCACGCTGTGGAGCGACCTGGACGACCTGGAGCGCGACCACCGGCTACCCGGCAGCGAACCGCCGGCGACCGGGCTCGCCCTGGCCATGTGGAAGTGGGCCAAGGGGGCGCCGCTCGGCGAGGTGCTCGCCGACGCCGACATGGCCGCCGGTGACTTCGTGCGCTGGACCAAGCAGACCATCGACCTGCTCGACCAGCTCTCCGTCGTCGCCGACAACCCGGTCGCCGCGAACGCCCGCATCGCCATGGACTCCGTGCGCCGCGGAATCGTTGCCTACTCCTCGGTCGCATAGGCTGTACGGGTGATGGACACGGGAGTTGAGGGGCGCTCCGCGCTGCGCATCCCGATCTATCTGGCTCTCCCGCTCGCCGCGGCATCCGGCATCCTCCTGGACGGGGCGTTCCCCGACCGCGGCTGGTGGCCGCTCGCCCCACTCGCGGTCGCGCTGCTGTTCCTCACGCTGCTCGGGCGCGGGCCGTGGATGGGCTGGCTGCTCGGGCTGATCGGCGGGCTCAGCTTCTGGCTGACGCACATCTACTGGCTCACGCTCTACCTGGGCTCCCTGCCCTGGCTGGCCCTGGCCGTGCTGCAATCCATCTTCTTCTCGATCGGCGTCGCACTGATCGCGGTCGTGCTGCGCTGGGGACCCCGGGTCTGGCCGACCCCGCTCGGCCGGCTCGGCATGGTTCCCGTTGTTGTCGCCGGGTTGTGGACGGCCCGCGAGGCGATCGCCGCCGTTTGGCCGTACGGCGGCTTCGCGTGGGGACGCCTCGCGCTCTCCCAGACGGAGGGCCCGTTCGCCGGGCTGCTCAGCCTCGTCGGTGCCTCAGGACTCAGCTTCCTGATGGCGCTGCTGGCGGCACTCGCCGTGCAGCTGATCCGGGAGCGTTCGCTGGAGATCGGTTGGCGCGCCGGCATCGCTGTCGCCGCTGTCGCGCTGTTGCTCGCCATCCCGGCCTGGCCGACGCTGCCGTCTGGCAGCACCCGGCTGGCGGCCGTGCAGGGCAACGCCAACGCCGGGCTGTTCGCCCAATATGTTCCGGGCGAGATCCTCGCCAACCACGTGAGCGTGACACTTCCCCTGGTCGGCGAAGACGTCGACATGGTCGTGTGGCCTGAGAACGGCTCTGACATCGACCCCTTGCGCAGCACGCAGGCGGCGAAGACACTCGACTATGTGAGCGAGCAGATGCAGGCACCGCTCGTCGTCGGCACCATCACGATGCGCGACGACGAGTATTTCAACAGCTCGCTCCTCTGGAAGGCCGGGGAGGGTGCAGTGCAGATCTACGACAAGGTGCACCCCGTGCCGTTCGCCGAGTACATGCCGGACCGCGCGTTCTGGCGGCCGTTCGCTCCCGAGCTGATCGACTTGATCAGCCGCGACTACTCGATCGGCACTCAGCCGAACGTCTTCGACATCAACGGCATCCGCGCCGGCATTGCCATCTGCTTCGACATCGCCGACGATCAGCTGATCAAGGAGATGATCGACGGAGGTGCCGGCATCATCCTGGCACAGACCAACAACGCCGACTTCGGCAGCGCGGAGCACTACACCGACGAGAGCGCCCAACAGCTGGCTATCGCCCGGATGCGCGCGATCGAGGCCGGCCGCACCGTGGTGAACATCTCCACCGTCAGCTCGAGCGCCATCATCCTGCCCGACGGCAGCACGCAGGCCGCCATCCCCAACTTCACCGCCGGGTCGATGGTCGAGACGGTGCCGCTCAGCGACACGGTGACACCGGCGATGGCCGCGGGGCGTGGCATCGAATGGCTGGTCTCCGGGCTCGGCCTGGCTGGCCTCGCCCTCTGCCTGATCCTCGCGGGGCGCACCCGGCGGGCACAGCGTGGCTGAGCGCGCCGTAGCTGGGCACAGCGGCGCAGGCGCCCTCGTGATCGTCCCGACCTTCCAAGAGAGCGCGAGCATTCTCACGATCCTCGCCCGGCTGCGCTCCGCCGTGCCCGATGCCGACGTGCTCGTCGTCGACGACAACAGCCCTGACGGCACGGCCCAGATGGTGGCGCTGCTCGCCCGAACCGACCCGCGGTTGGCTGTGCTGGTGCGCCCGGACAAGAGTGGGCTCGGACGTGCCTATCTCTCTGGATTCCGGTACGCGCTCGACCACGGATACGACTACATCGTCGAGATCGACGCGGACGGCTCACACGACCCGGCGGAACTCCCGCGTATGCTGCAGCTCGCCGCGGGTGGACGCGACCTCGTCATCGGTTCGCGCTGGGTTCCCGGCGGCAGCGTGAGCAACTGGTCGCGCAGCCGACAGGCGATCTCGCGGGCCGGCAACCGGTACTCGCGGTTCATGCTGGGCTCGACCGTGCGCGACATCACGGCCGGCTTCCGCGTGTTTCGAGCGGATACCGTGCGTCTGCTGCTGCAGCAGCCCACCTCAAGCCAGGGCTATTGTTTCCAGATCGAGATGGCCTGGCACACCGAGCGCGCCGGCCTGAGCATCGCCGAGCACCCGATCACGTTCGAGGAGCGCTCGGAGGGGGTCTCCAAGATGCACCTCGGCATCGTTGCTGAGGCACTCTGGCGAGTCACAGTGTGGGGCGTCCAGAAACGCCTATCGCCGGGCCAAATGGCCCGGCGATCAGAGGGGTAACGCCGCTGACGCGGCGACATCAGCGTCTAGACGCTGACCTTCTGTGTGCCGCGGCGGGCACGCAGAGCGACGAGACGCTCCTCGAGCAGCTCTTCGAGCTCCTCGATCGTGCGACGCTCGAGCAACATGTCCCAGTGGGTTCGAGCGATCTTGTCCTCGGAGTGGTCAATGACCACCGGCTTGGAATCGACGATCAGGCTGGCCTCGTGCCCGCAGTGCTTGCACTCCCACGCCTCGGGGGCCTCGGCCTCGGCCGAGAAGGTCATGACCGTGTCACGACCACATGTGCCACAGCGGTAGCTGTGATTGACGCGTGGTGAGAAACTGACGCCCTCTTCGCTCTGCAGGCTTTGTGCGCCCAGCCGCATTCCACGCAAACTACGATCTGCCATTGTGTGGTCTCCTCTCGCAATGCAACCTCCGTTATAGCGCCTCAAGCTGTGCGTTAGCTTGCGGAGGAGGTGCCGTTACGGCGGGTTCCCCGGCCTTGCCAGAAGACTCCCAGTCTCGCGCGGGAGACGGATGTTCTCAGGCCTGGGCGGCTAGCACACGCATGGCGATATCGGCGCGATCGGTGACCAGACCGTCGACGCCGAGCGCGAGCAGCGCGGTCATCTCCGCCTCCTCGTTGACCGTCCAGACGTGCACCTCGACACCGGCGCGGTGCATCGCTGAGATGACCCGCGGCGTCGTGATCGTGAGAGGCCCGGCGGTCTGCGGCACCTGAACGGCAACGAAACCGGCGAGCGCGCGGCGCACCACGGGGAAGAGGCCGAGCTTGGCCGCCAGGAGGGCTATGGCGAAGCGGGTGGACGAGGCCGAACTGGCCACGCCGGGCAGCAGCCGCACCGTCTCCCTGCGGCGCTTCTCCGAGAATGACGTGATCAGCACGCGCTCCGTCGCCTGGGCGGCCGACACGGCTGCCGCGGTCGGCGCGACCGAGGCGGAATCCTTCACGTCGATGTTGAAGCGTGCCGTTGGAAAGGCGGCCAGCGCCTCTGCCAGCGACACGAAGTGCTGCCCGGCGCCGAGATCGATGGCGGCCAACTCGGCGAAGCTCAGCTCGCCCACGGCGACGGCGCGCGACGCCAGCCTGCTCAGGTCGGCGTCGTGGCAGATGACGGCGACCCCGTCGCTGCTGGCGTGCACATCGGTTTCCAGGTAGGTCACACCCGCGGCGAGGGCGTTGCGGAAAGCCAGGAGCGTGTTCTCGGGGGCCTCGGTGGCCAGTCCGCGGTGCGCGAGGACGCGCGGGCCGGTCGAGTCGAGGTAGTGCGAGCTGGTGTCGGGGTTCAGAGCGTCGGTCCTGTCGGGGGAGCGGTGGGGGAGTCGCGGCCGGGGGTGTACTGACCGGAGGTGTACTGGCCGGGGGGACGGATGGGGCAATGGGTGCCGCGGCATCCGGGTTCGGTGGGATGAATGCCCGGCTCAGGCCTTTCAGCGCCTCGGTGAGCTCGCTGGGCACGATCCAGAGTTTGCTGGCCGAGCCCTCGGCAATCTTGGGAAGGGTCTGCAGGTACTGGTAGGCCAACAGCTTGGGGTCGGGGTCGCCTTCGTGGATCGCGCTGAAGACCGTCTTGATGGCCTCCGCCTCGCCCTGGGCACGCAACACGGCAGCCTTCGCGTCGCCCTCCGCGCTGAGGATTGCCGCTTGCCGGGCGCCCTCTGCGGTGAGGATCGCGGACTGTTTGGTGCCCTCTGCGGTGAGGATCAGTGCGCGCCGGTCGCGCTCCGCACGCATCTGCTTCTCCATCGAGTCCTGGATGGAGTGGGGCGGGTCAATCGCCTTGAGCTCGACCCTAGACACTCGGATGCCCCACTTGCCTGTCGCCTCGTCGAGCACGATACGCAACTGACCGTTGATGTTATCGCGGCTGGTCAGGGCTTCTTCGAGATTCAGCCCGCCGACGACGTTACGGAGCGTCGTGGTGGTGAGCTGCTCGACGGCGCCGAGGTAGTTCGCGATCTCATAGGTTGCCGCCCGGGCATCCGTCACCTGGAAATACACGACGGTGTCGATGGAGACGACGAGGTTGTCTTCGGTGATGACGGGTTGCGGCGGGAAGGAGACGACCTGCTCGCGCATGTCGACCAACTTGTGCACCCGGTCGACGAAGGGCACGAGCAGGTTAAGCCCGGGTGTGAGCGTCTTGTGGTAGCGGCCGAGGCGTTCGACCACGCCGGCGTAGGCCTGCGGGATGATCTTGATCGATCGGAACAGGATGACGAGGACAAAGACGACAATGACGACGATGACCGCGGCCAGCACGATCTGCGACACGGTGTCTGCTGAGATGTTCATGGCTGCACCCTTTCGACGGGGACGATGACGGCGGTGGCGCCGTCAATGCTGGTGACGAGCACCCGTTCACCGGCCGCGACGATGCGTTGCTCGGTGATGGGGGAGAGCCGCGCCGTCCAGGTCTCGCCGTTGGCGAGTTTCACCTGGCCGATGCCGAATTCGCCGCCGATGGATGCCACCACGGTGCCATCGGTGCCCGGCAACGCGTCCACGTTGCTGCGGGCCGGGTCGCCGCCCTTCTTGAGGGCGCGCAACAGCGGGGGCCGGATCAGCACGAGCAGGATCACGGCGAGAACGGCGGCGATGACGAGCTGCAGCCACCACTCCGCGCCGAACAGGCCGGCGATGAGACCGCCGATGCTGCCGATGGCGACCATCAGGAACGTCAACTCGAGGGTGACGATTTCGACCGTGAGGAAGATCAGGATCAGGACCAGCCAGATAATCCAGCCATATGAGGCAATGAAGTCGTCCATGACCACTCCTCCCGACGTTGTGAGTCACCTCTGAGATGAAACTATCAGCTGGGGGAGCGGCAATGGCCGATCTGCGCTGGGAGTTCCTGAGTCTCCGGCCCTTGGTATCCTCGATCGGACGCTTCTCTGTGAGGGGCGCCCCCATTGACATCCCATACCCACCCGCAACACCGAGGAGACCTCCGTGACCAATCCACTCGCCCCGCAGACCTTGGCAGGCAAGACTGCGCTCGTCACCGGCTCCTCACGCGGGATCGGCGCGGACACCGTGCGCTACTTCGCCGAGGCCGGCGCGAATGTCGTCATCAACTACCGCAACAAAGAGGCCAGGGCTGTCAAGCTCGCCGACAGCCTGCGGGCCGAGGGCGCGACGGCGATTACTGTCGGCGCCGACCTGACCGACCCGGCATCCGTCAACCAGCTGATCGACACGGTCAAGGCCGAGTTCGGCGGAATCGACATCCTGGTCATGAATGCCTCCGGCGGCATGGAGTCCGGCATGGCCGAGGACTACGCCATGGTGCTCAACCGCGACTCGCAGGTCAACCTGCTTGAGACGGCGCTGCCCGCGTTGAACCCAGGTGCCCGTGTCGTCTTCGTCACCAGCCACCAGGCGCACTTCATCCACAACACGGCCACGATGCCCGAGTACGAGCCCGTCGCACGCAGCAAGCGCGCGGGCGAAGACGCCCTGCGCGCCAAGCTGCCCGAGCTCGCCGCTGCGGGCGTCGAGTTCGTCGTCGTCTCCGGCGACATGATCGAGGGCACGATCACGGCCACGTTGCTCGAGCGTGCGAACCCCGGTGCGATCTCGGCACGCAAGGACTCGGCCGGCAAGCTCTATAACGTGGGGGAGTTCGCCGCCGAGGTCGCCCTCGCTGCCGTCGAGCCGGTTCCCGCGAACAACACCCGTTACGTCGGTGACATCTCCGACTTCAGCTAACTCCCGCAGCACAGAAAAGGACGGGCCCTCCGCGTGGAGGGCCCGTCCTTTTCTGTGCACCTGATGACTCAGGCGGGGGTGACGATGCCCCGGCCGAAGGTGAATGCACGCACGATCTGGATCACACCGAGCACGATCAGGCCGATGCCGGTGAGGATGAACAGCAACACGGCGCTCCAGATGGGGGCGAAGAGCAGCACGATGCCGGCGACGATGCTGAGCAGGCCGAAGAAGATCGACCATCCCTTGGAGCGGGCGTCGCCGATCTGCACCAGCGCCACGACACCTTCAATGATCCAGGCGATGCCGACGAGCACACCGAGGAAGACCGCCAGCACCGCGGCGGTGCCGCTGATGTTCGTGAAGGCAAGAACCGCCGCCACGATGAAGACGATGCCCAGGATGATGTCGAGCACTCGGGCCCAGCCACCGATGCCGCGGGAGAAGATCCCGATGCCGAGGTAGGCGATGCCGGCGATCAGCAGGTAGATGCCGAGCAGCACGGCGATTCCAGCCGCCGCGCCCTTCGGCCAGAAGGTGATGATGAGGCCGATGATGAGCGCCGCAGCGCCCGAGACGCCGAGTGCGATGCGGACGCCGTTGATGGCGGACTTCGTGAGATCCTTGCCGTCGAGCGAGAAAGCCGCGAAGTACGTGCCCTGTTGGGGTGTGGTCATTGTGTGCACCTTTGTAGTTGTAGGGAACTGTTGCTGGGGTCAGGTTAGCGCGGCGGGGCCGCCCGCGGTGGATAAATACGCCGGTTGTCGCCAATTGAGTGGCTCTGGGCGGCCCGCTTGCCGCAGGTCCATCGGCGAGCCTGAGATCGTATACGAATAGCTCCGGAGCGCACATGGCTCTGGTGGACCGTCTGTGATTGGAACACGCGGTCGCTCCGGGTTCTCGAGAAACTCGGCTTCAGGCACGAGTACGCGACAACGAACGCCCGCCGCACGGTGGTGTTGAAAGATGCAGTATTTCCGCGCAATTCCGACCCTGGGCGAGAGCACCTGACCACTCTCGGCATTGCGCCGATAATGCACATTATGTCAAGTCAGGTTCCGGAAGCCCTCTCCCACGGCGCCTCGATCCACTTCTGAGCGAAGGACAGATCTACTCCTCCGGCAGTGACGAACCGCTCCGCCGGCTTATGCTCCACCTTCGCGGAGCGAACCCCGGCACTCTGCTGAATGCCCAGATCAGGACGCCGGCAACAAGCAATGCAGCAAGAAGGCCACCGACCGTCGCCGTCATGGCAAGCAGTCCGCGCTCGGGCAGCAGAAAGCCATACGGGACCCAGCCATCCGTGGCACCGCGGCTCAAGACGACGGCGAGCCAGATCAGCGGATACGGAAGCACGAGCCACAGCGTCCTCCATGGCAGTGGCGGCCGGTCGCCGACGCGTATCCAATCAAGGACGACGGCAAGGGGGAAAACTACATGGAGTACTGCGCTGACCCAAGGCGGTGCGGATCCAGTTCCGGGAACGACCAGGTTGTAGATCAGTGCAACAACAATCAGAGAAGCGGTAGCGACACCACGCGCGATGCTCAGCCACGTCGGCACGCGCCTCCCAGCGAGGACGCGCGCCCCGGTGGCGATCAACACGACGCTCGTCAGCAAGCTCGTGAGGTTGGTGAAGTAGCCGAAGAAGTCGAACGGGTTCCCGTCGCCGGCCGCGATCCGCTCGGAGAACGCGTACGTGAGCACCGCCAATACGAGGACACCGCTGCCGACCCGCAAATACCCGGTCACACCCGAAACGCGACGTTGTTCGATGGCTGCTTGCACTGCACTCCTCTCGCTACGCGATTCAAGCACACGGATGCAAGAGAGTCGCCGCGTATTGAATCGCCGACCAGGCCGCTCGTTCCCTTTTCGCGACTCTGCTTGCGCCGGCTCGAGAGAGCCCACTCTTTCCATTCGCCCTAGTCGAACCGGGCGCCCTCTACTCGCGAACGTCGGGTGGCGAGCAGGAGCAGGATGAATGGGCCAGGCGGGGTGACCGCCAGGAGCGCCCACCACCCCGACAGATTCGAGTCATGCAGACGCCGCACGGCGACCGTGAACCCGGGAATGACGGTCACGATCAGCCACAGTGCTGCGAACAACAGGAAGGACGCTGCCAGCGGCGAGCTGGGTGGATCCGTCTCGTGCCACGTGACGAGCGCGATCGGTGCGAACAGGCGCGACCCGAAAGGGCCGAGGAAGATCGTGGGCTCCGGGGTGCGGCCAGCGATCAGCGCCGGAAACACGAGCTGCGTCAGTGCCAGCGTGATGACGTTGACGAGCATCCACCACCAGTACTCACTCCGGCTGGCTCTCCCCCGCAGCCGGAACGCATGAGAGACGAACCGCCCCATAGCCGCTGACAGAGAGGCGCGCTTCAGCGGCTCGGTGTCCGGGACTGTGGCGGGAGCCGGCATCACGAGCTCAGCTTAGGGGCTTATCAGGGATTTTCGTGGCCGCACAGTATCCTTGACGCCCCGCCGCGCTCCGTCCGGATGCCATGCCGATCCTTGGGGCCCTGCTGAGAAGGCGCGCGGCCTGTCGGTCCGCGGTTTGGGCGGCCAGGCACGAGGATGTGGGCATGGACACGAGTACTCCGGCACTCTGGCTGCGATCCCAGCCCTCCCTTGTCGGTTCGCCGCCGCCGTTCGACACTGCAGCGCTACCAGCCGAGCCCGATGTGCTCTTCCTGTCGTGGATTCGTGAGGCTGTGATCGCCGGCGTGGCCGAGCCTCAGGCGGCGACGTTGGCAACAGTGGATGCCGCGGGCATCCCGGACGCGCGCACGCTCCTCCTCAAGGATGTCGGCAGGCAGGGCTGGTCGTTCGCAGGTCAGCGTTCGTCAGCAAAGGGTGCTCAGCTCGGTGCGAACCCATTTGCGGCATTGCCTGAATTGACGGGTGACAGGCGGTTGAGCGCGCCATAGCGTGTCAATCATGAGTGAAAACTACGTCGCAAGCTCGACGATCACGATCGGCGCGACTCCGGAGCGTGTCTGGTCCGTGATCACGGACCCCGATGCAATCCGGGAGTTCATGTTCGGCACGGATGTCGACACCGACTGGATTGTGGGCGGCCCGATCCGATGGCGTGGCATGTGGAAGGGCAAGCCATACGAGGACAAAGGCGTGATCCTGGAACTGGTACCGGGTAAAAGGCTGGTGAACACTCATTTCAGCCCGCTGGCGGGGCAGGCCGACGTTCCGGAGAATTACCACACGCTGACGTGGACGCTTGAGGAGCGTGGCGAATCAACCCAGTTGACACTCGCCCAGGACAACAACAACAGCCCGGAGGCCGCAGCGCACTCCAAAGGCATGTGGGACTCCCTCGTGCAGAGTGTCAAGGCGATCACCGAGCGCCTCGACACCTAGCCGTTCTTCACGCCGGCGAGCACCTCAAGATAATGGGGGTTCGTCATGACGCCCAGCACGTTGCCGAACGGATCCACGACGGAGGCCGTGACGAAGCCTTCGCCGCGCACCGTGATCGGTTCGTACTCGGTAGCGCCCATCGACAACAAGCGATCCATGGTGTCGCCCAGCTCATCGACGTGCCAGTACATGACCGCACCAGAGGGCTCACTCTCCCCCTGGTCTGCCACGGTTTGCCCGGGACGGTAACGACTGTCAATGATGCCGAGCTCGTGCTGGTAGTCGCCGATGCGGAACTCCGCATACGCCAACTCCCCGTCTGGGCCTGAGCGTTTGAAGTAGGGCTCGATGCCGAGAAACTCTGCGTACCACGCGGCCGCCGCCGCCACGTCGTCTGCCCAGAAGTTGATTGTGCTGAATCCGCGCAAGCTCATGGTTGTACCCTTCCGCTCGAGGCGCTCCTCCCGGTCAGGGTAATCGCTCTTCCGATGTGCACGCCGAGTCTCCCAGTTTCAGTCGATATGCGACGGCATCCGGACACGGACGATCCACCCGACGACCGATCCGATGTGCGGATGCTTCGGCCACAGCGACGGCACCCTGAGCGTGACGGCCGCACCGGGCTCGGGGACGGAACCCACCTCCGAAGGGTCTGTGGAGCGGGTGTACCGGACGGAGACCTGCTCGATCGCCAAGATGTCGCCACGAATGCGCGTCCAGTCCGGCGCATCGGGCGCCCTGGTGGCAGAGGCGTACGTGTCAAGCTGCAGCGGGACGGTTCGGCGCTCGCCGAAGAGCCTCGTCATCCATTCCTGGTCCATGGGCACGAGATCCCAGGAGACTGACTCACCGAGCGCGACGCGCAGGCCGTCCTCGGAGACCTGCCATTCCCTCAACCACACGTCCACCTCGTGTGAGGCGCTCTCCCCCATCCGTTCCATTACTTCGTGAGCGCGTAGCGCAGCAGCACCACGCCGTTCTCGAATGGCGTGGCCTCAAGCAGCTCCAGCTCCTGTCGGTCCGCGAACACGTGTCGGCCGCGCCCGCGTGAGGCCGGGCAGACCCGCAGTTGGACTTCATCGACGACGCCGGCAGCCAACAGGAACTGCATCAGGTCGAGGCTCCCCCACAGCCAGATGTCCTTGCCTGCCTGCCCCTTGAGCATCCTGATCGTGGCGACCGGATCGCTGGTCACGGTCGCGGCCGAGAAGTCACCCCATGGCGCGTGCGCCAGCGTCGCCGAGGCGACGTACTTGGTGAGCGTGTTGAGTTTCGCCCCGTACTCGCCCTGCTCGGTGGCGTGCGGCCAATACCCGACGGACTGGGCATAGGTGTTCGCCCCGAGGATCATGGTGTCGACCGAGTCGATGAATCCCATCACGCTCGCCTTGAACGCGCTGGTGTCGTCTTCGGCGAATGGCTCCCCCGCCACGAAGCTGAGACCGCCGTCCTCTTCTGCGGCGATGTTGTCGACGGTCACCCACTGTTGGACGATGAGCTTGCGCATGGCGCCACTGTAGTTGGCGGGTGGTGCGCGCGCCAGCGAGCAGCGAGGTCAGCTGCGGACCATGCGCAGCTCGCGCACACCGTGCCCGAGCTTGGAGGCGCCGTCGGGCACGAAGCCATGCTTGAGATAGAAGGCGCGTGCCCGCGGATTGGGGTCGGCGACCCAGAGCGCCGCGCTGGAGCCAGGCGTCAGAACCGATTCGAGAAGCGCCGTGCCGACACGCGCACCGTGCACGGCGGCGTACGTGTAGAGAAGGTAAAGCTCGGCGGACCATGCGGCGTCCGTGTCTCGGGGCGGCCCCGACATCGCGATGCCGACGATCTTCCCACCGCGCTCTGCGACGGCCGCCCGGTTTCCCGCGTAAAGCGGGTCGGCGAGGGCCGCAGCCCAGAACAGCTCGCGGCGCCCGAGCGCGCCGGGATCGTCCAGCACCGCGTCATCCATCAGCCCCCTGTAGGTTTCACGCCAGGACTCGACGTGCAACCGCGCAATCTGCGCCGCATCGCCCTCGAGCGCAGGCCGGACCACGAACACCGCTTCCATGGCCCGATACTAGAGGAACCGGCCGGCCCGGCTGCGCTCCACTGCTGGCTCGCAGGCACGGGAGCGGCCAGAATGATTTCATGCTCGCTTTCGCAATCGTCCTCATCACCGCAGCCCTCGTGTTTTACACGATCGGGGTCTGGGCCGAGCACCGCCAGCGGGTGCTGAAGCCGTGGCACGCCGTGTTCTTCGGAATCGGTCTGTTCTTCGATGCCAGCGGCACATTCGCGATGAGCCGTCTGGCAGATTCCAGCACCTCGGCAACGGGTCTTGCCGGCGGACTGAATACAGTGATGATTGTCACCGGTGCCATCGCCCTCACGTTGATGCTCATTCACCTTGTCTGGGCGATCATCGTGCTCGTGCGCAATCGCGACTCCGAGCGCCAGCGGTTCCACAAGTTTTCCCTGATCGTCTGGGCGATCTGGCTGGTGCCCTACTTCGCTGGGGCCATTGGCGCCAGCCTCAGCTGAGAGCGGGCGGCTCCCACAGCTCGATCGGCAGACCTTCCGGGTCGTGGATGCGGGCGAAGCGGCCGTAGTCGGCGGTGTCCCACTCGGGTCGGCGCTCGACCATGATGCCCGCCTCCTCCAGCTTCTGGGTCAACTCATCCAACCCGGCGACGCGCAGGTTCAGCATGAAGGACTGCTCCGCCGCGAAGTAGTCCGAGTCGGCCGGGAACGGTGCGAATACCGTCATACCGGCCTGCTGCTGCCAGATCCCCTCCTGCCCGGCCTCGATTCCGAGGTGCTCGCGGTACCAGGCCGCCCGCGTCTCCGGGTCGCGGCTGCGAAAGAACAGCCCGCCGATTCCAGTCACTCCCATGATTGGTCCTCTCGGTTCTCAGCCCGCCGTGCGGCGTCGGTAGATGTTGACCAGGATGCCGGACGGCAGCGCGTGGGAATCCACCAGGGCGAGCCTAGTGAGGGCGAAGCCCTCTGAGAACAGCTTCTTTCCGCTGCCAAGCACAAGCGGATAGACGACGAGCCGGTACTCATCGATCAGGTCGTGGGCGGCGAGCGTCTTGATCAGCTGCGAACTCCCCCAGACGCGAATCTCTCCACCTGGCTGCTCGCGCAGCTTCGCCACTGCGGCCGGCACGTCGGGGCCGAGCAGGTGGGAGTTCTTCCAGGCGAGCTCGGTGAGCGTGTTCGACGCGACGTATTTGGGGATGCGGTTGTACCGCCGGGTGAGCTCCCCCATCAGCCCGTCGGCGTTCTCGTCCCAGACGCCCCACGCCCCGGAGAAGATGTCGTAGGTCTTGCGGCCGAGCAGCAGTGCCTCCGCCTTGCTCTCCCACTCCCCGACGAACGCGTTGTCCTCGTCCGGGTGGTAGCGGTCTTGCCAGCCGCCGTGCGCGAAGCCGTCTTCGTTGTCCTCATCCCTGCCCCCTGGAGCCTGCGTGACACCGTCCAAGGTGATGAACGCCTGCACCACGATCTCGCTCATGATGGGCCCTCCGTGTTGAGCACCGCGGCAACGGCGCTGACCTCGATCAGCGCGCCCGGCAGGCCCAAGGCTGTGACGCGCGCGGCCGTGACAAGCGGCGGCAAACCCGGGCCAGCGAGTTTCGGGGCGATAGCCCCGTACGCGGCGCCGAGATCCGCGTCGGCGGCGATGAGCACCGTCCACTGCACAACATCGGCCAGCGATGCCCCGGCCGCGGCGAGGGCGGTGCCGGCGTTGTCGACGGCTCGGACGGACTGTTCGACGATGCCGCCTGCTACGAGCGCGCCGGAGGCATCGATGCCGTTCTGGCCCCCGACATAGATCGTCGTGGCTCCCGCGGGAACGATCGCCACATGGCTGAATGCCGGGCTCGACACGAGACCGGCTGGTTGCAATCGAGTGATCTCCATGGCGGCCATGCTTCCACTCGGCCGCGGATGACGCCAGAGCTTCGACCTGCACGCCCGCGCCATTCTGCGGCAGCCGTGCTCTTCTGGGCCAGCCTTGCTCTTCTAAACCAGGATGACGAGCTGCGAGGTGGCCCGGGTCATCGCGACGTAGCGGTCGACGGCTCCCTCGATGCCGGCGCCGAATCCGTCCGGGTCGATCAGCACAACCAGATCGAACTCGAGGCCCTTGGCCAGCTCGGGGGTCAAAGAGAGCACGCGCTCCCGGCCCGTCATCGGCGGCGCGGTGCCGATGACGCAGGCCGTGCCCTCTGGGTGGCTCGTGAGCCACTCGTCGAGGAGGGCGTCCAGCTCCTGTCTCGCAGCACGGCGCACCGGCAGCCCGCTGCGCCGCACGGAGCGGGGAACGTTCGCATCGGGAATCGCCGCACGGATGACCGGCTCGGCTGCGGCCATCACCTCCTCCGGCGTCCGATAGTTGACGCTCAGGGTGGCCAGCTCGACCGTGCGCAGGCCGATGCGGTTGAGGCGCTCCTGCCAGGACTCGGTGAACCCGTGCCTGGCTTGCGCCCGGTCACCCACGACCGTGAAGCTCCGCGAGGGGCAGCGGCTCAGCAGCATCCGCCACTCGGCATCCGTCAGTTCCTGTGCCTCGTCGACGATGATGTGCGCGAACGGACCGGCGAGCACGTCGGCGTCGGTGCCCGGCAGGGCGGTCTCATCGACGAGGGAGTTCTGCGCGTCCTGGCCGCGCAGAATGGACATCAGCTGGAGCTCGCTGTCATCGGACTCGATGAGCTGGTCGATGACCACGTCCATTTCGGCGCGCTCTGCGGCGAGCACGGCAGCGCGTCGCCGAGCGAGGCGCCCGGCATCCGGGTCGCCGACCCGCTGCCGTGCCGCATCCAGATACGGCAAGTCGGATGTCGTCCAGGCGGCCGTGCGCTCCCGCCGGAGCGTCTGCAACTGCTCGGCGTCGAGCCACGGCGCGCATGCGCTGAGGTAGTCGGATGACGCCCACAGGTCGCGCACGATGCCGACAGGGTCGAGCAGCGGCCAAGCCCGGTTGAACGTGCCGGCCAACTCCTCGTCCTGCGACATTGCACGGCGCAGTGCGGCCGGCGGCACTCCGTCAAGCTTGTCGGCCAGGATCTCCAGCAGCGCCTCCCAGACCTGCTCCCGCGCCTCGTTGTGCGGCAGGCCGGGCTCCGCGGCGTCGAATGCCTCTGCCCACTCGGCCGGGCTGAGCCAGAGCTCCGCCCACTCGGTGTCGACCAGCAGGCCCTCCGCTGGCGGAGTCTCAAAGGCGTGCACGGCCCGCTCCACCGCGGTCAACAGCGCGGCCGATGCTTTGAGGCCCGCCACCGCCGGGTCCGTCTCGCTGAGCGCGGAGCCGCCCTCGGCCACAAGATCGCGCACTGTGCTGATCTGCACCCCCTCCTCACCCAGCCCCGGCAGCACATCCTCGACATAAGAGAGGTAGCCGTGGCTCGGGCCGATGAACAAGACACTGCCGCTTCGCTGCGCGAGCCGCGGGTCCGAGTACAAGAGGTAGGCGGCACGGTGCAGTGCGACGACGGTCTTGCCGGTGCCCGGCCCGCCGTCGACGACCAGCGCTCCCCGCGACCCCGCCCGGATGATGGCGTCCTGGTCGGATTGGATCGTGCCGAGCACATCGCGCATCCGCGCCGACCGGCTGCTGCCGAGGCTCGCGATGAACGCCGACTCGTCGTCGACGGCGGCGCTCGCCGCGAGTCCCTCCGGGGTGAACGCCTCATCCCAGTAGTCGCTGACCCGGCCGCGGCTCCAGCGGTAGCGGCGGCGGGTCGCCAGGCCCATTGGGTTGGCCCTGGTCGCCGCGAAGAACGGCGCGGCGGCGGGCGAGCGCCAGTCGATCAACAGGGGTGTGCCCGAGGTGTCGGTGAGACCGAAACGCCCGATGTAGAGCGGCGCGGCGGCATCCGCCCGCACCATGCGCCCGAGGCAGATGTCCAGGGTGAATCGCCGCAGTGAGCGCAGCCGGGCAGTCAAACGATGCACCTGCAGGTCACGGGCCAGGGCCTGCTCGCCGCTGCCGCCGGGCGCCCGCAGCTCGTCCTCGAGGCTGGCGGATGCCGCGGCGATCTCGGCCTGCAGGGCGGCCGCGACGGCTGAGAAATGGGCTTCGTCGGCGCCGATCAGGGCCGGGTCTGACTTCGCGGAGAGTCGGGCGGGGAGGTTGAATGCGCTGGTGGTCACTGTCACAGTGCTCGATTCTCACCCACGGAGGGGGCCTTGCGGCAAGCCCCCACCCCCTCGTTAGACTGAGAGTGGCACGAAGAGCACGCACGGTCGCGACGACCGCCGTAGCGTGCGTGCAGTTCGTTCTCGTGGCGTTGTGGGCACTCGTCGGGCTGGTGCGGCGCGGCACGCTCGCCACGCAGCAGGCCGCCGGCTGGGTCAACGCCATGATGTGGGCCGGGGGCGTCGCGACCGCACTCGCCATCGGCCTGGAGGTGCACGTGCTCGGCGTGCTGGGTGTGAGTCCGCCCGCCGTTGGTGTGCTCCTGAGCCTCTGCATC
The DNA here is from genome assembly GCF_001542775.1 of Microterricola viridarii. Taxonomy (GTDB): domain Bacteria; phylum Actinomycetota; class Actinomycetes; order Actinomycetales; family Microbacteriaceae; genus Microterricola; species Microterricola viridarii_A. Next base: position 1,360,620 of record NZ_CP014145.1, read on the forward strand.
ATTGCCGGAGCCGCCTTCACCGTGCTCCTGGTCGTGCTGCGCCGGCGAGGTTCCCGCTTCGCTACCGCCGCGTGAACGTCATGTGGGTGACGCCGCTGGGCGTCGAGACGGACTCGACGTCGTAACCCGCCTCGATTCCCTCCAGGCCGTCCCAGAGGCGCACGCCGCGGCCGAGAACAATCGGCACCTGCACGATGTGGAGCAGGTCGATCACGCCGGCGGCGAGGAACTCGCGCACCATGCTCGGGCCGCCGCCGATGCGCACGTCCAGCCCGCCGGCGGCCGCCTTGGCGATCTCCAATGCCTCCGCCGGGCCCGCGTCGATGAAGTGGAAGACGTTGCCGCCCTCCAACTCGAAGGAGGGGCGTGGGTGGTGGGTCAGCACGAACACGGGAGTGTGGAATGGCGGGTTCTGGCCCCACCAGCCCCTCCATTCCTCCGCGGTTCCGAGGTCGGTCCACGGGCCCGTCTGCGGGGTGAACTTGCCCCGGCCCATGATCTCCGCGCCGATGCGGTAGTCGTGCTGGTCGACGAAGGCGTTGTCGACACCGACCCCGCCGCCCTCCTCGCCGATCATCCGGTGCCAGTAGCGGGTGTGCATCATCCACTCGTGCAGTCGTTGTCCGGCATGCCCGAAGGGGGCAGCGAGGCTGAGACCCTCCCCGGTGCCGAATCCGTCGAGGGAGATTGCAAAGCCGTGGACGCGGGCGAGCTGCATGGTCACCTTCAGTTCTTCGTCGGATTCGGGACGCATCAAGTCTCAGTCTGGGGTGCGGCGACTGTCAATCGCCGTGCGACGGATGTCGGAGGGAACTGCTTGAATCGAGTGAGCACAGCATGAGGGAGACAGCATGAGCACGGCATCCGAGAGCCACCCGGCCACCAACCATCCCGCCGACCGGCACGACCTGATCCGGGTGCAGGGGGCGCGCGTGAACAACCTGAAAGACGTCAGCGTCGTCATCCCGAAGCGCAGGATGACGGTATTCACCGGTGTGTCCGGCTCAGGAAAGAGCTCTCTGGTCTTCGGCACCATCGCCGCAGAGTCGCAGCGCATGATCAACGAGACGTACAGCGCCTTCGTTCAGGGTTTCATGCCGACTCTGGCCCGGCCCGACGTGGACGTGCTCGACGGCCTGACCACGGCCATCCTCGTCGACCAGGAGCGGATGGGCGCCAACGCACGCTCCACCGTCGGCACCGCCACCGACGTCAACGCCATGCTTCGCATCCTGTTCAGCCGACTCGGCCAGCCGCACATCGGCTCCCCGCAGGCGTTTTCCTTCAACGTCGCCTCGGTCAGCGGCGCCGGTGCCTTCACCGTCGAGCGCGGCACGGCGACGACGAAAGAGCGGCGAGATTTCACCGTCACCGGGGGCATGTGCCCGCGGTGCGAGGGCATGGGCAGCGTCACCGACATCGACCTCAGCCAGCTCTTCGACGAAAGCAAGTCACTCAGCGGCGGCGCGATCACCGTGCCCGGCTACACGGCCGACGGCTGGTCGGTGCGCATGTTCTCCGAGTCGGGCTTCTTCGACCCGGACAAGCCGATCCGCGACTTCAGCGAGACCGAGCTGCACGACTTCCTCTACCGCGAGCCGGTCAAAGTGAAGATCAATGGCATCAACCTCACATTCGAGGGGCTGGTGCTCAAGGTGCAGAAGTCGCTGCTCAGCAAGGACCGCGAGGCGATGCAACCGCACATCAGGGCCTTCGTCGACCGGGCCGTCACCTTCACCGCCTGCCCCGACTGCGGTGGCACCCGGCTCAACGAGGGCGCCCGCTCGTCCCTCATAGCGGGCCGCAACATCGCCGAGTTGTGCGCCATGCAGATCAGCGACCTCGCCGAGTGGGTGCGCGCCCTCGATGAGCCCTCCGTCGCCCCGCTGCTGACCGCGCTGCGCGCGACCCTCGATTCCTTCGTCACGATCGGCTTGGGCTACCTCTCACTCGACCGCCCGGCCGGCACCCTCTCCGGCGGTGAGGCGCAGCGCACCAAGATGATCCGCCACCTCGGCTCCTCACTCACCGACGTCACCTACGTCTTCGACGAGCCGACGATCGGCCTGCACCCGCATGACATCCAGCGGATGAACGAGCTGCTGTTGCGCCTGCGCGACAAGGGCAACACTGTGCTCGTCGTCGAGCACAAGCCGGAGATGATCGCCATCGCCGACCACATCATCGACCTCGGCCCTGGAGCGGGCACCGCCGGCGGAACGGTCTGCTTCGAGGGCGACCTCGACGCGCTGCGCGCCAGCGACACGCTCACCGGCCGGCACCTCGGTGACCGGGCTTCCCTGAAGGATGCCGTTCGCACCCGCACCGGCAGCCTCCCGGTGCGCGGTGCAACTGCCCACAACCTGCAAGATGTCGACGTCGACGTGCCGCTCGGCGTGCTCGTCGTCGTCACCGGTGTGGCAGGGTCCGGCAAGAGCTCGCTCGTGCACGGGTCACTGCGCGCCCAGGCCGGGCAGGGCCAGGACGTGGTCTCCATCGATCAGGGCGCCATCCGCGGCTCCCGGCGCAGCAACCCGGCGACCTACACGGGGCTGCTCGAGCCCATCCGCAAGGCATTCGCGAAGGCAAACGGCGTGAAGCCGGCCCTGTTCAGCGCCAACTCGGAGGGTGCCTGCCCCAACTGCAACGGGGCCGGCGTCATCTACACAGACCTCGGCATGATGGCAGGCGTCGCCACCCCCTGCGAGGTGTGCGAGGGCAAGCGTTTCCAGGCCGCCGTGCTGGAGTACCACCTTGGCGGGCGCGACATCAGCGAGGTGCTCGGGATGTCGGTCGCCGACGCCGAGGAGTTCTTCAGCGCCGGCGAGGCGCGCATTCCGGCCGCTCACGCGATCCTGACCCGACTTGCAGCCGTCGGGCTCGGCTATCTTTCGCTGGGGCAGCCGTTGACGACGCTCTCCGGCGGCGAGCGGCAGAGGCTGAAGCTCGCCACCCAGATGAGTGAGCAGGGCGGTGTGTATGTGCTGGATGAGCCGACCGCCGGGCTGCACCTGGCCGACGTCGAACAGCTGCTCGGCTTGTTGGACGGGTTGGTCGACTCAGGCAAGTCCGTCATCGTCGTCGAGCACCACCAAGCCGTGATGGCGCACGCCGACTGGATCATCGACCTCGGCCCGGGCGCAGGGCACGAGGGCGGGCGCATCGTCTTCGAGGGTACGCCGGCCGAGCTGATTGCCGATCGCTCCACCCTCACCGGGCAGCACTTGGCACGCTACGTCGGCGCCTGATCGTCTAGGCGGAACCGCCCCGCGCGGAGTCCCGCAGACTGCGCACCACGCGGTCCAGCCCGCGTGCGAACGGCTCGAGGTCGGCGCGGTCCCAGTCGGCGAAGAGCATCTTCGTGAACCGGGTCTGCTCCTTCGCGATGGTCGCGACAAGGGCTTTGCCGGTGGCGGTCAGGGTGACGAGGGTTGCGCGCCGGTCTCGCGGATGCGGCTCGCGGCTGACGAAACCGTCGGCCACGAGCGCATCCACCAGCCCGGTGACGTTGCGCGCGCTCACCCTCAGCGACTCTGCAAGTTCGCGCTGCGTGCGCGGCCCGGCGGCCGAGATCACCCACAGCACGGGGGCGCGGGAGCTGGAGATGCCGTGGCGGGCCAGACTCTCGTCCCTGTCGCGCCCGAGGAGCACGGCGAGTTGTTGCATGCGATCGAGCGCACCGAGTGAATCGACATCCGTCATATCGTGAGGCTACATCACGATGTGGCCGCATCACTAAAGCGGGTGCCTCTGGCCTCAGCCCGCCGACGCAGGACGGCCCGTTCGCCGAGCGTCCACGTCGTCGTGACGGTGAGGTAGAGCGCCGCCGCCAGGGGGACGATCATGGCGAAGAAGACCGTGATGAACGGCAGCCAGCTCAGCACGCCGCTGATCGCGGCCATGGCGGCCGGAGCCCCGGCCTGGTCCTGCTGCTGCTGCTGCTGCGCGAGCATCACACGGCGCGAGGTGAACGCGACCGCAGCGATCACGGCGAAGAGCCCGAGGAACACGGCAGCACCCGGCCAGAACGCACCGCCGTTCAGGATGGAGAGGAACGACGTGCCGAGCGGCACGCCGAAGAACGTCTCGCCCAGCAGTGCGTTCGGGTGGCCGTTGATCGTCGGGAGGATGAAAAGGCCGTAGACGAGCGAGAGCACCGGTGCTTGCGCCAGGGCCGGCCCGATGCCGGCGAACGGCGAGGCCTTCTCCTCGGCATACAGCTCCATCGTCGCGCGCTGCAGCTTCTCTGGGTTCTTCTTGTGCCGGCTCTGCAGTTCTCTCAGCTTGGGCGCGAGGCGTAGCCGTGTCACCTCAGCCCGGGCTTGGGACATGCCGATGGGGATCAGGGCGATGCGCACGAGAACGGTCAGCGCGACGATGGCGAGTGCCATTGCCTGAGCGCCGGCGAGGGGCGCGAAGAGTGAGGCGAGGCCGTTGACGGCCGTTGAGGCGAGTTCGAGCAGCGCCGCAATGGGCGCGAAGGAATAGAGGTCCACGATGGGAGGGTCCGATCAGGCAGAGGGATGTGTGGTCACATGTGCGCGACCACGCCCGCCGTCCACGAATCCAACGATTCGGGGTGCTGACTACGCGGTCGCCTCTGCCCGGGCCGGGGCCCTGGTGCGCGGCCTGCCCGCGGTGTTCGGGTGTTGCGGCTCGATGATGCTGGAGAGCACCTCACGGTGTGCCCGGGAACGCGCGCCGACGCGCAACTCCCCCGCGGTGATGCCGACCGCGAGATAGCGGGCCCCGAGCGCGAAGGCCGCAGCGAGCATCACCGCCGTCGTGAGCAGCGCGGCATCCGGCGGCGTCTGCAGAACGAGCGCGTACGCGACGAACGCGACGGTCAGTGTGACCGCCAGCCGTTCCTGCAGCGCCTTCATACCCGCGAGCCTACTCGCTGACCCGACGAGACGCCTACGCGCGCTTGGCCAGCTTCTCGAGCCGTTCGGCGGATGCCGGCATGCCCAGCTCCCCCAACGGATCGTGGCGCCCGGGGCTCGGCCGCCGTTCCTCATCGGGGATCGGGCAGTGCACGAGCACGTTCGACGTTGACTCGTCGATCACATGCTCGCGCATCTGATGCCCGCAGAGCGGGCAGGTGCGCAGGGCTACCGGGATCTCCTCGACCCCGGCGTCAGAGATCGGCGGCGAGCCGATGGCTTTCTCGACCTGCTTGTTCACTCGTTCAAAGAATCGCACGAAGGCATTTTCTTCAGCCTGCGTGACATTGTCGCGGCTCATGGCGTCATCCTACGCCCGGCGGCTCGCCTGGCAATAGTCCCGTTAGATCTCGCCGAAGCCAGACTCGATCAGGGCCGCGAGGGCGTCGACCGCATCGGAGCCGGCCGGATCCTCGGTGGAGAGCACCACGGTCGTTCCCTTGACCAGGCCCATCGCCATGATGCCGAGCAGGCTGCGTGCGTCCGTGCCATTCACCGTGACCTTCGTGCCGAAGGTGTTGGCGAGCTTGACGAAGTCCGCGGCCGGACGGGCGTGCAGCCCGTCCTTGTTCACAAGCGTCACCGTGCGGGTGTACCCGCCGCCAGGCTGTTCGGCCACTGGTTCCTCCGCTGCGGCGGCCACGGCCACCGGGCTGGTGCTGCTCGCGGACTCCGCCGCCTCGACGACGGAGAGCAGCGAAGCGCCCACCTCGCTGGCCACGGCCGCCGCAACACCGCCCTCAATAAGCGGCGCGTCAACGATGCGGACGGTCTCCCGTACGGAGTCGTCGAGGAAGTCCAGTGCGGTCTCTGCGGTGAGGATTGCCGAGCCGAGGTCGCAGAGCACGACGACGCCGACGCCCTGGTTCACCGCGGCGATGCCGGCCGAGACCTTGTCGAAGCTTGTCCCGATCCGGCCGTCGTCGGTGCCGCCGGCCCCCGCCAGCGGCGCGTTCTGTGCCATCTGCCGGGCGAGCTCAAGCAGTCCATCCGTGATCTTCTCGCTGTGTGAGACGTAGACGACGCCGACCCTGGCCACGGATTCCGCTCCCTGCCCGGTCACGACCGGGCTCCGGCCGCGGCCTCGGCCGCCCGCAGCAGCAGCGCGCTGGACTGCGCCCCTGGGTCGCGGTGGCCGATGGCACGGTCACCGAGGTAGCTGGCGCGGCCCTTGCGGGCCACCAGCGGCTCGGTGGCGGCGGCGCCCGCCTCTGCCGCAGATGCAGCGGCCTGCAGAATCTCGTGCACACCCGCGCCGGCGGCCACCGCAGCGGTAGCGGCGTCGACGGCGGGAGTCCACGCATCAATCATCGTCTTGTCGCCCGGCTCCGCCTTGCCTCGCAGCACGATCCCGTCTCGGGCGGCCGTCAGCGCGGCCACCAATGCCGGCCCGTCCAACTCGGTCGCCGATCCAGCAGCGAGGGCGGCCTTGAGGAAGGCCGTCCCATACAGCGGGCCGGCTGCACCACCGACAGTGGAGATCAAGGTCGTCGCGACCACCTTCAGCACGTCGCCGGGCGTGGCGTCATCCGCCAGCCCGTCGAGGTGCTCCAACACGGCTTGGAAGCCCCTGTCCATGTTCTCGCCGTGGTCGCCGTCGCCGATCTCCCTGTCCAGCGTGATCAGTGCAACACGATTCTCGGCGAGCACCTCGGCGGCCGTGACGATCCAGGCGCGTGCCCATGCGGCGTCGACGCTGTCGGCCATTACCGTCCCCACCGCAGCGCAGCGGTCTGCACCGGTGCATCCCACAGCTCGGTCAGCTCGGCGTCGAGCTTCAGCACCGAGATGGACGCACCCTGCATCTCCAGCGAGGTAGTGAAGTTGCCGACCAGCGATCGGGTCACCTTCACGCCGCGCTCGGCGAGCAGCTCTGCCGCCCTGCGGTAGACGATGTAGAGCTCGACCTGGGGCGTGCCGCCCATGCCGTTGACCAGCAGTAGCGCCTCTTCGCCCGCCTCAAACGGCATGTCCTCCAGGATCGCTCCGAGCAGGCGGTCGACGATGGCGTCGGCCGGCTCCAACTTGATCCGCTCGCGGCCCGGTTCGCCGTGGATACCGATGCCGATCTCGATCTCATCGTCGGCGAGGGTGAAACTCGGCTCTCCGGCGTGCGGCACAACGCAGGGCGTCAGGGCAACGCCCATGGTGCGCACCCGCGAGTTCACGGTGGCCGCGACGGCCGCGACGGCGGCCAGGTTGTCGCCACGTTCGGCCGCTGCCCCGGCGATCTTCTCGACCAACACGGTGCCGGCGACGCCGCGCCGTCCGGCCGTGTACAGCGAGTCCTTGACAGCGACGTCATCGTCGACGATGACGGAGACCACCTCGATTCCCTCTGCACCGGCGAGGTCGGCGGCCGTCTCGAAGTTCAGCACGTCTCCGGTGTAGTTCTTGACGATGTGCAGCACGCCAGCGCCACCGTCGACTGCCTTCGTCGCGGCCACAATCGGGTCGGGGGTCGGCGAGGTGAAGACCGGGCCGGGCACGGCGGCATCGAGCATGCCGAAGCCGACGAAGCCGGCGTGCAACGGCTCATGGCCGCTCCCGCCGCCGCTGACGATTCCGACTTTCCCGGAGCGCGGGGCATCCGCACGAACGACGAAAACGGGGTCGAGTTCGGCGCGCACGATGTCACTGTGCGCCTGTGCGAAGCCACTCACCGCCTCGGCGACGACGTTCTTCGGATCGTTGATGAGCTTCTTCACAAGCTTTCCTTCCGTCGGAGGCCTCCGCGCGTCGAGGCGGCGAAGACGAATCACTCGGCTACTCAGCCCAAACTACGGCCTAAACGCGCTGGGCGGTAGCCCGAAGCAACGTTTCAGACTGGTCATTCCCAACGGGGCCGCCCGCCGCTATGTTGATAGGCATTGGAGCGTTGCAACGCCCTTACTTGGCCGCGCAGCGACGAACAAGAAAGGTCAACGTGGACAATCTCGGAGTTCTCTTCCTGTCGGAGCTGCTCGGCACAGCGATGCTCGTGCTTCTCGGCTGTGGCGTCGTCGCAAACGTCGCACTCGCCAAGAACAAGGGTCTCGGTGGCGGCTTCCTCATGGTGAACATCGGCTGGGGCCTCGCGGTCTTCGCCGGTGTCATCGTCGCCTACGCATCCGGCGCGCACATCAACCCGGCCGTCACCCTCGGCCTCGTCGCCAACGGCGCCACCGAGTTCGGCAACGCCGCGCTCGGCACAACGGTCGCAGTCAATGCGGTCTCGGTCCTGGCCTACATTGCCGCCCAGCTGATCGGAGCCATTATCGGCGCCGTCATCGTCTGGCTGGCGTACAAGCAGCACTTCGACGAGGAGCCCGAGCCGGCCAACAAGCTCGGTGTCTTCTCCACCGGCCCTGCCATCCGCTCTTACGGCTGGAACCTCGTCACCGAGATCATCGGCACGTTCGTGCTGGTGTTCGTGGTGATCGCGTTCGGCGGTGGCCGGCAAGGCGACGGCGGCCTCGCCGCACTCGGCGCCCTCCCCGTTGCCCTCCTCGTTATCGGAATCGGCGCCTCCCTCGGTGGCCCGACCGGATACGCGATCAACCCGGCCCGTGACCTCGGCCCGCGCATCGCGCACTTCCTGCTGCCGATCAAGGGCAAGGGCAGCTCCGACTGGAGTTACTCCTGGGTGCCCATCGTCGGCCCGATCATCGGCGGCATGCTCGCCGGCTGGTCGGCCCTGGTGCTCCTGCCAATCCTCACCTAAGCCCCTAGGGCCGACTCGGCCTCGCCGAGTCGGCCCTTCTTCTTTTGCCGTCATCCGCATCAACACCCTCCCGAAGGAGCAACCCCATGGCCGACTACGTTCTCGCCATTGACCAGGGCACCACCAGCTCGCGTGCCATCATCTTCAACAAGGCCGGGTCGATCGTCTCGACCGGCCAGCTCGAGCACGAGCAGATCTTCCCGCAGGCCGGCTGGGTCGAACACAATGCCACCCAGATCTGGGACAACGTGCGCGAGGTGATCGGCCAGGCACTTGCCAAGGCGAACCTCACCCGGCACGACATCGCCTCGATCGGCATCACGAACCAGCGCGAGACTGCCGTGGTGTGGAACAGGAACACGGGCCGCCCGGTCTACAACGCCATCGTCTGGCAGGACACCCGCACCCAGCCCATCGTCGACAGGCTCGCCGCCGACGGTGGCGTCGAGCGCTTCAAGCAGCAAGTCGGCCTGCCGCTGGCCACCTATTTCTCCGGCACCAAGATCGTCTGGATCCTGGAGAATGTGCCAGGCGCCCGCGAGGCGGCGGATGCCGGCGAGCTCATGTTCGGCACCACCGACAGCTGGGTGCTCTGGAACCTGACCGGCGGCGTCAACGGCGGCGTGCACGCCACCGACGTCACCAACGCCAGCCGCACGCTGTTCATGGACTTGGAGACCCTGCAGTGGGATGACGCGATCCTCGCAGCCTTCGACGTGCCGCGCTCGATGCTGCCGGAGATCCGCTCCTCCTCCGAGGTGTACGGGGTTGCCGACGAGCACTCGCTCCTGCGCGAGACGCCGATCGCCGGCATCCTGGGCGACCAGCAGGCCGCCACCTTCGGCCAGGCCGCGTTCGACACCGGTGAGTCCAAGAACACCTACGGCACCGGTAACTTCCTCATCTTCAACACGGGTGAGGAGATCGTTCACTCCAAGAACGGCCTGCTCACCACGCTCGGCTACAAGCTGGGCGACGCGAAGCCGCACTACGCACTGGAGGGCTCCATCGCCGTGACCGGGTCGCTGATCCAATGGCTGCGCGACAACCTCGGGCTGTTCTCATCGGCGGCCGAGGTCGAGGCGCTGGCGAAGACGGTCGACGACAACGGCGGGGCCTACTTCGTGCCCGCGTTCTCCGGCCTGTTCGCCCCGTACTGGCGAGCGGATGCCCGCGGTGCGCTGGTCGGCCTCACCCGCTACGTGAACAAGGGCCACATCGCCCGCGCCGCGCTGGAGGCCACGGCCTTCCAGACCCGCGAGGTACTGGACGCGGTCAACGCAGACTCAGGCGTGGACCTGACGGAGCTGAAGGTGGACGGCGGCATGATCGCCAACAACCTGCTGATGCAGTTCCAGGCCGACATCCTGGGCGTACCGGTGGTGCGCCCCGTCGTGGCGGAGACGACGGCGCTCGGCGCCGCCTACGCGGCCGGACTGGCCGTCGGCTTCTGGAGCGGGCTCGACGACCTGCGCGCCAACTGGCAGGAGGACAGCCGGTGGACCCCGCAGATGGACAAGGCCGAGGCCGACCGTCTGCTGCGCAACTGGAAGAAGGCCGTCACGAAGACCCTCGACTGGGTCGACGACGACGTGAAGTAGCGCGCGTTCGGGTCGGGGCGTCTATCCCTTGGACGCCTCGACCCACCGGGCGAGTTTGGCCGCCGCGGCACCGGAGTCAATGACTTCGGCCGCGACGGCCATTTTCGTGCTGAAGCGCTCCAAGATGTTGACCTGGCTCTGGGCCGGGTCGTTGGCGAGCTCGAACGAGACCAGGCCGGCCGCGGCGTTCAACAGAACGATGTCGCGCACGGGCCCCTGCTCGCCCTGCAGCACGCGGTGCACGACGGTGGCGTTGTGCTCGGCGTCGCCGCCGAGCAAGTCGCTCATCTTGGCCCTCTTGATGCCGAGGTCACGCGGGTCGATGTCGTGCTCGGTGACCAGACCCCGGGAGACCTCCCAGACGTGGCTGTGGCCGGTGGTCGTGAGTTCGTCGAGCCCGTCATCGCCGCGGAAGACGAGCGCCGTCGCTCCCCTGGTCTGGAAGACACCGACAAACAACGGAACGCGGTCGAGCTGGGCGACGCCGACGGCGGATGCCTCTGGCCTGGCCGGGTTGCAGAGCGGGCCGAGGTAGTTGAACACCGTCGGGATGCCCAACTCGCTGCGCACGGCGCCGGCGTGCCGGAATCCCGGGTGGAAGGCTGCCGCGTATGCGAAGGTGATGCCGGACTCGAGCAGGATCTCCGCCACGCGGTCGGCTGACAGGGTGAGGTCAATGCCGAGGGCCGCCAGCACGTCGGATGAACCGGATGCCGAGCTTGCCGCACGATTGCCGTGCTTGATCACGGGCACCCCGCTGGCCGCACAGACAATGGCGGCCATCGTCGACACGTTCACGGTGCCGAAGCGGTCACCGCCGGTGCCGACGATGTCTAGCGCCATGGAGTCGACCTCGAGGGGCACAGCGTGGTCGAGGATCGCGTCGCGGAAGCCCACGATCTCGTTCACCGTCTCGCCCTTGGCGCGGAGCGCGATGAGGAATGCGGCGATCTGGGCCTGGCTGGCCTCCCCCATCATGACCTGGTCCATGCACCATGCTGCGTCGGCAATACTCAGGTCTTCGCCGTTCAGCAGGGAGGTGAGAACGGATGGCCACGTCTGAATCTCAAGCATGTGCCAATCCTAGAAGGAATGATTCACTGCGAATACACGGCTACTCACCACGTATTCTCAGCGTTCTGGGGTTGAAACTAAGGCTCGCCTAACCAAAAAATAGGCGACAGACCGCTCTGAATGGGAAAACCCTGCGAGTATTTCGGCCATAATGGAGGAGTGACGAGCACTTCAATTACGCAGCCGGCCAGCGCCCCTGCCATTAACCGGCCCAATACCGTAGCGGTGGGTACCATCGTGTGGCTCGGCAGCGAAGTCATGTTCTTCGCCGGCCTCTTCGCCATCTACTTCACTTTGCGCTCTACGAGCCCCGAGCTGTGGGAGTTCGAGACCGCGCGTCACAACTTCCCATTCGCGCTCGTGAACACGCTGATCCTGGTCGCGTCTTCGTTCACGTGCCAGTTCGGTGTGTTCGCAGCCGAGCGGATGCAGGCGAGGTCCACAGGATGGAAGCCCACGCAGTGGGGCACCGTCGAGTGGTTCTTCCTCACCTTCGCTCTGGGCGCCATCTTCGTGTCCGGCCAGATCTTCGAGTACGCCACGTTGGTGTCTGAGGGCATCTCGCTCTCCTCCAACGCCTACGGCTCGGCGTTCTACCTCACGACCGGCTTCCACGGCATCCACGTGACGGCTGGACTCTTCGCCTTCTTGCTGGTCATCGGTCGATTCTTCGCGGTGCAGAACCGCAACTTCGGCCACCGCGAGGCCACCAGCGCCATCGTGGTCTCTTACTACTGGCACTTCGTTGACGTTGTCTGGATCGGGCTCTTCCTGGTCATCTACGTTCTCAAATAGGAATACAGGAGCGGATTACTTCTCATGACCGAGAGCACAAAGCCCAAGGTTCGCGCAGCGCGCAAGACTGGGCGCCGGCACCCGCTGGCCACCGTCGCACTGCTGGCGATCGGCTTGGTATTCACAGGCGGCGCCTACACCGCCTTCAGCGCGAGCACCGCGTCGGCTGAAACCGACATCACCTCGCAGCAGACCATCGACGAGGGCAAGAAGCTGTTCCAGGCGAACTGCGCCACTTGCCACGGCCTCGAGGCCCAGGGCACCGGCGACGGTCCCAGCCTGATCGGCGTCGGCGCTGCCGCCGTCGACTTCCAGGTCGGTACCGGCCGCATGCCGATGCAGATGCACGGCCCGCAGGCCGAGGTCAAGCCGGTTCAGTTCACCGATGAGCAGATCAAGGCCCTCGCCGGCTACGTCGCCTCGCTGGCTCCCGGCCCCGCGATCCCCGCTCCCGAGCTCGTCGACGGCGGCGGCAACGCGGCCAACGGCGCCGAGCTGTTCCGCATCAACTGCGCCATGTGCCACAACGTGGCCGGAGCCGGTGGAGCACTCACCGAGGGCAAGTACGCCCCGAACCTCTCGGAAGTCACCGGAACGCACATCTACGAGGCCATGGTTACCGGCCCGCAGAACATGCCCGTCATCAGCGACTTGAACGTCAGCCCTGAAGACAAGCGCGACATCATCACCTACATCAAGTACATGCAGGACAACCGGTCCCCCGGCGGTTTCGAGCTCGGTTCGCTCGGCCCCGTCGCAGAGGGTTTGTTTATCTGGATCTTTGGTCTCGGCACGATTGTCGCCCTGACCGTGTGGATCACGGCAAAGTCCAACTGATCTACGCACAGCAATGAAACAGCGTGAAAAGGAGAACCATGGCACAGGACGATAACGGCGGTAAGGACTTGACCGCTGCCGATTCGTCGGGCCTCGCCCACGCGGAGGAATCCGCAGGCCTCGCCGTCATCGCGCGCGACGCCTTGACCGACCCGGGACTGCCGCCGCACCACGAGCGCATCACGGACATCGATCCGAAGGCTGAGAAGCGCGCAGAGCGCACCGTCTACACACTCTTCTACCTGTCGATCGTCGGCAGCGTCTGGGCGGTCGCCGCCTACATGCTGTTCCCGATGGAGTCGAACAACGTCGGAGACGTGCGACTGAACAACTTGTTCATCGGACTCGGCATCACACTCGGGCTTCTGGCGCTCGGCATCGGTGCCGTGCACTGGGCCAAGGCGCTCATGTACGCCAAGGAAGGCATCGACGTCCGCCACCCCACCCGGGGTACGGAGGAGACCAGGGCTCGCGCCGTGGAGATCTTCCAGGAGGCCAACGAGGAATCCGGCTTCGGCCGTCGCACCCTGATCCGCAACACGTTGATCGGTGCACTTGTCGCTTTCCCGCTGCCGGCCGTCGTGCTGTTCCGTGGTCTCGCACCGCAGGACCAGAACCCCGTAGAGCTGCTCTCCCACACCTTGTGGGCCAAGGGCACTCGCCTGGCGCTGGACCCCAGCGGCGCACCGATCAAGGCCTCCGACGTCACCCTCGGCAGCTCCTTCCACGTGATCCCCGAGGGCCTCACGGACCTCAGCCACGGCGAGGGCTACCTCGAGGAGAAGGCCAAGGCAGTTGTTCTGCTCATGCGCCTCAAGCCGGAAGACCTGCACGAGCTGCCGGAGCGCAAGGACTGGTCGTACGACGGCATCGTCGCGTACTCCAAGATCTGCACCCACGTCGGATGCCCCGTCGCGCTGTACGAGCAGCAGACGCACCACCTGCTCTGCCCCTGCCACCAGTCGCAGTTCGACGTCTCCAACCACTGTGAGGTCATCTTCGGACCGGCCGCACGCGCGCTGCCACAGCTGCCGATTGCTGTGGACGCCGAGGGTTACCTCATCGCGCAGAGCGACTTCACTGAACCCGTCGGCCCGAGCTTCTGGGAGCGTCATTGAGCACCGCAACTACCACGAGCGCCCCGAACTCCACGGAGTCGGCGGCGAAGAAGCCCGGTGGTTTCACGGCCGCCGCAGCCAACTACATTGACGAGCGCACCAGCGTTTCCGGTGCCGTCAAGGAGTTCGGTCGCAAGATCTTCCCCGACCACTGGTCGTTCCTGCTTGGTGAGGTCGCGCTCTTCGCGTTCGTCGTCATCCTGCTCTCCGGTTCGTTCCTGACGTTCTTCTTCCAGGCCTCCATGGTTGAGGTGCACTACGACGGCTCCTACGTGCCGCTCAAGGGTGTGCCGATGTCCGTGGCGATGTCCTCGACGTTGGACATCTCGTTCGACATCCGCGGTGGTCTCCTGATGCGTCAGATCCACCACTGGGCTGCGCTGCTGTTCGTCGCCTCCATCGGCCTGCACATGCTGCGCATCTTCTTCACCGGTGCGTTCCGCAAGCCGCGTGAGCTCAACTGGGTCATCGGCTTCGTGCTGTTCATCCTGGCCATGGCCGAGGGCTTCACCGGCTACTCGCTCCCGGATGACCTGCTCTCGGGCAACGGCCTCCGGATCATTGACGGAATCATCAAGGGCATCCCGGTTGTCGGAACCTGGATCTCGTTCCTGCTGTTCGGTGGCGAGTTCCCCGGAGACCAGATCGTCGGGCGCCTCTACACCCTGCACATCCTGTTGCTGCCCGCGATTGTCGTGTTGTTCATCGCGCTGCACCTCGTGTTCGTCGTCGTGCACAAGCACACGCAGTACCCCGGTGCCGGCAAGGATGAGCGCACGGTCGTCGGCTACCCGATCCTCCCCGTGTACACGGCCAAGGCCGGTGGGTTCTTCTTCATCGTCTTCGGCATCATCGCGCTGATCGCCTCGCTGTTCACGATCAACCCGGTCTGGAACTACGGCCCGTACGACCCGTCACCGGTGTCGGCCGGTACCCAGCCTGACTGGTACATCGGTTTTGCCGATGGTGCGCTGCGTCTGGTTCCGCCGGGCTGGGAGTTTGTGCTGTTCGACCGCACCTGGTCGTTCAACATCCTCGCCCCGCTGATCGTCATCGGTATCTTCATCGTGCTGGTTCTGATCTACCCGTTCATCGAGGCCTGGATCACCGGAGACAAGCGCGAGCACCACGTGCTTGACCGCCCGCGCAACGCCCCGACCCGCACCGCCATCGGTGCAGCCGGTGTCACGTTCTACGCGGCCATGTGGGCAGCGGCCAGCTCCGACCTCATCGCGACGCACTTCAAGCTCACGATGGAGGGCGTCATCCACAGCCTCCAGGCGATGCTGATCCTTGGCCCGTTCGTGGCGTACTTCATCACGAAGCGCATCTGCATCGCGCTGCAGAAGAAGGATCGCGAGATCGTTCTGCACGGCTTCGAGTCCGGCCGCATCGTCAAGCTGCCCGGCGGCGAGTTCATCGAGGTGCACGAACCCCTCGACGAGTACGAGCGCTGGCGCCTGGTCGACTACACCGACTACAAGCCGCTGATGATCCGTCCGAACGCCAAGGGCAAGATCACCGCAGGGCAGCGCCTGCGGGCCGGCCTTTCGCGCTGGTTCTTCGAAGACCGCATCTCCCCCGTCACCAAGACGGAGATCGAGCAGTCGCACGGAGACCACCACTAAGGTGTCACCCTGAGAGGGGCGTTGGAGACGTGAAAACGTCGCCAACGCCCCTCTTGCTTTCCCCTCTCACGAATCGGCTTTCCGGAGGACCCGTCATGACCCTGCCCAGTCTCGCTGCCTGGCTGCGCTGCCCACAGTGCGCGGAGCCGCTCACCCCCGGGAGCCGCTCGCCCTGGCCTGTGCATCCGGCCACAGCTTCGACGTAAACAAGCGCGGATTCGTGAACCTGGTGTCGGCCGGCAGCAAGATGATCGGCGACTCCCCCGCCATGCTCGACGCCCGCTCCGAGTTCCTCGGCGCCGGGCACTACGCGCCCGTGCGCGACGCCCTCGTGGCCGCAGTCGTCGCCAGTGGGGACACCCCGCGCCGCGTCGTCGAGGCGGGGTGTGGCACCGGCTACTACCTCGAGGGCGTCCTCGCCGGACCGGCAGCAGGCTCTGCCGCCCTCGCAATGGACATCTCACCGCACGCGGTGGCGCGTGCCGTGCGAGGTGCCCGGGCGCTCCCCAACGGGCCAGGCGGTACCGTCGACGGCCTTGTCGCCGACATCTGGCGCCCCCTGCCGCTGCGCGACGCCAGCGCGGAGCTGCTGTTCACCGTCTTCGCCCCGCGCAATCTTCCCGAGTTCCACCGGGCCCTCACAGCGCAGGGCCGGTTGATCGTCGTCGTGCCGAGCGTGCGGCACATCTGGCAGCTCCGGGAATCCGGCCAGGCCCTCGACATTCCTGCAGAGAAGGCCGAGCGACTCACGGCCGAGGCCGCCCCCTTGTTTGACCAGACCTCCCGCGCAGGAGTCGAGTATGACATCGTGCTCTCCCCCACCGACGCAGCCAAGCTCGTGGGCATGGGGCCGTCCTCCCACCACGCCGGCCAGTCCGCCGGCGACGCAGAGCCGGTAGACATTGCCGTCACCGTGAGCGTCGACGTTCTCACCTTCACGGCACGCTAGACAGCCGCGACCCTCACGGTCGTCTCGGCAGCGACGCTGCTGCTGGCCGGCTCGCGCACGCTCGGCTCGCTGATCGCCAGCGACAGTCGGGGCTCCCCGCGGTGCTGAGGCCGCGTTCTGTGACCTGCGCTGGCCCCTAGTCGCTGGCCCCTCATCGCTGTCGTGCTCCTGCTGGCGCGATCAACATTGAGGTGCAGTCGGCCGACCTCGACCAGCAGCTGGCCGCACTCGACCCAGGCGCCGAGCACCTCGTCTACTGCCGCTCCGGCACCCGCTCGGCACAGGCGATCGCCCGGTTTGGTCGTCGTCACTGGGTAGCCGCGGGACGAGATCCGCTGGCACAGAAATCCCCTGGCACTGAAGGCACAGAAAAGGCCCCATCCTGACGATCCAAGATGGGGCCTGCCTGTGTTGCGTGTTGCTTAGCGGGCGAAGAGTCCGCGGTAGTACTCGTAGACCCAGCCAACAATGCTGACGGCCAAGATACCGACGCCGATGAAGCAGATCCAGAAGCCAGCGGCCAGACCGAGCATGAACAGCGTCAGAGAGGCGGCGACCATGACCGGCCACCAGCTCCACGGGCTGAAGAAGCCGAGCTCGGCGTCGCCATCATCGATGTTCGAGTCGAGACGGTCCTCGGGCAGTTCACCGCCCTGGGCCGCGTAGACGCGGTCCAGGTAGAAGGCGATGAAGCCGGTGAGAACACCACAGAGGGCGATCGCGATGGTGCCCACCCACTCGAGGTGACCGAAGTCGATGACAGACCAGACGCCGTAGATCGCAGCGACGACGACGAAGAAGACCGTCAGGATCCAGAGAAGAACGGAATTGACGCGCATTACTTGATCCTCTCCGTGCCGGCGTCGAAGGTGGGCGCATCGGGTGCGTCCTTAGCCGGACCGATACCAATCGGCAGGGCTGCCTCGGGGTGGTTCAGGTCGAAGGCGGGGCGCTCAGAGCGGATCCGCGGGATCGACGTGAAGTTGTGACGCGGCGGCGGGCACGAGGTGGCCCACTCCAGCGATCCGCCGTAACCCCAGGGGTCGTTGACGGTGACCTTCGGAGCGTTACGCGCGGTGATGTACACGTTCAGGAAGAACGGGATCATCGAGGCGGCAAGCACCATAGAGCCGATGGTGGAGAGCTCGTTCATCCAGGTGAAGCCATCGCTCGGCAGGTAGCTGGCGTAGCGGCGGGGCATGCCCACAACGCCGAGCCAGTGCTGCACGAGGAAGGTCGTGTGGAAGCCGAGGAACAGCAGCCAGAAGTGCCACTTGCCCAGACGCTCGTTGAGCATCTTTCCGGTCCACTTGGGCCACCAGAAGTAGAAGCCACTGAACATGGCGAACACGACGGTGCCGAAGACGACGTAGTGGAAGTGGGCGACGACGAAGTAGGTGTCAGAGACGTGGAAGTCCAGCGGCGGCGAAGCCAGGATGACACCGGTGAGGCCACCGAAGGTGAAGGTCACGAGGAAGCCGATGGCCCAGAGCATGGGCGTCTCGAAGGTCAGCGACCCTCGCCACATGGTTCCGATCCAGTTGAAGATCTTCACACCCGTCGGAACCGCGATGAGCATTGTCATCAGCGAGAAGAACGGCAGCAGCACGGAGCCGGTGACGTACATGTGGTGAGCCCACACGGTCACGGACAGTGCGGCGATCGCGATCGTCGCGTAGACCAGGGTCTTGTATCCGAAGATCGGCTTGCGGCTGAACACCGGGAAGACCTCGGAGACAATGCCGAAGAACGGCAGCGCGATGATGTACACCTCGGGGTGACCGAAGAACCAGAACAGGTGCTGCCACAGGATGACGCCACCATTGGCCGGGTCATAGATATGCATGCCGAAGACGCGGTCACCAGCGGCTGCCAGCATGGCTGCGGCGAGAACCGGGAAGGCCATCAGGACGAGGATCGAGGTGACCAGCGTGTTCCAGGTGAAGATCGGCATACGGAACATCGTCATGCCCGGGGCGCGCATCGTGATGATGGTGGTGATGAAGTTCACCGCACCGAGGATCGTTCCGAAACCGCTCAAGCCGAGGCCGAGCATCCAGAGGTTGCCGCCAAGACCCGGCGAGAACGTCGTCGACGCCAGGGGCTGGTAGGCGAACCATCCGAAGGATGCCGCACCCTGCGGGGTGAGGAATCCGGCGACCGCCATGAGGCTACCGAAGCTGAACAGCCAGTAGGCGAACGCGTTCAGACGCGGGAACGCGACATCCGGCGCACCGATCTGCAACGGCATGAGCACATTGGCGAAACCGGCGAACAGGGGCGTCGCGAACATGAGCAGCATGATCGTGCCGTGCATGGTGAAGAGCTGGTTGTACTGCTCCTTGGTGGCCACGATCTCGAGGCCCGGAGCGAACAGCTGCGCGCGGATGATGAGGGCCATCACGCCGCCGATGCAGAAGTAGATGAACGAGGTGATCAGGTACAGGTACCCGATGACCTTGTGGTCGGTGGAGGTGATCCACTTGACCAAGATGTTGCCCTTGCGCTCGACCTTCGGTGCGCCGAATGGCGCCGAGGTCGGTGCGGGTGCTGTGGTGGTGCTCATGGCCTAGTGTTCCTCCTTGAGCTCGGGCGCCCCGGTACCCGGCAGGTTCTGGTTGCGGTCGAATTCGAAGCCGAGCTGGCCTTCCTGACCGGCGTCGCGCAGGGACTGGATGTAGTCGTCGTACTTGGCCTGAGAAACGACCTCGACGTTGAAGAGCATGAGCGAGTGGTACTCGCCACACAGCTCGGCACACTTGCCCTTGTAGGTGCCCTCCTTGGTGGGGGTCACGTACATGTAGTTGGACTTGCCGGGGAACATGTCCTTCTTGTACAAGAAGTCGATGACCCAGAAAGAGTGGATGACGTCGCGGCTGTCGAGACGGATCTCGATCTTCTTGTCCACCGGGAGCACGAGGGTCGGCAGAGCCGCCTCGTCGATCGCGCCGGGCTCTCCGCCATCTGCAGGCTGGGCCTGGATGCCGGGAGAGTAGACGTCCTCATCCGTGTAGTTGAAGTCCCATGCCCACTGCTTGGCCATGACCTGCACCTTGACATCGGGCTCGGCGTACGGTGCCTCGATTGCCGCCTGGTCACGCGCGGTGAAGGCGAAGAAGCCCAGCACGAGGATCAGGGGCACGATCGTGTAGAAGATCTCGATCGGCATGTTGTAGCGCAGCTGGACGGGGAGACCCGTCTGACCCTTGCGACGGCGGTAAACGATGACGGCCCAGATGATGAGCCCCCATGTGATGAGGCCCACAATGAGCAGGACGATCCAGGATGTGGTCCACAGACCAGACACCATTGAGGTGTTCGACGTGACAGGGTTTTCACCCTCCACGAATCCGGGGAGAAAACCGTTGAGCTGTGCCTGGGTACACCCGGCAAGAACTACGGCTAACGTCGCTGCGATTGGAATTGCAGCCCATCGGAGTCGGCGATTGTTGCGCACCGGTGACCTTTCGGGAGACTCGAAGACGCTTCACAGGGAAGTGCCATTGACCGTTTCTACCCTACTCCGCTCTGGCCCGCACATTGTGCATTTACACTGCCTTACCCCGGCCAATTCCCAAGAAACCCGGGTAGAAGTCGCTTAAAACACCTTGGGAGGACATCCGCTTGGATGCCCTCCCGAGGAAGATGCGTTATAACTCGCGCCGACTGTGGCGCTGGAGACGCTTAGTGGAACGAGTCGCCGCAGGCGCAGCTGTCGCCGGCGTTGGGGTTGTCGATGGTGAAACCCTGCTTCTGGATGGTGTCCTCGAAGTCGATCGAGGCGCCGTCCAGGTAGGGCACGCTCATCTTGTCGACGATGACCTCGACGCCGTCGTAGTCGACGACCGCGTCACCGTCGAGCATGCGCTCGTCGAAGTAGAGCTGGTAGATCAGGCCGGAACAGCCACCGGGCTGCACGGCAACGCGCAGGCGCAGGTCGTCGCGCCCTTCCTGCGTGAGCAGGCTCTTCACCTTGGCGGCGGCCGCCTCTGAGAGACCGACCTTGTGCTCGATCGTCGGTGTGCTTGTCTCGGTCATGCTGCTCCCTGTTTCTGAGGCCCAAGTTTCTGAGGCCCAATGGGCGTCGGGGACCTGGTGGTCTTGAAATCTACTGAGATTCTACCTGCGTCAACCCCGAAGGGCCTGTGCTCATTCCCGGGCGTTCAGACGGGCCAGCAGCAGGGCCTCGCTGAGCACGGCCCGCTTGAAGACGCCGAGGTGCAGCGACTCGTTCGGGCTGTGCGCGCGGGAGTCCGGGTCTTCGACGCCGGTGACCAGGATCTCGGCCTGTGGGAACTCGCGGACGAGGTCAGAGATGAACGGGATGGAGCCACCAATGCCCGTGTCGACGGGCTCGACACCCCAGGCATCGGCCATTGCCTGCTTGGCCTCACGGACGGCCCAGCCGCTGGTGTCGACCAGGAAGGCCTCCCCCATGTCCACCTCGGTGATCGTGAGCTCTGCACCCCACGGGGCGTTAGCCAGCAGGTGCGCCTCGAGGGCGGCGAAGGCCTCGGCAGCCGGCTGGCCGGGAGCCACGCGGGAGCTGATCCGCACGCTGATCACCGGGGCGAGCGTGTTGGAGGCGTTGGCGACGCTCGGGGCGTCGATGCCGGTGACGGTGACGGTCGGCTGAGCCCAGATGCGGCTGAGGATGCTGCCCCGGCCGATCGGCGAGACGCCGGGCAGCAGGCCGGTCTCGGCGCGCAGCTGCTCCTCGGAGTAGGCGGGGGTGACGGTCTCGTGGCTCGTCAGGCCGGCGACTGCGACGGCACCGTCCGCATCGTGCATGCTGGCCAGCAGGCGGATCGTGGCGAGCATGGCATCTGGAACGGCGCCGCCGAACATGCCGGAGTGGGAGGCGTGCTCGAGGGTGCGCACGGTCAGCTTGAACGTGACGTTGCCGCGGAGGGCGACGGTGAGCGCCGGGGTGTCGATGTCCCAGTTGCTCGAGTCGGCGACGACGATGGCGTCTGCCTTCAACGCCTCACGGTTGTCGACGAGGAAGTTCGCGAAGGAGCGGGAGCCGAACTCCTCCTCCCCCTCGATGAACAGCGCGATGCCGAGGTCGAAGTCCTCGCCGACGGCCTCGATCAGGGCCCGGACGGAGGCCACGTGCGCCATCACACCGGCCTTGTCGTCGGCGGCGCCGCGGCCGTACAGCCGGTCCCCGCGGACAACGGGCTGGTACGGCTCGGAGTCCCAGTCGGCGTCGTTGCCGGGGGGCTGGACGTCGTGGTGGGCGTACAGCAGCACGGTGGGCCGGCCGTTGCGGGCCGCCCGGGTGGCGAGCACAGCCGGCTGGCCGAGTTCGCCGGCATCCGAATCGCCCGGCTCCCCCGCGATCGCGGAGCGCTTGATCTCGACGGTCTCGAACACGCCGAGCCCGCGCACCAGATCGGCGACGGCGTCCGCGCTGGCAGCGACGTGGGCGGGGTCGAAGGCCGACCAAGCCACCGAGGGGATGCGTACGAGGCTGGAGAGCTCGGCGATGGTGCGGGGAAGGTCGAGTTCGACGGCTTCCCGCACCGCCTCCTCAATCTGGGCTTGGCTGTGAGTGTTGGGGTGCGTCTGCGTACTGTCGCTCATGCGGCTAATCTTAAGGCAACTGACTTCAAGGACTTGATGTGGCAAAGAACCAGGCCGGCAACGGCAGCGACCCTGTAATGAGCGACGTACCCACCGAGGAAGCCGCTCCACTCGTTGGCAAGGGCGCGCCAACCCCCACCCGCAAGCAGCAGGAGGCGGCAAACCAGCGCCCGCTCGTTGCCGGCGACCGCAAGGAGGCCGCCAAGTCGGCGCGCGCCAAGCAGGCCGAGGCACGTGAGCGTGCCCGCATCGGCATGGCCAACGGCGAGGAAAAGTACCTGCCGGCCCGCGACCGTGGCGCGCAGAAGCGTTACGTGCGCGACTACGTCGACGCCCGCTTCAGCATCGGTGAGTTCATGATCCCTGTCATGTTCCTCGTGATCATCCTCACCTTCATCCCGAGCCCCACGGTGCAGACCTACGGCATCCTCGCGCTCTGGGCGTTCTTCCTCGTCGCCGTCGTCGACAGCGTCATCCTGGGCTTCACAATCACCCGCAAGCTCGCGGCCAAGTTCGGCAAGGACAAGGTCGAGAAGGTGCGCTGGTACGCCGCCATGCGCGCGCTGCAGCTGCGCGCCATGCGCCTGCCGAAGGCCCAGGTCAAGCGCTTCCAGTTCCCCGAGTAGGGTTCGGACACACGAAAAGAGGCGGTCGCTCACAGCGACCGCCTCTTTTTCTGTTCCTAGCGGGCGAAGGCCCCGAGGCGCACCAGCGGGATGCGCATCTCCTCGTCGCTGAGCGAGCCGTGCTGGCCGATCATGGTGCGGCCGGAGCGGGTGATGTCACGGGAGTCGTAGTACGCCACCAGTTTGCGGGCGGCCACGATCACGTCGCCGATGCGCGACTCTGCACGCGGGTCGACATCGCCGAACAGCCCGTCGGCGATCACCTCTGCCCGCGTCGACACCCACACCCTGTCCCCCTCGACGCTGCGCCAGCTCTCGGCGAGCTCGTCGGCCGCGGATGCCCGCACGGCCGGTTCCAGCTCGGGGTCCAGGTACAGCTGCAGGCAGCGCGGCTCGCCGCCGACGTGGCGCACCCCGGCGATGAGCTCTGGCACGGTGTCGTAGAGCACGTGCTTCTCAACGGGCACGTCAACGATGCCGTGGTCGGCCGTCAGCAGCACACCGACGCCCTTGCGGAGTCCGCCGGCGAATGCGGCGACCGCGGCGTCCAGCTTCTCCAGCTCGCCCAACCACTTGTCTGATTCCCAGCCCCTGGCGTGGGCGGCCATGTCCAGCTCGGCGACGTAGAGGTAGATGATCGCCCGTTCCGTGCTGTCGATCACGCGCTGGGCGGCGGCGAAGCGCTCCTCGAGCGTGTCGGCGCTGACGTACTGCGCGCCGCGCAGCACAGCGTGGGTGAGCCCGGAGTCTGCGTAGCGCGCGGTGCCGATCGCGAAGGCGGGCACCGCGGCATCCTGTGCCTGCTCGAACACGGTGCGCCGCAGCTGCCAGCTTTCCGGCCGCATCTGGGCGTCCCAGCCCTTCAGCTGGTTGACCAGGCGGTCGTTGTCGGCGTCCAGAACGCTGTAGCCGACCAGGCCGTGCTCGCCGGGGGCGCTGCCGGTGGTGAGCGTGGCGATCGCGGCCGCCGTGGTGGCCGGGAAGACGCCCTCGATGACGTCGCTCTTGGCCAGGCGGGAGGCAAGGAACCGGGCGTGCCCGGAACGGCTGCGCAGAGCCGCGGCGCCGAGGCCGTCGACGAGCAGCACAACCGCGTGGGAGCTCTGTGGCAGGCTCAGCGCGTTCGGCTCGGCGAGCACGCTCTGCAGGCAACTTTGGAGAACATCGGCAAGGCGGGGGCCGCGCGAAATGCGGGCAGGTAGCATGGGCATCGCGCCCAAGTCTGGCATATGCACACCCGACACGCTCAGGCGGCGCACAGCCCCGAATTCAGGTGCGGCACGCCGCCCGGCACACGAGAAACCACGGATGACCCGCAACAGTTCGAACACCACAGCCTCTGGTTCCGACTTCACCGAGCGCATCGAAGAGGTCGACGTCGCCACCGAGATGCAGGGCTCGTTCCTCGAGTACGCCTACTCGGTGATCTACTCGCGCGCCTTGCCCGACGCGCGCGACGGACTGAAGCCGGTGCAGCGCCGCATCCTGTACCAGATGGCTGAGATGGGCCTGCGCCCCGACAAGGGCCACGTCAAGTCGGCCCGCGTCGTCGGCGAGGTGATGGGAAAGCTGCACCCGCACGGCGACACCGCCATCTACGACGCCCTGGTGCGCATGGCGCAGTCGTTCACCCTGCGCGTGCCGCTGGTGGACGGGCACGGCAACTTCGGCTCGCTGGATGACGGCCCCGCCGCGCCGCGCTACACCGAGGCTCGCCTTGCCGCCCCCGCCCTGGCCATGACCGAGGGCCTCGACGAGGACGTCGTCGACTTCGTTCCCAACTACGACAACCAGTTCATGCAGCCGGACGTGCTACCGGCCGCCTACCCGAACCTGCTCGTGAACGGTGCCAGCGGCATCGCCGTCGGCATGGCCACGAACATGGCCCCGCACAACCTGATCGAGGTCATCGGCGCCGCCCGGCACCTGCTCGCCCACCCGAACGCGACCCTCGACGAGCTCATGGAGTTCGTGCCGGGCCCCGACCTGCCCACCGGCGGCACCATCGTCGGCCTCTCCGGCATCAAGGACGCTTACACGACCGGCCGAGGCAGCTTCAAGACGCGCGCCCGGGTAAGCGTCGAGGCGATCACGGCCCGCAAGACCGGTCTCGTGGTCACCGAGCTGCCCTACCTCGTCGGGCCTGAGAAGGTCATCGAGAAGATCAAGGACGGCGTCAACTCCAAGAAGATCAACGGCATCTCGGATGTCACCGACCTCACCGACCGCACCAACGGCTTGCGGCTCGTCATCGGCATCAAGACGGGCTTCAGTCCGGATGCCGTTTTGGAGCAGCTCTACCGTCTGACGCCTCTCGAGGACTCCTTCAACATCAACGCCGTCGCTCTGGTCGATGGCGGCCCACAGACGCTCGGGCTGCGCGAGCTCCTGCTCGTCTACGTCGACCACCGCATCAAGGTCGTCACGCGCCGCTCGGAGTATCGCCTCGCCCGCCGCCGCGAGCGGCTCCACCTCGTCGAGGGCCTACTCGTCGCGATCCTCGACATCGACGAGGTCATCCAGGTGATCCGCGGCAGCGACGACACCGCGCAGGCCCGCACCCGCCTGATGGAGGTGTTCGAGCTCAGCCTCATCCAGACCGACTACATCCTGGAACTGCAGCTGCGCCGACTCACCCGCTTCTCCCGCATCGAGCTCGAGGCCGAGGCCGACGAGCTGCGCGCCGAGATCGAGGAGCTCGTGAAGCTGCTTGGCAGCAAGGCCGCCATCAAGGCCCTCGTCTCGCACGAGCTGGCCGAGGTCGCCGACCGGTTCGGCACCCCACGGCGCACCCTGCTTACGGATGCCCGGCCGAGCATCGCCGGCGCAGCCGCCAAGCGCGCCGCCGCCATCCTCGAGGTCGCCGACGTGCCCTGCCGCGTCTTCCTCAGCACCACCGGGCGCATCGCCCGCGTCGACCTGCCCGTCGGCGAGGAGGGCCAGGCCAGCATCACTCCCCCGGCCCGGCGCAGCAAGCACGACGCCATCCGCAGCACAATCGACACAACGAGTCGTTCAGAGATTGGTGCCGTAACGAGCCTCGGCCGACTGATCCGGTTCACCCCGGTCGACCTGCCGATGCTGCCGCCCACCTCTGTGCAACTGGCGGCCGGCGTGAAGGTGGCCGACTACCTCACGCTGCCCAACAAGGCAGAAAAGGTGCTCGCGCTGGTCTCGCTGGACTCCGACCGCTCCATCGTGCTCGGCACCAAGCAGGGCGTCGTCAAGCGCGTGGCGGTCGGCGCCTACCCGAACAAGCCCGACTTCGAGGTCATCGGGCTGAAGCCCAAGGACGAGGTCGTCGGCGCTGTGCAGGGCGGCGAGGAGGACGAGCTCGTCTTCATCACGTCCGACGCCCAGCTGCTGCGCTTCGCCGCGGCATCCGTGCGCCCGCAGGGATGCCCGGCCGGCGGCATGGCCGGCATCAACCTGGGGGCTGGCGCCCACGTCATCGCCTTCGCCAGCATCCCCGCGGATGACGTCGAGGAAGCCATCGTCGTCACCGTCGCCGCCGGCAGCGAGACGCTGCTCGGCATCGACCCGGGCAGCGCGAAGGTCAGCGACTTCGGCGAGTTCCCTGCCAAGGGTCGGGCGACCGGCGGCGTGCGTGCGCAGCGCTTCCTGAAGGGCGAGGACCAGCTCACCGTCGGCTGGGTCGGCGCCCCGCCCGCGCTGGCCGTCGGCCCCGACGGGGCGACCCGCCCGCTGCCGGACGGCGGCGCCAAACGGGACGCCTCCGGCGCGCCCCTGGACTCCGTGATCGGCTCGATCGGCCACCAGATCCGCTAGCTCCTTCGCGGCGCCCAGCGCGGCCGCGACGTCGCCGCCAAGCGCCACTTCGTGGCTCTCTGCGCCACCTCAGCTGGCGCAGAGAGCCGCGAAGTGGCGCAACGGGAACCGAGACTCGTCGCCATGGCCAACCACTTTCCTGCAACGGCAGACGGTCTTGTTTTGAGCCGCGAGGCGGAATCGGTAGGGCTGCACGCACCGCTTTCGCTGTATCGCGCGCGGGTGTTGGCAGTCGGACACCAGCGCCGCACACCGGTTCTTGCGGGCTTCTCGGCGACCGTGCTCTGACCGCCTGCCGTTCCCGGGAAACGCGCGAGTGAAAGCAGTCGTCGACAGAGGCACGAGCGATGCCGACAGCCCGTTCGAGACGGTCAGCCGGGTTCAGATCGAGGCGGGTCTCCCCGTGACACGTCGCCCTCGCCGAATGGGCTGAGTGGGCGCCAGACACGGGCTTGACGGGTTGGGGCGCCGGGTGCATTCTCGGGGTGGGGCCGGGGCGCTGCGCCGCGGCCGACGAGGAGCAGGCGGCATGCCCGAGCGGACGGATCTGGGGGCAGGGCTCGTCGCCTTCGCCGAGCGACGCTGGGACGACGCCTGCACGCTGCTCGGCGGCGCCGAAGCCGCGGCTCCGTTGCTTCTCGACCAACTGGAGATGCTGGCGCGTGCGGCCGCACTCTGCGGGAGGGACGACGAGGCCTTCGACGCGCTGGCCCGCACCTACCACGGCTATCTCGCCGTGGAAGCGCCGACGGATGCCGACGAGCTGCGCGCGGCCAGGGCCGCATTCTGGCTCGGCTACCGGCTGGGCTCCCTACATGAGCGCGGCCGCTCGCACGCCTGGCTCGCCCGGTCCGCCGAGTTGGCAAACCGTCACCCGGGCGCCGTGGAACACGGGTACCTGCTGCTGCCCGGCATCCACCACTTGCTGCACCTCGGCGACGCGGCGGGCTCGGCCGCCACAGCTGCCGAGGCGGTGGCCATTGGCTTCCGCCACAGTGACGCTGAGTTGCAAGCGCTGGGCACGCAGCTGCGGGGTCGGGCGTTGCTCGCCGACGGGCTGCTTGATGCGGCCGTCGACGCCTTTGGCGAGGCCATGCTGCTGGCCGCGGACGACTCCGTCACCGAACTCCCCCGCGGCCTGGTCTACTGTTCCGTGTTGGACGGCTGCCAACAGGCCTTCGCCGTCGAACGCGCGCGCGAGTGGGCCGAGGTACTGAGCGATTGGGCCCTCGCGCAACCCCAGCTGCTGCTGTTCACCGGCCGTTGCCGGGTGCATCGGGCCGAGCTGCTCTGCCTCGGCGGTGCCTGGCAGGCAGCCCTCGCCGAGGCCGAGACGGTGATCGCCAACCCACGGGCCGAGGCGCATGAGCTCGGTGCAGCGAACTACCAGCGTGGCGAGATCTACCGGCTGCGCGGCGAGTTCGCGTTGGCGGAGGTCGCCTACCGCGACGCTAACGACTGCGGGCACGACCCGCACCCTGGGCTCGCCCTGCTCCGCCTCGCCGAGGGGAGGGCGGATGACGCCGCCGCCGGTATCGGCCGCGTGCTCGCCACGACCGAGCAGTCGCTGTCGCGCGCCCAAGTGCTGCCAGCGGCCATCGAGATTGCGCTGACACGCGGCGCGATCGCGGATGCCGCCGCGTTGTCGGCCGAACTCGACCGCATCGCGCAGGCCCACCCAAGCACGCTGCTCGAGACGCTGGCCGTTCAGGCCAGCGGGCTGCTGGCCTTGGCCGATGGGCGTCCGGCCGACGCCCTGCCGCAACTGCGGAGGGCCCAGTCCGCCTGGGTGGACCTCGACTCGCCCTACTACGTCGCACGGGTGCGGACGCTTCTCGGCGAGTGTCTGTCGGCGCTGGGCGACGGTGAGGGCGCCCGGTGGGAGCAGACCGCCGCCGAGGCGGCCCTGGTCCGGCTCGGGGCAGCACCGGATCTGGCGCGACTCCGCGCTGGCCGCCCGGCCGCCGACAGCCGGCAGTACGCCATCACCCCGCGTGAACTGCAGGTGCTGCGGCTCGCTGCATCCGGCCTCACCAACAAGGCCATCGCGACCGAGCTGCAGGTGAGCACGCGCACGGTCGACCGGCACATGAGCGAGCTGATGCGCCGGATCGGCGTGTCGTCGCGGGTGGCGGCCACCGCCTACGCCTACGAACACGGCCTGCTCGGCGGCTAGCAGCAACCAGACCAGTGCGTGGCGCACATTACCCATGCCGCATCGCGCGGGATGGCGGGAACCACCGAGGCGGCGGCACGCGGACCCGAGTTAACGTGAGCGGAGACCGGCACGAAACCGGCCGATCGGATCGCATGATGACACTCTCACACCCCCCACTCCCCGCAGACGCCTCGGTTGATGCGCGGCCGCCGACCGCGCTCCACGACGTTCTCGTGATCGGCGGCGGCCAGGCCGGGCTCGCCGTCGCGCACCGGCTGGGCCAGCACAGCGTTCGCTACCTTGTGCTCGACGCTGCCGAGCAGATCGGTGATGCCTGGCGAGCCCGCTGGGACAGTCTGCGGCTGTTCACCCCGGCCCGCTACGACGGGCTGGACGGCCTGCCGTTCCCGGCTGCCCCGACGAGTTGGCCGCGCAAGGACGAGATGGCCGACTACTTGGAGCTCTACGCGCAGCAGTTCGCGCTGCCCGTGCAGAGCGGGGTGCGCGTTGACAGCCTGAGGCGTGACGGCGACGGCTTCGTGGCGCACAGCGCCGACGCCGACTACCGTGCCCGCGCGGTCGTCGTGGCGATGAGCAGCCACCAGACGCCGCGGGTGCCGGAGTTCGCTGCGGAGCTCGCGCCGGGCATCCGTCAGCTGGATGCCGCTTCCTACCGGAACCCGGACCAACTGCCGCCCGGCCCGGTCTTGGTGGTCGGTGCCGGAAACTCCGGCGCCGAGATCTCAAAGGAACTCTCCGCAACCCACACCGTGATGCTGTCCGGGCGCGAGGTGACCGAGATCCCGCTCGGCTTCACGAGCCCACTCAACCGGCACCTGCTCGTGCACCTACTGAACAGAGTTGTGTTCCCGCACCTGCTCTCGGTGCGAACGCCACTCGGCCGCCGCGCCCGGGCCGCCCACGGAACGGTGCCACTGATCAGGGTGAAGTCGGCGGAGCTTGGCCGCCTCGGGGTGCGCCGCGTGGGACGGGTGGCCGGCACGCGCGACGGCCTCCCGGTGCTCGCCGACGGCAGCGTGGCGGTGGCCGCCAGCGTGATCTGGTGCACGGGGTACGACCCCGGCTTCTCGTGGATCGAGCTGCCCGCGTTCGATCCGGACGGTGCTCCGGCGCACACGCGGGGAATCGTGCCTGCGGTGCCCGGGCTGTACTTCGTCGGGTTGGAGTTCCTCAGCTCCCTGTCTTCGGCCATGGTGCACGGCGTCAGCGCCGACGCCAACCGCGTCGCCGACGCGGCCGTAGCCGGACTCGGGATGTAAGCCGGTCCGGCCGTGCAGAGCGGCCGTGCAGAGCGGCCGTGCAGAGCGGCCGTGCAGAGCGGCCGTGCAGAGCGCCACTTCGTTGCCTGCTGCGCCACCTCAGCTGGCGCGGAGGGGCACAAAGTGGCGCACGCTAGACGTCGATGCGGTCGCGGGAGAGCGTCTCGGAGCTGTCGACGATGAACTCCTTGCGCGGGGCGACGTCGTTGCCCATCAGTAGCTCGAACACGCGGCCGGCGTTCTCTGCATCGTTCATGCTCATGCGGCGGAGCGTGCGGTGGCGCCGGTCCATCGTGGTGGTCGCCAGCTGATCGGCATCCATCTCGCCGAGGCCCTTGTAGCGCTGGATCGGGTCCTGGTAGCGCTTGTTCTGCTTCTTCAGCCCGGCCAGGACGCCCTGCAGCTCGGCCTCCGAGTAGGTGTAGATCGTCTCGTTCGGCTTCGAGCCCGGGTTCATCACGACGACCCGGTGCAGCGGCGGAACGGCCGCGTAGACCCGTCCCTCCTCGATCATCGGGCGCATGTAGCGGAAGAACAGGGTGAGCAGCAGCGTGCGAATGTGGGCGCCGTCGACGTCGGCGTCGCTCATGATGATGACCTTGCCGTAGCGGGCGGCCGAGAGGTCGAAGCTGCGCCCGGAGCCGGCTCCGATCACCTGGATGATGGCCGCGCACTCGGCGTTGCCGAGCATGTCGGCGACGCTGGCCTTCTGCGTGTTCAGGATCTTGCCGCGGATCGGCAGCAGCGCCTGGTGCTCACTGTCGCGGGCCACCTTGGCGGTGCCGAGGGCGGAGTCTCCCTCGACGATGAACAGCTCGCTGTTGGCAACGTCGTTGGAGCGGCAGTCGGCGAGCTTGGCCGGCAGCGAGGAGCTCTCCAGCGCATTCTTGCGACGTTGGGTCTCCTTGTGGGCGCGGGCGGAGATACGCGACTTCATCTCGGCCACGACCTTGTCGAGCACGAGGGCAGACTGTGCCTTGTCGTCGCGCTTGGTCGACGCGAATCGGGCGGCCATGCTCTTGGCGACGACGTTGGCGACGATGGCGCGCACGGCGGGTGTGCCGAGCACCTCCTTCGTCTGGCCCTCGAACTGTGGCTCGGGCAGGCGCACCGTGATGACGGCGGTCAAGCCGGCCATCACGTCGTCCTTCTCCAGCTTGTCGTTGCCCGCTTTCAGCCGGCGCGCGTTCAGCTCGACCTGCTGTCGCAGGAACTTGAGCAGTCCTTGGTCGAAGCCGAGCTGGTGGGTGCCGCCCTTGGGCGTGGCGATGATGTTGACGAAGCTCTTCACGACGGTGTCGTAGCCGGTGCCCCAGCGCAGGGCGATATCGACCTCGCAGTCGCGCTGCAGCTCGGTCGGCAGCATGGCGCCGTGCTCGTTCAGCACGGGAACGGTCTCGGTGAAGTGCCCGGTGCCGTTCAGCCGCCAGGTGTCGGTGAGCGGGGCGTCCGTGGCCAGGTGCTCGACGAACTCGGAGATGCCGCCCTCGAACTGGAACGAGGTGGTGTGCGGCTCCTCGCCGGTCAGGTCGATGATGTCGAGGGCCAGCCCGGGAACCAGGAAGGCAGTCTGCCGGGCACGGGAGAGCAGGTCCTCGACCTGGAAGCCTGCACCCTTAGTGAAGATCTGCCGGTCGGCCCAATAGCGGATGCGGGTTCCGGTGACGCCCTTGGCCGTCTTGCCGATGACGCGCAGCTCGCTCTTCTTCTCGAAGGGCGTGAACGTGGCATCCGGGCTCGGGTTCTTCGGGTCGGCGTCGGCGAAGATGCCGGGCTCCCCGCGGTGGAAGGACATCGCCCAGGTCTTGCCGCCACGGTCGACCTCGACGTCGAGGCGCTCGGAGAGGGCGTTCACGACGGAAGCGCCGACACCGTGCAGACCGCCGGATGCCGCATAGGAGCCGCCGCCGAACTTGCCGCCGGCGTGCAGCTTGGTGAAGACCACCTCGACGCCGCTCAGCCCGGTCTTGGGCTCGACGTCGACGGGGATGCCGCGCGCCTTGTCGCGCACCTCCACGCTGCCGTCCGGGTGCATCACGATGGCGATCTCGGTGCCGTGCCCAGCGAGGGCCTCATCGACGGAGTTGTCGATGACCTCCCAGAGGCAGTGCATCAGGCCGCGCGAGTCGGTGGAACCGATGTACATGCCCGGGCGTTTGCGCACCGCTTCGAGACCCTCGAGAACGGAGAGATGGCGGGCGGAATAGTCAGAACTCACGACAGCCAAGCCTAGTTACTCTGCAGCCCTTCTCCTGCGCGCGAAACACGCTCAAACCGCGCCGGATCGGGCCTAGGTCACGACTTGGGCGTCAATGCCTACGCGGTGAGCGAAATAGTGTCGGGATTGGGCATGGAAGGGGCCTCTGCGTGCTTACATGGAGTGTCAGCAGATGTTGTGCGGACACCATGCATATCGGTTCGATGGAGGAGGAGCCCATGTCACAGATCACCAGCCCGAGCGGTGCGGTCGACGAGCTCGAGACCCCACACCAGCTGACGGCCCTTGACCGTTGCGACGCGTGTGGCGCACAGGCCTACATTCGCGTCGTGGTTTCGAGCGGCGAGCTGCTGTTCTGCGCCCACCACGGCCGCAAGCACCAGGAGAAGCTCTCTGCCCTCGCGCACAGCTGGCACGACGAGTCCAGCCGTCTTCTCGAGGACAACGCCCGCTAAGCCAAACTCAGTATCGAGAGCTATTCGCTCTCAAGCCCGAGCCGCACCGCAATCTGATTGCGTGCGGCTCGTGCTATTTCATCAACGGATGCCGCGCGCTCCCCGCGCACGTACTCGAGACCTGCCCGACGGAACACGCGCCCGAGGAGCTCGTCGGCCAAGCCGGGGTTCTTGGCCAGCACCGGACCGTGCAGGTGGGTGCCGAAGACGTCGCCCATGACGACGCCCTCCTGGCCGGAGTCGCGGCCGTTACCGCTGCCGAAGAGCACCCGCCCGAGCGGGGAGGCCTCTGCGTGGTTGTAGTCGCGGGCGTGGTTCTCGAAACCGACGAGCCGGCCGAACTTGGTCTTGACGACGAGGTCGTCGGTGACGCGCGCCCCGCGGGGCACCGCACGGCCCGGCAAGATGCCGATGCCCTCGATCGCCCGTGCGGGGGCGCCGTTCGCCCCGGCCAGTTCGATGCCGTGGCTGAGCAGCTCCCAGCCGGTGCCGACGGCGAGGATCGGGACCCCCTCAGTGCCCCAGCGCCGCAGCTCTTCGAGCAGGGTGCGCAGCTTGTCGCGGGCGACCTCCAGCTCGTTGTCTGAGCCGGAGCCGATGACGACGGCGTCGACGCGGTCGGGCAGCTCAGCGGCATCCTCAACCTTGACGACCCGGGCGGTGGCGCCGGCCCACTCGGCCCGGCGGGCCAGGACGCGGGCGTTCTCTGCGTCGCCGTTGCTGTTCAGCAGGCTGGGGAACAGCGAGACGAAGGTGAGCTCTGGGCCGGTCTGCTGCGGGCGCTGGGCGTCGCTCATTCTGGTGCCTCCACGGCGCTCAGCCCGAGGTGCGCGCGGGTGCGGCGCATCGAGTCGGCGGAAAAGATGACGGTC
Source organism: Microterricola viridarii (assembly GCF_001542775.1). Taxonomy (GTDB): domain Bacteria; phylum Actinomycetota; class Actinomycetes; order Actinomycetales; family Microbacteriaceae; genus Microterricola; species Microterricola viridarii_A. The sequence continues at coordinate 1,394,255 of NZ_CP014145.1, forward strand.
TTGACGCCGCGGGACGGCTCCGGCATGGCCAGGAACTCGTCGACGGCCTTGCCGAGGTCGTGCTCGATGCGGCCGATCTGCACATTGTCGTAGCTGAGCTGCAACGCCAACTCGTCGGCCTTGGAGCCGGAGACGATGTCGACCCGGCCAAGGCCGGAGGTGTCGACGGGCCAGAAGTAGCTGGGATCGCGCACATCGGATCCGACGGCGAACAGGATCTGCTCGGTGTCGGGGTCGAGGTGGTCGATGTTCAGCTGGAAGCTGGCCGGGTTCTGCACCAGTACGAACTCCACGGTGGTTCCCCGCACCTGGAGCGTCTCACCGCGCCCGAAGACGGGCGGGATGGAGCCGATCGTCGAGACGGCGATCGCCGGGTCGAAGCGGCCCCGAGCACGGCCCGGGCGGCAGCCAGGGCAGCGGCAGCGTCGACGGCGTAGTGGGTGCCGCGGGCAGGCAGCCGCACGGGTGTCGGTGCCCCGCCGTCGATCGTCACCTCTGTGCTGCGGCCGGAGACGGCGCGCACCAGCACGCCGGCCTCTGACGGCATCCGGCGCGCCGTCATGGCGGCCAGGCCGAGCCCGCGCGGGTTCGCCTCCAGCACGTCAGCGCTGACGCCGAAGCGTGGCGTGTCGACGGTGCCGCGCAGGCGCGTCACGATCTGCTCGAGGAAGGCGTCGTCGGCGTTCACCACGACGGCCTGCGTTGCACGCAAGGCGATCTTCTCCAGCATGGCCGCGACCATCTCGGAGTCGTGGAACCGGTCGATCTGGTCGACCATGACGTTGGTGAGCAGTACGACCTTGGGCTTCAAGGCGTCGGCGATGAGGGCGCCGTGGCCCTCGTCCATCTCAAGGACGGCGATGTCACCGGCGATCTTGCCGGTGAGGCTCGCCTCCTCCAGCAGTGCCGAGGTGAGGCCCTGCGAGATGTTGGCCGTCGACGGGTTGGTGAAGACCCGCTTGCCGTGCCCGCGCAGGGCTGCCACCAGCATCTTGGTCGTCGTGGACTTGCCACTGGACCCGGTGACGATGACGAGTCCCTCCGGGAAGGAGTTCAGCGTCTCGGTCAGGAATCCCGGGGCAATTTTGTTGACGACCAGCCCGGGGACGGCCGATCCCCCGCCGGGCTTGCGCAGGCGCGCAAGAACCCGGACGCAGCGACCAATCAGGATCGCCGGGGCGTAACGGATTCCCACCGGCCTACTCGAGGTAGTCGCGCAGCGACTGCGAGCGGCTGGGGTGGCGCAGCTTGGCCATCGTCTTGGACTCGATCTGGCGGATGCGCTCGCGGGTGACGCCGAACGTGTCGCCGATCTGGTCCAGGGTCTTCGGCATGCCGTCGCCCAGGCCGAAGCGCATGCGGATCACGCCGGCCTCGCGCTCGGACAGGGAGTCGAGCAGGCTTTCCAGCTGCTTCTGCAGCATGGTGAAGCCGACGGCGTCAGCGGGAACGACAGCCTCGGTGTCCTCGATGAGGTCACCGAACTCACTGTCGCCGTCCTCACCGAGTGGCGTGTGCAACGAGATGGGCTCGCGGCCGTACTTCTGAACTTCGACGACCTTCTCAGGCGTCATGTCCAGCTCGCGGCTGAGCTCTTCCGGCGTGGGTTCGCGACCGAGGTCCTGCAGCATCTGGCGCTGGACGCGGGCGAGCTTGTTGATGACCTCGACCATGTGCACCGGGATGCGGATGGTGCGGGCCTGGTCGGCCATGGCGCGGGTGATGGCCTGACGGATCCACCAGGTGGCGTAGGTGCTGAACTTGAAGCCCTTGGTGTAGTCGAACTTCTCGACCGCACGGATGAGGCCCAGGTTGCCCTCCTGGATGAGGTCGAGGAACTGCATTCCACGACCGGTGTAGCGCTTGGCGAGGGAGACGACGAGACGGAGGTTCGCTCCGAGCAGGTGGCTCTTGGCGCGGGCGCCATCCTTGGCGACCCACTGCAGCTCGCGGCCGAGCTGCGACTTCTTCTCTGCGTCGGTCATGTGCGAGAGCTTGTCCTCGGCGAACAGGCCGGCCTCGATGCGCATCGCCAGCTCGACCTCTTCGGCCGCGTTCAGCAGGGCGACCTTACCGATCTGCTTCAGGTAGTCCTTGACAGGGTCGGCGGTGGCGCCGGTGATGGCGCTGGAGTAGACGGGGACGTCGTCCTCGTCGTCGGTGACGGAGAGGACGAGGGCGCCGGTGGGCAGCGGCTCGGTGACGACGGAGCGCTTGGGCTGGCCGTCCTCATCCTCGTCGTCGGCATCCTCGACGGCCTCAACGGCGGAGTCATCGGCGGTCTCGTCTGCGGCCTTCTTGGTGGCTGCACGCTTGCGCGGCGCGGCCTTCGCCGCTGCGGGCTTTTCTGCGCCGGTTGCTTCGGCCTCGGCCAGTGCGGCCTCTGCTGCAGCGGCCTTGGCCAGGGCTGCCTTGGTGGGCGCCTTGCGCACGGGGCCTTCTTGGCCGGGGCTGCGACGGCTTCGGTGGTCTCGGGGGCGGCGTCTTCGCTCGCTACGGGCTTCGTGGATCGGGTTGCCATTCGAGCACCTCTCAGTCGGGCGAGCGGCGGAACGCCCCCACAGGGGCCGTCACCACTCGTTGACGTTCCTTTTATGGCGGAGCCGGAAAAGGACATTACGAGGACCCATGTCAAGTCTTGGTCTGTTTCCTGAGCGCGATCTTAGGAAACCCAAGTCAAGAACGGGTCCGTCTTTGATTATTGCACGGATTCGCCCGGCGGGATGTCACTTGCTCCGGCTCGGCGTCATCCACGCGGCCGACGGGGCCACCGTCGAGACAATGCAACCCAAATGGGGGCCACTTCTATTCCCTCGTCCTGGTGCAGTTTGCGGCGGGTGCGGCGGCGCGCGCGCAGCATCATCACGACGCCGACGCCGATCACCAGGTACTGCACGAGGAAGGCGATGCGGAACGATTCCAGGGAGTAGAGAGCGCTCGGCTCCCCCGACGCCACGCGGGCGTGATCGAGAAGGTCCAGGATCGCGCCGATCAGGAAGATCATCACGAAGCTGGAGAGGAAGCCGCCGATGTTGACGATGCCGTTGGCCGAGCCGAGGCTGCGCAACGGGTTGAACGTGCGCGCGAAGTCGAGTCCGATCAGCGAGCCCGGGCCGCCGATGCCCAGCACGATGACCAGCAGGCAGATCAGCCAGAACGGCGGCTCCCCCGGCCAGAGCAGCACGGTGCTCCAGGCCGCTGCGATGGCGAAGACGATTCCGAGCACCAGGTTGCTGCGACGCAGCGGGAAGCGCGCCGTCAGCAGCCCGATGATGGGGCCGGCCACCATTCCGGTGCCGACGAGCACCAGAAGCATGGCTGCGGCCGTCTGCTCGCTGTAGCCGAGGCCGAAGACGAGGAAGGGGATGCCCCAGAACATCGCGAACACCGTGCCGGCGGACTGCGACACGTAGTGCGCCCAGAACCCGAGCTGTGTGCCCGGGCGCTTCAGTGCAGCGCGCAGGTGCGTGATCGCATCGCGCAGCGAGGAGGCGCGGTGCCACTCCTCGGAGCCGCGCGGCCGGTCGCGCAGGGCGATGATGCCGAGGAACAGCGCCAGCACCGACGCGGATGCCGCAGAGAGGAACGCCGGCGTCCAGCCGAAGTTGTGCAGCACCCAGGCCAGGGGCACGGCGGAGAGCGCCTGGCCGACCTGCCCGATGTTTCCGGCCCACTGCGAGAGCTGGGGAACGATCGGCCCGGAGAACCATGAGCTGATCAACCGGATCAGCGAGATGAAGATGGCCGCGTCTCCTGCGCCGACCAGGATGCGCCCGGCGACGGCGAGGGTGAGGCTCGGCGCGAACGCCATGATCAGCTGCCCGACCAGCATGAACGCCGTGCCGGAGAGAATCAGCGCGCGCGGGCCGAAGCGGTCGATGAGCACGCCGACCGGGATCTGCATGGCCGCATAGACGAGGAGCTGCACGACGGCGAGGCTGGAGAGCGCAGCGGCCGAGGCATCGAACCGATCGGCCGCGGCCACGCCGGCGATGCCGAGCGAGGTGCGCTGCATGACAGCAATGAGGTAGACGAATGCGCCGACGCTAAAAATCAACCAGGCCCGACGAGAATTCACTGATCTAGCCTAGCCAGCGGCGCGGGCCCTCCCACGCCACCTGCCCGTCGCGCTAAGGCGCCAGCGGGGGTTCTCCGTCGTTGTGGCGCTTGAATGCGAGGAATTTCTCCAGCTCCGCGGCGATCTCATCGGCGCTGGGCAGCTCGCCGTCCTCGTCGGTGAGCGGCGACCGCAGGGTGGTTCCAGCCATGTAGCTGTCGTGGCGCTCCTCGAGCACCCCGACCAGCTTGGCGAGCTCCCCATTTTCCGCCACCTGCGCGTCGATCTTGCCGAGGAACTCGCGGTTGGCCTCACGTAGCCGGTCGGTCGGGAAGATCAGCCCCGTCGCAGCGCTGACGCTCTCCAGCGCCGAGATCGCGGCGGCCGGGTACTCGGTGTCGGCGAGGTAGTGCGGGATCAGCAGGATGAAGCCCACCGTCGGCCGGCCCTGCTCGGCCAGGCGGTACTCCACCAGGTGAAGCGCGTTGGCCGGCACCTGGGTGTGCGGCCGCCAAACGGACATCGCCGAGGTGAGGTCGTCCCGGTTGCCGCTGACGGTGACACCGATCGGGCGCGTGTGCGGAACGGGCATCGGGATGGAGTGCACCCACGTCGTGCTGGCGACCCCGAACCGATCGACCAGGTCGAGCAGGGCCTGGCTGAACTGCTCCCACCGGAAGTCAGGCTCGAAACCGGCCAACATGAGGAAGGGCTGGCCGAGCTCGTCGCGGGCCAGGTGCACACGCAGCGCCGGTGGCTGGTAGTCGGTGAGGTGGTCCTCGTCGAAGTAGATGATGGGGCGCCGCGACCGGTAGTCCAGCAGGAGATCGGCGTCGAACTCGGCGACGACAACGTGGTTGATGGTGCCGAGCAGGTACTCCGTGAACTGTCCGACCGCACCGCCGGCGTCGGCGAAGCCGGTGAGGCCAGCAACGAGGTGCAGGCCCTCGGGCACGCTGGCCGCATCCGGGGTCAATCTATACAGTTCACTCGCGTCGCGCATAGCCTCATGCTATTCGTGCCAGCAGCCGCCGGAGCCGCGCGGCGGCCATGCCGTGAGCGAACACCGTATTCCCATCGCAACTAGCATTGGTGCATGACTTTCTCCCCCGCCCTCGTCAGCACTGAACCCGCCAGCACCTCCGACGCCGATGTGCTGTTGCTTGCCGCCGTCAACGTGGACGGCGCCGCGTTCATGCGCGCCCCGGCGGAGTTCGCCGAGCTGGACGAGCAGCTCGCAGCGCTCGGGTTCACCGGCGCGGCCGAGCAGCTCGTGCGCATCCCGGCATCCGTCGGCCAGGCCAAGAGCATCGCCATCGTGGGCCTCGGCAAGACCGTCAACACCGAGAGCCTGCGCGGGGCGACCGCAGCCGCCGTGCGCCGACTGACAGGCGTCGAGAGCGTCGCTATCGCCATCCCCGTCGCGGATGCCGCAGAGGCGGCGGCCGTGCTGGAGGGCGCCGGCATCGGCAGCTACTCCTTCACCGAGTACCGCACCACCACCCTGGAGCGGACGAAGACCCCGGCAACGCAGCTCACCGTGCACCTGGAGCAGCACGCTCCCGCGGATGCGGATGCGGTGGACGAGGACGACGCCGATGACCTGCCCGCCGCCCTGGACCTCGACGTAGAGGCCCTGATCGCCCGCGCCGACGTGCTCAGCGAGGCCTTCGCCCTGGTCAAGGACCTCGTCAACACCCCGCCGTCTGACCTGTTCCCGGCCAGCATGGCCGAGCGCGCGCAGGCCGCAGCGGCCGGCCTCCCGGTCGAGCTGGAGATCTGGGACGAGGCAGAGCTCGCCAACGACGGCTTCGGTGGAATCCTCGGCGTCGGCCAGGGGTCCTCTCGCCCGCCGCGCCTGGTCAAGGTCAGCTACTCCCCGAGCCGGTCGCCGGCGCGGCCGATCCCAAGCACCTGGCCCTGGTCGGCAAGGGCATCACCTTCGACACCGGCGGGCTCTCGCTGAAGCCCGGCGCGGGCATGATCGGCATGAAGTACGACATGACCGGCGCGGCCACCGTGCTCGCCATCACGCTCGCCGCCGCGAAGCTGGCGCTGCCCGTGCGGGTGACGGCGTGGATGTGTCTGGCCGAGAACATGCCTTCCAGCACGGCGACACGCCCGAACGATGTGCTGCGCATCCGCGGCGGCCAGACCGTTGAGGTGCTGAACACGGATGCAGAGGGCCGCCTCGTGCTCGCCGACGGAATCGTGGCGGCATCCGAGGAACAGCCCGACGCCATCGTCGACGTTGCCACCCTCACCGGCGCCCAGATTGTGGCGCTTGGCAACCGCTACTCTGCCGTCATGGGCGACGACTCGCTGCTGGCCCGTGTGCTGCAGGCGGCCGGTGCGGCCGACGAGAAGGTCTGGCCGATGCCATTGCCTGAGGAGCTGCGCGCCACCATCGACTCGGATGTCGCCGACATCGCCAACGCGAACATGGGCAGCCGCGCCGGAGGCATGCTGCTGGCCGGCGTGTTCTTGGAAGAGTTCGTGGGCCTGCGGGCCGACGGCGAGACCAAGATCCCGTGGGCGCACCTGGACATCGCAGGATCTTCGCACAATGAGGGTGCAGCCTACGGCGCGACCGGCGCTGGACCAACCGGCGTGACCCTGCGAACCCTGCTCAAGCTGGCCGAGGAGTATGCGCGCCCGTAGTAGGCTCGTATGGGCAAGAAACGCTTGCCAACATGCCTGCTCGCTGGCCACAACGCCACGGAGCAGAACAGGCCGATCGTCCTGATGCAAAGGGAGTAACTGAGTGTCCGAGCAGAATTTTGACATTGTCGTTCTCGGTGGAGGAAGCGGCGGCTACGCAGCCGCACTGCGAGCTGTACAGCTCGGCTTCACCGTGGCCCTGATTGAGAAGGACAAGCTCGGCGGCACATGCCTGCACCGCGGCTGCGTTCCAACCAAGGCGTTGCTGCACACCGCCGAGGTGGCCGACGTCGCACGCGACTCGGCCAAGTACGGTGTCCTCGCCTCCCTCACCGGTATCGACATGTCGGCGGTCAACGCGCACCGCGACGGAATCGTCACAAGCAAGTGGAAGGGCCTGCAGGGCCTGATCAAGGCTCGCGGCATCACCGTGATCGAGGGCGAGGGCCGCCTGGTCTCCCCCACGACCGTTCAGGTCGGCGCGGACAACATCATCGGCAAGCACGTCATCCTCGCCACGGGTTCCTACTCGCGCTCACTCCCGGGCCTGGAGCTCGGCGGCCGCGTGATCACCAGCGAGCAGGCCCTCAAGCTTGACTACGTTCCCAAGAAGGTCGCCGTGCTCGGCGGCGGCGTCATCGGCGTCGAGTTCGCCAGCGTCTGGAAGTCCTTCGGCGCCGACGTCACCATCATCGAGGCCCTCCCGCACCTGGTGCCCAACGAGGAAGAGTCGATCTCGAAGCAGCTCGAGCGCGCCTTCCGCAAGCGCGGCATCGAGTACTCGCTCGGCGTGCGCTTCCAGAGCGTCACCCAGAACGAGAGCGGCGTCGTCGTCACCCTCGAAGACGGCAAGACCATCGAGGCCGAGCTGCTGCTCGTCGCCGTCGGTCGCGGCCCGGCAACCGCCGGCCTCGGTTTCGAAGAGGTCGGCATCACCATGGACCGCGGCTTCGTCATCGCGAACGAGCGCCTCGCCACCAACGTTCCCGGCGTGTACGCCATCGGCGACATCGTCCCCGGCCTGCAGCTCGCACACCGCAGCTTCCAGCAGGGCATCTTCGTCGCCGAGGAGATCGCGGGCCTGAACCCGATCATCGTCGACGACATCAACATCCCGAAGATCACCTACTGCGACCCCGAGGTCGCCTCCGTCGGCTACTCCGAGGCCAAGGCAACCGAGAAGTTCGGTGCAGACCAGGTGACCAGCTACGAGTACAACCTCGGCGGCAACGCGAAGTCCTCGATCCTCGGCACCGCCGGATCGGTCAAGGTCGTCCGCGTCAACGACGGCCCCGTCGTCGGCGTCCACATGATCGGCGCCCGTGTTGGCGAGCTGATCGGTGAGGCCCAGCTCGTCGTGAACTGGGAGGCATACCCCGAGGACATCGCGCCGCTGATCCACGCGCACCCGACCCAGAACGAGGCCATGGGCGAGGCATTCCTCTACCTGGCCGGCAAGCCGCTGCACGCGCTTTAAGCGCCGCGCGCCCCGACTGCAATAAGCTCAGAATGAATAACGCTTTGAAGGAGACAATCGCATGAGCGAATCCGTCAGCCTCCCGGCACTCGGTGAGAGTGTCACAGAGGGTACGGTCACCCGTTGGTTGAAGAACGTGGGCGACCGCGTCGAGGTCGATGAGCCGCTGCTCGAAGTCTCGACCGACAAGGTCGACACCGAGATCCCGTCGCCGATCGCCGGCGTGATCGAGGCGATCCTCGTCCAGGAGGACGAGACCGTCGAGGTCGGCACCGCGCTCGTCACCATCGGTGACGGTTCCGCCGCGGCCGCGGCCCCCGCCGAGGCTCCGGCCCCGGCTGCCGCACCCGAGCCCGTGGCTGCTCCGGCACCCGCCGCTGCTCCCGCACCCGTTGCAGCCCCCGCACCCGTTGCAGCCCCGGCACCCGTTGCGGCCCCGGCACCTGTTGCCGCGCCTGCTCCTGCCGCCCCGCAGGCACCGGCCTACACGCCGGCACCCGCCGCACCCGTCTACACGCCGGCTCCCCCGGCAGCCGCTCCGGCAGCTGCACCCGCCCCGGCTGCTGCTCCGGCAGCGTCCAGCGGATCGCACGCCTCCACCAGCGGCTACGTGACCCCGATCGTGCGCAAACTCGCGAACGAGCAGGGTGTCGACCTCAGCACGCTCACCGGCACCGGTGTCGGTGGCCGCATCCGCAAGCAGGATGTGCTCTCGGCACAGGCTCCTGCCGCAGGCGCTGCTGCAGCCGCTCCCGTCGTCGAGGTCTCGCCGCTGCGCGGCACCGTCCAGCCGATGTCGCGTCTGCGCAAGGTTGTTGCAGAGCGCGCCGTCATCTCGATGAACTCGACCGCACAGCTGACCACCCTGGTCGAGGTTGACGTCACGCGCGTCGCCCTGCTGCGCGACCGGGTCAAGGCGGAGTTCCTGGCCAAGACCGGCAACAAGCTCTCCTTCATGCCGTTCTTCGCTCTGGCCGCCGCCGAGGCGCTCAAGGCGTACCCGGTGATCAACGCCACCGTCGACGGTGACTCGATCGTCTACCCGGACCACGAGAACCTCAGCATCGCCGTGGACACCGAGCGCGGCCTGCTCACCCCCGTGGTGCGCGACGCAAGCTCGCTGAACATCGCCGAGCTCGCTGCCCAGATCGCTGATCTGGCCGGCCGCACCCGCGAGAACAAGCTCAAGCCCGACGAGCTGGCCGGCGGCACGTTCACGCTGACCAACACCGGTTCGCGTGGCGCGCTGTTCGACACCCCGCTGGTGTTCCTGCCTCAGGTTGCCATCCTCGGCACCGGTGTCGTCGTCAAGAAGCCCGTCGTCGTCAGCGACAACGGCATTGACGCGATCTCGATCCGCTCGATGGTCTACCTCGCCCTCTCCTACGACCACCGCATCGTCGATGGCGCAGACGCGGCCCGCTTCCTCACCACGGTGAAGGCGCGCCTCGAGGGTGCAGCGTTCGAATCGCAGCTCGGCTACTAATAGTCGAAGAGCTCACGTAGACGCCAACCGGCCTCGCCCCTGATCATCAGGAGCGAGGCCGGTTTCGTTTTGGCCCCTGCTCCGCGGAGCGCGATCAGGGCCGCGCCGCCGTTCTGCTCGACCAGGCCGAGCGCGTCCAGGTCGTAGGGGTCGGGCAGCAACACGGTGCCGTCCAACTGGGCCTGCCGGATGTCGGCTGCATCCGCCGCGGCCAGCGGGCCTCCGGTGTCGAGCACGTCATCCAGGCAGAGCAGCGACGACTGCCGGAAGCAGTCCTCGCGCGCCGCCAGCAGGCCGGCTGCCGCCATCACCGGATCGGCTTCGAGCGCTGCATCGGCCGTCTGCAGCGGCTCAGTCTCGACCTCTGGCGGGCCGGGGGCCACCGGAGCGGTTGGCGCGGGTGTCGCCGCCGCCTGACTGCCCGGCGACCCGGGCGGGAGCAGCGTGATGGCCAGCGCGAACAGTCCGGCAGCCACCGCCGCCGACACCATGATCGGCCGCCGATGCGCACCGACACGGCGCCGCACCATGGACCGCAGGGCATCCAGTCGCTCCCCCAGCTTGCCCGGCAGGGCCCAGCCAGCCCAGAGCACGGCCGGCGGCCGATCCGGCTCATCGCCGTCCAGCGCGATCAGCGATGTTGTTCTCGGGTGCACGTCCGTCGCTGGCTCCCCCGTGAGTCGCATCGGCATGGCAGGCTGCACGGTGCTGGAGGTGTCGGGCGGTTCGGTCGCCAGCCGCACCGGCAGCGGCCGGGCGAGAGCGAACAACCGGCGCTCCAGCTCGGCCGCGCACGGCAGGAAAGGGTGCGCGGCGACACGCTCGTCGAACCAGTCCAGCATCTCCTGCGCTTCGTGCGGGGCGGCGCTGCCACGGTCCACGCACGCGCAGACCGCCCGCGCGATGCTCGCCAGGGCGGCATACTCCGCGCGCAGAGTGCTCGTGCGTTGCGCGCCGGCGGGCAGCGGTCGTGCACCGGACCAGCCGCACAGATGCGTGCGCCCTGCGGTATCGAAACGTACCGTGGCCGGGCCGAGGGCGCCGTGGCTCCACCCCTTCCGATGCAGCGCATCGAGGCTGACGACCAACGGGGCCAGGATCGTGACCGCCTCGCCGGCCCGGATCTGCGTGCGCCGCCGCAACAACTCTGCCAACGTCGGCCCGTCGTCTCGCTGCATCACGAGGCAGACGCGGCCGTCCGACAGCGTTGCGACGTCGTGAAGTTCGGCCCCGACACCCGCAGGCAGCGCGCCGAGAAGCGCGATCTCCCGGTCCACCCGCTCCCGCTCGGCATCCGCGTGGAAGACGCGCAGCGCGACCGTGCTGATGCCCGCAGCGCCAGCGCCCGTGCCAGCCGCATGCGCGCTGCCATCCGCATGGCCGAGGTAGACGGTGGCGCTCTGCCCGAACGCCAGGCGCCGCAGCACGCGGTAGCCGGCGATGATGGCTGGCTCGGTCGCCGCAGCGGCACCGTCCGAGCCGGGCACGGGTGTGGCCGGGCCCCGTCTCTCTGCCCCACGCCGCATCCGTCTCACAGGCATATCCTGCGCCGGAATCGCCCTGCGCACCGCCCCAAAGCTGGGCCTGTGCAGAACCCGTCACCCGCGGATCCTTGTGCACAACACATCGACCTGCCGGTGCGGTCACCGGGGGCCCGCCGACTCGGTATTCTAGAGAGCATGGCACGTAGCTCGGAGAAGTCTTCCACCCCCAAGCAACCTGGTCGCTTCAAGCAAATGTGGCAGGTCTTCCAAATGACCCGCCGCTACGACTCGAGCGCGCAGTGGCTCATGCTGCTCGGTTTCCTCGCCCCAATCATCGTGGGCGTTGTACTCGGAATCGTGCTGGGCAACGGCAACGGTTTCACAATCGCCCTCTGGGTGGTCGCCGGCGTGCTCGCCGGCGTCCTGATCGCCCTGATCATTCTCGGCCGCCTGGCCGAGAAGGCGGCGTACTCTCAGATCGAGGGCCAGCCGGGTGCTGTCGGAGCCGTGCTGCGCAGCTCGCTGCGCCGCGGCTGGATCGGCAGTGAGATGCCCGTCGCCGTCAACGCCAAGACACAGGATGCCATCTACCGCGCCGTCGGCCGCGGCGGCGTCGTGCTCATCGCCGAGGGCGCCACCTCGCGCACCTCGCGCATGCTCGAGGACGAGAAGCGCAAGATCACCCGCATCCTTCCGAACGTGCCCGTCGAGTTCATCACCGTCGGCCGTGGCGACGACCAGGTTCCGCTGCACAAGATCCCCCGCCGCCTGTCCAGCATCAAGAACACGCTGAGCAAGGCCGAGGTGCTCGCCATCAACAACCGTCTGAGCTCGCTCGGCACCCAGCTGCCCATCCCCAAGGGCATCGACCCGTTCAAGGTGCGCCCGCAGCGCGGCCGCTAGCCACTAACCCCCGAGAGACGGATGCCGCTGTGCTGCGGCATCCGTCTCTCTCGTTAATGGGCTCGCGCCCGCCGGTGTCCAGCCGGAACGGCGGGTACACAGCAGTCAGCAGGCCGACGGCAGGATCTGCCTAACCGAGTGCGGCAGCACGGTAGGCCGGGAACCGCACGGCGGCGATCCACTCGCCGAGCATGCTGGTCTTGCCGAAACAGGCCGGGCAACGGCCAACGCGCGCGGCGACGGCACGAACAGCTTCGTGGCCAGCAGCGGCGTCACCGTGAGCTCACGCCAGCGGTGGGCCGCTCCCCCGCTCAGGCGCGGATCAGCACCGTTCCGGCGACCTTGTCGTGGAAGCCGCGCTGGTCGGAGTCCCAGACCAAAGCGGGGATCACGATCACCAGCAGCACGGTGCGCACCAGCACCCGCCAGAGCGCGGGCTTCTGGCCGTCCAACCCGATCAGCCGCATCCCGAACAGGCGGTGGCCGATGCTCCCGCCGAGGGTCGGGATGGCCAGCAGCTGCAACAAGGCAAAGAGGCCAATCGTGTAGAACGAGTAAGCCAGAGACTCGTAGGGCGCGAGGAACAGCGAGATGCCCATGGCGATTGCCCAGTCGACGGCGATGCCGCCGATGCGGCGCCCGGCGCGGGCAACCGAGTTCTGGCCCTCGTTGGGCAGGCCCAGGCGCTCCCCCGGCCAGCGGCTGGGCGGCAGTTGGCCGAAAGTGCTCCGCTCGGCGGGACGGGGGCTGCGTGAAGAAGACATCGGCCCCAGTCTACCGATCGGCTGGCCGCGTAACATGCTCGAAACATTCGCGACATTCACGAGTAATTCACCGGCCGTAGCCTCAAGGCAGGTTGCGCGGAGTAGCCGTACCGGTTCCAAATCTGGGAGAATTCCGACATGTTTAGCGATTCATCTGAGGTGCTCAGCTTCATCAAGGAGACCGACGTCAAGTTCCTTGACATTCGGTTCACCGACCTGCCTGGCGTGCAGCAGCACTTCAACATCCCGGCAGCCACTGTCGATGAGGAGTTCTTCACCGTCGGCCAGATGTTCGATGGCTCCTCGATCCGCGGTTTCGCGTCGATCCACGAGTCGGACCTGCAGCTGATCCCCGACGTCACCACCGCCTACATCGACGTGTTCCGCAAGGAGCGCACCCTGGTGATGCTGTTCGACATCTACAACCCGCGCAACGGCGAGATCTACTCCAAGGACCCGCGTCAGGTCGCCCGCAAGGCCGAGAAGTACCTCGCATCCACCGGCATAGCCGACACCGCCTTCTTCGCCCCCGAGGCGGAGTTCTACATCTTCGATGACGTGCGCTACGAGGTCAACCAGCACACGAGCTTCTACTCTGTGGACTCCAGCGAGGGCGCCTGGAACTCGGGCAAGCAGATCGAGGGCGGCAACCTCGCCAACACGACCCCCTACAAGGGCGGCTACTTCCCGGTCAGCCCGGTCGACCAGCACGCCGACCTGCGCGACGACATCAGTCTCAAGCTGATCGACGCCGGCCTGATCCTCGAGCGCAGCCACCACGAGGTCGGCACCGCCGGCCAGGGCGAGATCAACTACCGCTTCGACACCATGGTGCACGCGGCCGACGACATCCTGAAGTTCAAGTACATCGTCAAGAACACCGCACACCAGTGGGGCAAGACGGCCACCTTCATGCCGAAGCCGCTGTTCGGTGACAACGGCTCGGGCATGCACACCCACCAGTCGCTCTGGAACGACGGCAAGCCGCTGTTCTACGACGAGAACGGTTACGCCGGCCTGAGCGACATCGCCCGCTGGTACATCGGCGGCCTGCTCAAGCACGCCCCCGCCGTGCTCGCCTTCACCAACCCGAGCGTCAACTCCTTCCGTCGCCTGGTCCCCGGCTTCGAAGCCCCGGTCAACCTGGTCTACTCGGCCGGCAACCGCTCCGCCTGCATCCGCATCCCGATCACCGGCTCCAACCCGAAGGCCAAGCGCATCGAGTTCCGCGTTCCGGATGGCGCAAGCAACCCGTACCTCGCGTTTGCCGCCCAGCTGATGGCCGGCCTCGACGGCATCAAGAACCGCATCGAGCCGCACGAGCCCGTCGACAAGGACCTCTACGAGCTGCCGCCCGAGGAGGCCAAGTCCATCCCGCAGCTGCCCGGCTCACTGGAGGCCGCGCTCGACGCGCTCGAGGCCGACCACGACTTCCTGCTGCAGGGCAACGTGTTCACGCCCGAGCTGATTGAGACCTGGCTCGACTACAAGCGCGAGCACGAGATCAAGCCGCTGCAGGCTCGCCCGCACCCGTTCGAGTTCGAGCTCTACTACGGCGTCTAAGCGTCAACCGAAGCACAACAGAATGGCCCGCACCGAGAGGTGCGGGCCATTCTGCGTTTCTGGCGGCTGCGCGCGCGTGGCGACGGCGGAGGGCACGTGGCGGAACATCAACATCCCCTGAGCGTTCGTTGTCGGTGACGCGGAAGGGGTGTAGACCTGAATGCAAGATCGACCGAATCGGAGAGAATCATGCCTGACAAGTCGCCTCACGACCACCACGGCAAGAAGCCGCCGGCCAAGACGCTCAAGGAGAAACGCGCCGCGAAGCACGCCAAGCTGCACGACCCGATGCTTGACATGAACTCCGCGTCCGACGCGGTGAACAAGAACAAGTAGCCTTGCGACCGGCTCAGCCGGTGCTGGGCGTGCCCCGTTCCGGCACGCCGTAGAACTCACGCTCGAAGACGGCACGCGCCCGCCGTGTCACGGCGAGGTAGTCCTCGTCGAGCTGGTTGGCTGCGCCTGGCGGGTAGTTCAACAGACGGGCGACGCCCTCGAGTTGGATGCGGTCCCGCGGCAACATGTCACTGGTGCGGTTCGTCCAGAGAGTCATGGCGGAACGGGCGCGGGATGCCAGCAGCCAGGCGGCCCGGAGCATCTCGGCATCCGCGGGGCTGACCAGCCCGGCATCCGTCGCCGCGTGCAAAGCACTCAACGTGGACGGGGTGCGCAGGGTTGCCGTGGACGCGCCGTGCTGCAGCTGCAACAACTGCACGAACCACTCCACGTCGCTGAGCGAGCCCCGGCCGAGCTTGAGGTGGCGCAGCGGGTCCGCGCCCTGCGGCAGCCGCTCACTTTCGACCCTGGCCTTGATCCGCTTGACCTCGCGCACGGCGCTCTCCGGCACCTCAGCCGGGTAGCGCACGGTGTCGGCGGCGGCCATGAAGTCGGCCAGCAGCGCCTCGTCGCCGGCGGAGCCGCGGGCACGCAGCAACGCCTGCGCCTCCCAGGTGAGCGACCAGCGCGCGTAGTACGCCTTGTAGGAGTCGAGTGAGCGCGTGGCGGCGCCGTTCTTGCCCTCGGGGCGCAAACCGATGTCGAGGTCGAGCGGCAGACGGCTGTCCTCGCTCAGGCGGTTCAGGCCGGCGACGATGAACTGGGCGCGTTTCTGCGCCTGCTCCGGCTCCAGCCCGGCTGCCCGGTAGACGTACATGACGTCGGCGTCCGAGCCGAAGCCGAGCTCCTGCCCGCCGAAGCGGCCCATCGCGATGACGGCGAACTCGATGCCGTCGTGCACGGCGCCGCTCTCGGTGGCCGTGAGCGGGCCACGGATGGCACGCACCAGGCCATCGATCAGGTTCTCGGTCACGTCGCTGAGGCCCTGGCCGAGCTCCTCGACGCTGCAGAGGTCCAGGGTTGCCGAGAAGGCGAGCCGCAGCACCTCGCGCCGGCGGATGCCGCGCAGCACAGCGGCCGCGGCATCCGGGCTCTCATGCCGCGCCAGCACGGCCCGGGTCTCCTCGGCCAGGGAGGCGCGGCTGCGCGGGCGCAGCTCCTCTTCGGTCTCCAGCCAGGCAACGGATTCGGGGGTGAGTTCGAGCAGTTCGCCGATGAACCGGGAGCCGGAGAGCACCCGGGTGAGCCGTTCGGCGGCGCCGGAGGAGTCGCGCAGCATGCGCAGGAACCAGTGCGTTCCGCCCAAGCCGTCGCTCAGCCGGCGGAAGGCGAGCAGCCCATAGTCGGGGTCGGCGCCGTCGGCGAACCACTGCAGCATGACCGGCAGCAGGTGCCGTTGGATGGTGGCACGGCGGGAGACGCCGGCGGTGAGCGCGGCGATGTGGGCGAGCGCGCCGCGCGGGTCAACGAAGCCGATGGCCGCCAGGCGTGCCTCGGCCTGGGCGCTGGTCAGGTTGAGGCCCTCGACGGGCAGCGCGGCGACGGCCGAGAGCAGCGGCCGATAGAACAGTCGCTCGTGCAGGCCGCGCACTCGGTGCTTGGCGGCCGCCCGCAGCGCGCTGAGCTCGTTCGCGCTCGACGCCAGGCCGCTCGCCCGCGCCAGAACGCGCAGGGCGTCCTCGTCGCGCGGCATCAGGTGGGTGCGGCGCAGACGCTGCAGTTGCAGGCGGTGCTCGAGCAGGCGCAGCATCCGATAGTCCCGCGCGAACTCGGCCGCTTCGGCCCGCCCGATGTAGCCGGCCTCCGCCAACGCCACCAGGGCGGGCAGCGTCCCGCCGGCCCGCACGGACTCGTCCGCTTGGCCGTGCACCAGCTGGAGCAGCTGCACGGTGAACTCGATGTCACGCAGGCCGCCAGGGCCGAGCTTGAGCTGCACGTCGACCTCGTCGTCGGGAATGTGGGCGGTCACCCGCTCCCGCATGCGCTGCACGGACTCGACGAAGCCCTCCCTGTCCGAGCTGTTCCAGACGGCGGGTGCGAGCGCGCTCACGTAGCGCTCCCCCAACTCGAGGTCACCGGCCAGCGGGCGGGCCTTCAGCAGGGCCTGGAACTCCCAGTTCTTGGCCCAGCGCTCGTAATAGGCGAGGTGGGATTCGAGGGTGCGCACCAGCGCGCCGTCTTTGCCCTCCGGGCGCAGGTTGGCGTCGACCTCCCAGAGCGCGGGCTCGATCAGGGGCTCGGCAATGCCGCGCATGGTGAGCATGGCCAACCGGGTGGCGATCTCAACGGCGCGCGGGCCTTCGACGCCGTCTACGGCATCCGCGATGAAGATCACGTCGACGTCGCTCACATAGTTGAGCTCGTGCGCACCGGCCTTGCCCATGCCCATGATGCTGAACCGGGTGGCCTCCACCTGTGTGGCGTCGAACAGCCCGAAGGCGGGTGAGCCGTCGGATGTCACCGCGCGGCGGGCCACAGCGAGCGAGGCGTCCAGGGTTGCTCCGGCGAGGTCGGCCAGGGCCCCGGCCACGGCGTCGACGCCCGCGACCGGGTCATCTTGCTCGAGGTCGAACGCGGCCAGCCGGGTCAGCCACCAGCGATAACGCACCCGCATCCGCTGCCAGGCGGCCTCATCGCCGCCGGCGCTCCCCAACGCGCTGCCGGCGACGGCGTCGAGCATGTCGGCACCCAGCTCGGCGGCGCCCGGCGGCTCCTGCAGCGGCTCCGCCAGGGCGGAGAGAGCGGCCGGCTGGCGCAGGAAGAACTCGGCCAGACCCTCGGATGCCCCGAGTACCCGGATCAGGCGCGCGGAGGTCTCGGGCTCGGCCAGCAGGGCACCCGCCTCGTCCGGCGCCTGCCGGAGCAGCGCGATCAGGTTGCGGAGGGCGCCGTCGGGGTCGGCGGCACGCCCGAGATCGGCGAGGAATCCGCGCGGGTCCGCCCCGCTCAGTTCCGCGAACTCGGCGAGGCCGGTCGCGGCCGCGCCAAGCTCAAGGAATCCGGCGCGGGCGAGTTCGGTCAGGCTGAAGCGTTCGGCAGCCATCGGCGACGCGGTCTAGAGAATCTCGAGGTTGTTGCGCAGCTCGAACGGCGTCACCTGGTTGCGGTACTCACGCCACTCTTTGCGCTTGTTCAACAGCACATAGTTGAACACCTGCTCGCCCAGCGTCTCGGCGACGAGCTCTGACTCCTCCATGTACTGGATGGCGTGGTCGAGGCTGGCCGGCAGCTGCGCGTATCCGAGGGCGCGGCGCTCGGCGTCGCTCAGGCTCCAGACGTTGTCCTCGGCCTCCTCTGGCAGCTCGTACTCCTCCTCGATGCCCTTGAGGCCTGCGGCCAGCATCAGCGAGTACGAGAGGTACGGGTTCGCGGCGGAGTCGATGGCGCGGTACTCGATGCGCGCGCTCTGCCCCTTGTTCGGCTTGTACAGCGGAACGCGGATGAGTGCGGATCGGTTGTTGTGGCCCCAGCAGACGAAGCTCGGCGCCTCGGCGAGGGCCGCGTCGTCGGAGCTGCCCCAGAGCCGCTTGTAGGAGTTGACGAACTGGTTGGTGACGGCCGTGATCTCGGGCGCGTGCTTGAGCAGGCCGGCGATGAAGTGGCGCCCGGTCTTGGAGAGCTGGTACTGCGCGCCGGGCTCGTAGAAGGCATTGGAGTCGCCCTCGAACAGCGACATGTGCGTGTGCATGCCGGAGCCGGGGTGGTTCGAGAAGGGCTTCGGCATGAACGTGGCGTAGACGCCCTGCTCGATGGCGACCTCTTTGATGACGGTACGGAACGTCATGATGTTGTCGGCCGTGGTCAACGCGTCGGCGTAGCGCAGGTCGATCTCGTTCTGGCCGGGGCCGGCCTCGTGGTGGCTGTATTCCACCGAGATACCGAGGTCCTCCAGCATCCGCACGGAGCGACGGCGGAAGTCGTGGGCGGTGCCGCCGGGAACGTTGTCGAAGTAGCCGGCCGAATCGACCGGGACAGGTCCGTTCTTGCCGTACTTCGACGACTTGAGCAGGTAGAACTCGATCTCGGGGTGCGTGTAGAAGGTGAAGCCGCGGTCGGCCGCCTTCGCCAGGGTGCGCTTGAGCACGTTGCGTGGGTCGGAGACCGCAGGTTCGCCGTCCGGCGTCGTGATGTCGCAGAACATGCGGGCGGTCGGGTCGACGTCACCGCGCCACGGCAGGATCTGGAAGGTACTGGGGTCGGGGAAGGCGAGCAGGTCCGACTCGTAGGTGCGGGTGAGACCCTCGATCGCGGAACCGTCGAAGCCGAGGCCCTCCGTGAACGCGCCCTCTACCTCGGCCGGGGCGATGGCCACCGACTTCAGCGTGCCGACAACGTCGGTGAACCACAGGCGGATGAATTTGACCCCCCGTTCCTCGATGGTCCGAAGAACGAAGTCACGCTGCTTGTCCATTCATGCCCTTTCTCGCTGGCTTCCAGAGTAGTGCTTCACCGCGTCCGCGGCTGTAACCGCGCTGGCTAGACTGGCGCTATGTCAGAGCAATCAGCCGAAGTCGTCAACCCCTATGGCAGTTCCAACACTGCCGGCCAGAAGCGGGTGCGCACCCGGCACTTCCAAATTGCCAAGGACACCGGCGTCAGGATCACCGGGCTGACCAGCTACGACCAGCTCACCGCTCGCATCTTCGATGAGGCCGGCATCGACTTCCTCCTGGTCGGCGACTCGGCCGGCAACAACGTTCTCGGCTATGACACGACCCTGCCGGTGACCGTCGACGAGCTGATCCCGCTCACCCGGGCCGTGGCCCACGCCGCGAAGCGAGCGCTCGTCGTGGCAGACATGCCGTTCGGCTCCTACGAGGTGAACGCGGACGAGGCGCTGCACACAGCGATCCGCTTCATGAAGGAGGCCGGCGCGCACGCCGTCAAGCTCGAGGGCGGTGCGCGCAGCGCCGAGCAGATCCGCCGTATCGTGCAGGCCGGCATCCCGGTCATGGCGCACATCGGTTTCACCCCGCAGAGTGAGCACGGCCTGGGCGGCCACATGATCCAGGGCCGTGGGGCCGGCGCCGAGCAGCTGCTGCGCGACGCCCTCGCGGTTCAGGATGCCGGCGCATTCGCCGTCGTGCTCGAGATGGTGCCGGCAGCCTCCGCCGCGGCAGTCACCGCCGAGCTCAGCATCCCGACCATCGGCGTTGGCGCCGGGCCGGACGTCGACGGCCAGCTGCTGGTCTGGACCGACTTCGCCGGCATGGGCGATGGCCGCGTGCCGAAGTTCGTGCGCCAGTACGCCAACGTGCGCCAGGTCCTGCTCGACGCCGTCACCGAGTTCCGCGGCGACGTCGACTCCGGCGCCTACCCGGCGCCAGAGCACAACTACGAGTAGCGCTCGGGCGGGCGCCCGCTCCGGTTGCCGCTCAGAGTGGCAGTCAGGCTAGCGGGCGTCGCGGGCGTCTTCGTCGTCCCACTTCTCCGAGTTCTCGCGCAACTTCTCAAGCGCGTGCGCCGCGGCCTCCTGCGTGGGGAACGGGCCCACGCGGTCGAGTGAGGGCGAGGCGTATCCGAATTCCACGGCGCCGGTTCGCATGTTGTACCAGAACTGTTTGTCTCCACGCTCGGTCATAAGCTTGATCCTATGCCTAAGGATTCCGCCGGTCACCTGATTCCCGGGCGGCTCTCGCCCCAGCGTGCCGTTCCCGCCCACATCCCCCGCCCCGAATACGTCGGCAAGGCCGCCCCGGCCGAGTACACCGGGGACAACGTGTACACGCCGGAGCAAATCGAACTGATCCGCGAGTCCGGCCGCATCGCCGCCGACGCGATCGCCGCGGCGGGCGCCATCATCGCCCCGGGCGTGACCACCGAGCAGCTGGATGCCGTCGTGCACGAGTACCTGCTTGACCACAACGCCTACCCCTCCACGCTCGGCTACCGCGGGTACCCGAAGTCCAGTTGCACCTCGGTCAACGAAGTCATCTGCCACGGCATCCCCGACGACACCGTGCTGGAAGACGGTGACATCGTCAACATCGATGTCACCGCGTTCCGAAACGGCATGCACGGTGACCTGAACCACACCTTCATCGTCGGCGAGGGCAGCGAGGAGGCCCGTCTCCTGGTTGAGCGCACCCGCGAGGCGCTGGCCCGGGGCATCAAGGCGGTCGCCCCCGGCCGCGAGGTCAATGTCATCGGCCGCACCATCGCCTCCTACGCGAAGCGATTCGGCTACGGCGTGGTGCGCGATTTCACCGGCCATGGGGTCGGCTCCGCCTTCCACAGCGGCCTGATCATCCCGCATTACGACTCCGCGCCGGAGTACAACGACGTGATGGTGCCTGGCATGGTTTTCACGATCGAGCCGATGCTCACCCTCGGCGGCCACGAGTGGGATCTGTGGGCAGACGACTGGACGGTCACGACTCGCGACAAGAGCCTCACCGCCCAGTTCGAGCACACCCTCGTCGTCACGGAGCGCGGTGCCGAAATCCTCACTGTGTCGAGCACCGAGTAGATTCGTTCTCATGACTGAACAGCGCCCGGCCCCTGCCCGCACAGCCATCGGAATCGACATCGGCGGAACCGGCATCAAGGGCGCCGTCGTCGACGTCGTCACCGGCGAGCTGCTCTCCGACCGGCGCAAGGTCGCGACCCCGGGCGGCGGCCGACCGGGCGACATCCTCGAAGCGACCGATCGCATGCTCGACGGCCTCCGCGAGGAGTTCGGCGCACTGCCGGTCGGCGTCTGCTTCCCCGCCATCGTCAAGGGCGGTCGCACCCTCTCTGCCGCGAACATCTCGCACGAGTGGATCGGCCTGCCCGCAGAGGCCATGTTCGAGGCCCGCCTCGAGGTGCCCATCCATTTCGTCAATGACGCGGATGCCGCCGGCCACGCCGAGGTGCGCTTCGGCGCGGCCAAGGGCCGCTCCGGTGTCGTGCTACTCACCACGCTGGGCACCGGCATCGGCTCCGCGCTGCTGCACGACGGCAGGCTGGTGCCGAACACCGAGCTCGGCCACCTGGAGCTTGACGGCCAGGGGGCGGAGAAGGGCGCCGCCTACTCGGCCAAGGAACGCGACTCGTTGAGCTGGGAGCAGTGGGCAGCACGTCTGCAGCGCTACTACACCCACTTGGAGCTGCTCTTCTCCCCCGACCTCTTCATCGTCGGCGGCGGTGTCTCCAAGCACCACGCCGAATTCCTGCCGTTGCTCGACCTCAAGACGCCGATCGTGCCCGCCGTGCACCGCAACAACGCCGGCATCCTCGGCGCCGCCGACCTCGCCGCTGCCGGCCACGGCACTGGCAAGCACACCGCACCGACCGCGTGACCGGCACCGTGAGCGTCGCCCGCATCGACGCGCTCTTCCACGAACACCTCGCCCGTGGTGCGGCGCCGTCCGCCGCCTGGGGCGTCTTCGACGCGGAAGGCCTGCAGCACAGCCAGCAGTCCGGTGTCGCGGCCGATGCGGCGTTCCGCATCGCGTCCTGCACGAAGAGCTTCACCGCGGCCGCGCTGCTGAGCCTGCGCGACGAGGGCCTGCTCGGGCTGGATGACCCGATCACCCGCTTCATCCCCGGCCTCAACCTCGACGGCTTGCCCTCAGCGGGCTCGGCCGTGCCGACCGTGCGCATGCTGCTCACCATGTCGGCCGGACTGCCAACGGACGACCCCTGGGCCGACCGGCAAGAGAGCCTGTCTGCGGCGGAGTTCGACTCCGTGCTTGCCGCCGGCGTGCGCTTCGAGTCCGAGCCGGGCACCCGCTTCGCCTACTCGAACCTCGGCTACGCCATGCTCGGCCGCGTGATCGAGGTTGCCGCCGGCCTGCCGTACCGCCGCGTCGTCGAGGAGCGCCTGCTCGAGCCGCTCGGCCTGAACGGCACTGGCTTCGATACGAGTGTTGCCGCATCCGGCGGCATCGTCACCGGGTTCCGCCGCCATGCCGGCTCCTGGGAGCCCCTGCCCTTCACCGGCCCCGGCGCCTTCTCGGCGATCGGCGGGCTGTTCAGCACGGTCGCCGATCTGGCCCGCTGGGCCGGCTGGCTGGCATCCGCATTCACCTCGGAGGGCGCGGATGCCGCCGGCGGCATGCTCAGCGCCGCGAGCCGACGCGAGATGCAGCAGCTGCACCGCCTCGACCAGAGCATGACCGCACACCCGACCGGGTACGGCTACGGCCTGTTCGTTGAGCAGTACTCGCCGACCTCCCGGGTCGTGTCGCACTCCGGCGGCTACCCCGGATTCTCTGCGCACATGCGCTGGTCGCTGGAACGCGGCGTCGGTGTGATCGCATTCGAGAACGCCACCTACTCGCGCGTCTCTGCGGTCGCGACAACCGTCTGCGACCAGTTGCTCGCAGAGCCCGCCATTCTGGTGCCGGCTCCGGCGCCCGTGCTGTGGCCCGAGACCCGCACTGCCCAGCTGGCCGTCAAGGCGTTGTTGGCCGCGTGGGCCGGGGGCGCGGATGCCCCGCTCGACCCCGCGCTCTTCTCGGAGAACGTCGCCCAAGACGAGCCGATCGGGCGCCGCGCCGCCGCCGTGCGCCGGGCGGTTGCCGACATCGGAGGGCTGACGGATGGCGCGCAGTCGGCCGGACGTTCCGACGGCCCCGCCCACCTGGTCTGGTTCCTGCAGGGTAGAAGCGGACGCCTGCGCGTGGAGATCCGGCTCACCCCCGAGGCCCGGCCGCGCGTGCAGACGCTGCTCGTCTCCATCGATCTGGCAGGCCGCTAGCGGCGTAAACCTGCGCGCGCCGCAGGCTGTGGTTTCCGCGGATCCGCTCAGGGCTTCGGTCGCAAGCTCCCTCAAGCCAACGGGAGAGGGTGACGGTCCCTATTCTCCCGTCGGCTGAGCGAGGAACGAGCGAAGCCCCGGAGCCAACCAGTCGCTGCCCTCACCAACCCGTTGGTCGAGTAGGCGCGCCAGCGCCGTATCGAGACCCGGTAAGCGCGCAGCGGATGCCGCAGGCTGCAGTTTCCTCGGATCCGCTCGGAGCTTCGGTCGCAAGCTCCCTCAAGCCAACGGGAGAGGGCACCAACCCGTTGGTCGAGTAGGCGCGCCAGCGCCGTATCGAGACCCGGCCGGCATGTCTCGCGGATGCCGCAGGCGGCAGTCTCCGCGGACCCGCTCGGGGCTTCGGTCGCAAGCTCCCTCAGCCGCCGGGAGAGGGCACCAACCCGTTGGTCGAGTAGGCGCGCCAGCGCCTTCTCGAGACCCGGCCAGCGCGTGACGCGGATGCCGCATGCGCAGTGCCCGCGGACCCGCTCAGGGCTTCGGTCGCACGCTCCCTCCAGCCAACGGGAGAAGGCGGTGCGCCGTCGTCCCGCTCCTCGTTCCCCAACCTGTTGGTCGAGTAGGCGCGCCAGCGCCGTATCGAGACCCGGCCGGCGTATCTCGCGGATGCCGCAGGCTGCGGTTTCCGCGGATCCGCTCAGGGCTTCGGTCGCAAGCTCCCTCAAGCCAACGGGAGAGGGTGACGGTCCCTATTCTCCCGTCGGCTGAGCGAGGAACGAGCGAAGCCCCGGAGCCAACTCACACCCGTTGGTCGAGTAGGCGCGCCAGCGCCGTATCGAGACCCGGCCAGCAGCGTGTGACGCGGATGCCGCAGGCTTCGGTCTCACGCTCCCTCAGGCCAGCGGGGAAGGGCGTGGCGCCGAGCTCCCGCTCGCCAGCGGGACGGGGTGCCACGCCGCGGGAATCGCAGGCGAGCTTCGGCCGCTGAGCGGGTTGAAACGGTGCCCGCGTGCACGGGTGTTGTGAGGATTCTGCTGGCGACTGTAAGGAAGCTGTGAGGACGCTGGCGCGCCCGACTGCCCCGGTGTGAACTATGGCTGTGGCCGCGGGCCACGGCCAGGCGGGCAACCGCCAGGCATCGCCTGATCGGGAGTCTGCTCGTGCTCGACATCGTCTTCATCGGAGGCATCGTGGCGCTCATCGCGCTTATCGCCCTCATCGCTCGGGGGGTGGAGAAGCTGTGATCGGCGTCGAACTTCGCGGCATCCTCGACCTGCTGAGCGCCGCCCTCGCCATCGCCGCTCTCGGCTACCTGGCATACGCACTGCTGCACCCGGAGAGGTTCTAGATGCCGCCGCTTGTGCTCTTCGCCCTGCAACTCCTCACCGTTGCACTCGTGCTTGCCGTGTTGTACCGCCCGCTCGGCGACTACATGGCCGGCGTCTACACCACGACGAAGCACCTGCGCGTCGAGAAGGGGATCTACCGGGTAATCGGCGTCAACCAGGACGCCGAGCAGACCTGGCCGATCTACTTCCGGAGCGTGCTCGCATTCTCGGCGGTCGGCATCCTCGCCGTCTATGGACTGCAGCGCCTGCAGGGCTTCCTGCCCTTCGCGCTCGGGCTGCCCGCCGTCAGCGAACAGCTTTCGTTCAACACGGCGATCTCGTTCGTGACGAACACCAACTGGCAGTCCTATTCGCCGGAGGCGACGATGGGCTACAGCGTGCAGCTGCTCGGGCTCGCCGTACAGAACTTCCTCTCGGCCGCGGTCGGCATCGCCGTCGCCATCGCCCTGGTCCGCGGCCTCGCCCGCACCGTCAGCCCCACCCTCGGCAACTTCTGGGTCGATCTGGTGCGCGGCTCGCTGCGCATCCTGCTGCCGTTCGCCGCCCTCGCCGCGATCGTGCTGATCGTCGGCGGGGTCATCCAGAACTTCTCTGGCTTCCAGGATGTCGGCACACTCGCCGGCGGAACCCAGTCGATCCCCGGCGGCCCGGTCGCCTCGCAGGAGGCCATCAAGCTGCTCGGCACCAACGGCGGCGGATTCTTCAATGCGAACTCCGCGCACCCGTTCGAGAACCCCACCGCCTGGATCAACGTGGTGCAGGTTCTGCTCATGCTGATGATCCCCTTCGCGCTGCCGCGCACCTTCGGCCGGATGGTCGGTGACAACCGTCAGGGCTATGCGATCCTCGCAGCGATGGGCACGTTCTTCGTGCTCTCCGTCTCTCTCATGACCGCCCTAGAGCTGGGTGCCCGCGGAACGGCCCCCATGCTGGCCGGCGGTGCCATGGAGGGTAAGGAGCAGCGCTTCGGCGAACTCGGCTCCACCCTGTTCGGCACGACAAGCACGCTCACCTCCACCGGCGCCGTCAACTCCATGCACGACAGCTACACGGCGCTCGGCGGCGGCACGGCGATGCTCAACATGATGCTCGGCGAGCTCGCCCCCGGCGGCGTCGGCTCGGGGCTCTACGGCATGCTCATCATCGCGGTCATCGCGGTGTTCATCGCCGGCCTCATGGTCGGTCGCACCCCGGAGTACCTGGGCAAGAAGCTCGGCGCCCGCGAGATCAAGCTGGCCAGCCTGTACATCTTGACCACGCCGACCCTGGTGCTCGCTGGCACGGCGCTCAGCTTCGGGATCCCGGTTGTGCGCGACTCGGTGGTCGGCACGTCGATCTGGAACCCCGGTCTGCACGGCTTCTCCGAGGTGCTCTACGCGTTCACCTCCGCCGCGAACAACAACGGCTCAGCCTTCGCCGGTCTCACCGCGAACACCCCCTGGTTCAACACCGCCTTGGGCGTTGCGATGCTGCTCGGCCGCCTGTTGCCGATCCTGTTCGTGCTGGCCCTGGCCGGATCGCTGGCCGCTCAGGCCAAGGTCCCGGTCACCGCCGGCACCCTCCCCACCCACCGGCCGCTCTTCGTCGGCCTCCTCTGCGGCACGGTGCTCATCGTCTCCGCCCTCACCTACTTCCCGGTGCTCGCACTGGGTCCCCTCGCGGAAGGACTGCGCTAGACCATGTCAACGACAACCGAGCAACGGCTGGCAACCCCGCCACACCGTCACAAAGACACCGCAGCGCCCTTCGGCTTCCGTCAGCTGCTCGCCGCCCTGCCGGGCGCACTGCGGAAGCTGCACCCCAAGCAGATGTGGCGCAACCCCGTCATGTTCATCGTCGAGGTCGGCGCGGCGCTCACCACACTGATGGCGATCGCCGAGCCATTCACCGGCGGGCCGGCCGAATCCGGCGGCAGCGCCATGGCGCCATCGTTCACCGCGGCCATCGCTATCTGGCTCTGGCTCACCGTTCTCTTCGCCAACCTCGCCGAGTCCGTCGCAGAAGGCCGCGGCAAGGCGCAGGCCGAGAGCCTGCGGGCCACCCGCACCAGCACCATCGCCAACCGGGTCACCGGGTACGACGAGATAGCAGACCCGGGCGCGCTGACAGCGGCAACGGATGCCGTGGCATCCGCCGAACTCGGGCTCGGCGACGTCGTCACCGTGACTGCAGGCGAGCTGATCCCCGGCGACGGCGACATCATCTGGGGCATCGCATCGGTCGACGAGTCGGCCATCACCGGCGAATCCGCCCCCGTCGTGCGGGAATCCGGCGGCGACCGCAGCGCCGTCACCGGCGGCACCCGGGTGCTCTCGGACCGCATCGTCGTGCGTATCACCAGCAAGCCGGGCGAGACCTTCGTCGACCGGATGATCCGTCTGGTCGAGGGCGCCAGCCGCCAGAAGACCCCGAACGAGATCGCACTGAACATTCTGCTGGCGACGCTCTCGATCATCTTCGTGGTCGTCGTGATCACGATCGGCCCGATGGCCGGCTATTCGGATGCCGCCCCCAGCGTGCCCGTTCTCATCGCCCTGCTGGTCTGCCTGATCCCGACCACGATCGGCGCACTACTCTCGGCCATCGGCATCGCCGGCATGGACCGGTTGGTGCAGCGCAACGTGCTCGCCCTCTCCGGGCGGGCCGTTGAGGCCGCCGGCGACGTGACGACCCTGCTGCTCGACAAGACCGGCACCATCACCTACGGCAACCGCCAGGCCGCGGAGTTCATCCCCGTCGGCGGGGCCAGCACCGCCAGCCTGGTGTCGGCCGCCCACACGGCCTCCCTCGCCGACCCGACGCCAGAGGGCAGCTCGATCGTGCGCCTCGCCGAGCAGATGGAGCCTGGCCTCGCCGACCGCGACCAGCCTTCCGGCGTGGTTGTGCCTTTCACGGCGCAGACCCGCATGAGCGGTGTCGACTACCCCGACGGCGCGAAACTGCGCAAGGGCGCCGGCTCCATGGTCGCGGCCTGGGCTGCAGAGCACGGGCCGCTCGACCCCGACGTCGGTGCGGAGCTCCAGGCGGCCGTCGACCGCGTCTCCGAGGCCGGCGGCACGCCGCTCGTCGTCGCCGAACGCTCCGCCGGCGGGCAGGCCCGAATCCTCGGCGTCATCTACCTCAAGGACGTCGTCAAGACCGGCCTCGTCGAACGTTTCGCGGAACTGCGCCGGATGGGCATCCGCACCATCATGATCACCGGTGACAACCCGCTGACGGCCAAGGCGATCGCCGCCGAGGCCGGCGTCGACGACTACCTGGCCGAGGCGACCCCGAAGACAAGATGGCCCTGATCAAACGGGAGCAGGCTGGCGGCAACCTCGTCGCCATGACCGGCGACGGCACCAACGACGCCCCCGCGCTGGCCCAGGCCGATGTCGGTGTCGCCATGAACACGGGCACGTCGGCGGCGAAGGAGGCCGGCAACATGGTCGACCTTGATTCGGACCCGACCAAGCTCATCGACATCGTGCGTATCGGCAAGCAGCTGCTCATCACCCGCGGCTCGCTGACCACGTTCTCGATTGCCAACGACGTCGCCAAGTACTTCGCGATCATCCCGGCCATGTTCGCCGGTGCCTTCCCCGGCCTGGAGGCACTGAACGTGATGGGCCTCAGCTCGCCCGGGTCCGCGATCCTCTCCGCCGTGATCTTCAACGCGATCATCATCGTGATCCTGATACCGCTCGCCCTCCGCGGCGTGCGATACCGGGCCGCGTCCGCCTCCCAGATCTTGCGGCGCAACCTGCTGATCTACGGCCTCGGCGGCGTCATTGCACCCTTCATCGGCATCAAGCTCGTCGACCTCGTCGTCAGCCTGCTGCCCGGCTTCTAACCCTCAGCTCTAGAAAGGCGAACCCATGCCCGCAACTCGCGGCACCCTGCGCCAATACGGCGTGGCCGTGCGAACACTGCTCGTGTTCACGCTGCTCCTCGGCGTGCTCTACCCCCTCGTCATCACCGGCATCGGGCAGCTCGCGCTGCCCGGCCAGGCCAACGGCTCGCTCGTCAGCATGAACGGCAAAACCATCGGCTCCGCCCTCATCGGGCAGTCATTCACGGATGCCTCAGGAAAGGCGTTGCCGCAATGGTTCCAGTCCCGGCCCTCCGCCGCCGGCAGCGGGTACGACGCTGCCGCCTCCAGCGGCAGCAACTGGGGCCCCGAGAACGCCGACCTCGTGGCCGCGATCGGCAGCCGCCAGGCGGCCATCGAGAAATCCGACGGGGCAGCGCTGGCCGCGATCCCGCCGGACGCCGTCACCGCCTCCGCCTCCGGCCTCGACCCGCACATCAGTCCGGAGTACGCCCGCCTGCAGGTGAACCGCGTGGCGGAGGCCCGCGCACTGGACCCCGCCGCGGTCGCGAAACTCGTCGAGTCTATGATTCAGGGACGGGATCTCGGCTATCTCGGTGAGCCAACCGTCAACGTGCTGGCCCTGAACAGGGCGCTGGCCGGAATGGATTCGAAGAACTAGTGTCGCGAGGTCGTTTGCGGGTGTTGCTGGGTGCCGCACCCGGTGTTGGCAAGACCTTCACCATGCTGGAGGAAGCTCGTCGGCTGCGCATGGCCGGCAAGGACGTCGTCATTGCGCTCGTGGAGACCCACGGCCGCGAGGGCACGGCCGCGATGCTGGACGGCTTTGAAACCGTGCCGCGGGTGAGCCGGGAGCACCGCGGTGTGACGCTGGACGAGATGGACCTGGATGCCGTGCTGGCGCGGCATCCGCAGATCGCACTCGTCGACGAGCTCGCCCACACGAACGCGCCGGGCGGCCGCAACGAGAAGCGCTGGCAAGACGTGGACGAGCTGCTGGACGCCGGCATCGACGTCTACTCGACGGTGAACATCCAGCACATTGAATCCCTGAACGACGTCGTGCAACAGATCACGGGCGTGCCGCAACGGGAGACGATCCCGGATGCCGTGCTGCGCAGCGCTAACCAGATCGAGGTCATCGACCTCGCCCCGCAGGCCCTGCGTGACCGCCTCGCCGAGGGCCAGGTGTACCCGGCCACCCGCATCGACGCGGCGCTCTCGAACTACTTCCGACTCGGCAACCTCACCGCGCTGCGGGAGCTGGCGCTGCTCTGGCTGGCCGACGAGGTCGACAGCTCGCTGCAGAAGTACCGGGCAGAGCACGGCATCGACGCCAAGTGGGAGGCGCGCGAACGCGTTGTCGTGGCCCTCACCGGCGGGCCGGAGGGCGACGTGCTGCTGCGTCGGGGCGCGCGCATCGCGGCCCGCTCGGCGGGCGGCGAGCTGCTCGCGGTGCATGTGACCAGCCACGACGGCCTGCGAGCCGCGCACCCGGAGGCTCTGGCGCGCCAGCGCGCCCTCGTCGAACAGCTCGGCGGCAGCTACCACCAGGTGATCGGCAACGACATCCCGTCGGCGTTGGTCGAATTCGCCAAGGCCAGCAATGCAAGCCAGCTGGTGATCGGGGTGAGCCGACGCAGCCGCCTGTTGGCACTGCTCAGCGGTCCGGGGATCGGGCAGACGGTGATCCGGGAATCCGGCGACATCGACGTGCACATCGTGGCCCACTCGCACGCGGGCCTGCGCTTCGCGCTGCCCCGGCTGACCGGAGGCCTCACGCGGCAGCGCCGATTGACCGGCTTCGCGATCGCGCTTCTGGTCGGCCCGGTCCTGACCTGGGGGCTCGCTGCGACCAGCTCGATCGAGTCCCTGGCCAGCGATGTGCTCGCGTTCCAGCTGCTCGTGGTGGTGGTCGCGCTGGTCGGCGGGTTCTGGCCGGCCATGTTCGCCGCCGTGCTCTCTGGCCTCAGCCTCGACTTCTTCTTCGTGGCCCCCCTCTACACGATCACGATCGCGCATCCGCTGCACCTGCTCGCCCTCGGCCTGTTCATGCTCGTGGCCGCCCTGGTCAGCCTCGTCGTCGACCAGGCAGCCAAACGCAGCAGCCTGGCCACGCGCGCCGCAGCCGAGTCCGAGCTGCTCGCCACCATCGCCGGCGGCGTGCTGCGCGGCGAGGACTCGCTGCAGGCCCTCATCTCGCGCACTCGCGAGGCGTTCGCACTGAACGGCGTGCGGCTGCTGGCCGGCGATGAGGTGCTCTACTCCGACGGCGAGCCGGCAGACGCCGAGCACACCACGCTGCTGCCCGTCGGAGAGCGGGCCACCCTCGAGCTCTCCGGCCGCGATCTGGAGGCCAGCGACCGACGCCTGCTTGCCGTCATCGTGGTGCAGATCGACGCAGCCCTCGAGCACAACGCCCTCACCGCCACCGCGCAGGAGATCGGCCCGCTCGCCGAGACCGACCGCGTGCGCAGCGCCCTGCTGGCCGCCGTCGGGCACGACCTGCGCCGACCGCTCGCGTCGGCCACGGCCGCCGTCACAAGCCTGCAGTCGCACGACATCTCTCTGAGCGAGGCCGACCGCACCACCCTGCTGGAGACGGCGCAGGAGAGCCTCGTCGCCCTCGCGGCGCTCGTGACGAATCTGCTCGACGTGAGCCGGGTGCAGGCCGGTGTGCTCGCCGTGACGCTGGCCGATGTGGAGATCGACGACCTGCTGCCGTCGGCCCTCGACGAGCTCGCGCTGCATCCGGGCGCCATCAACATCGAGATGCCGGTCGAGCTGCCGTCGGTGCGCGCCGACGCGGTGCTGCTGCAGCGCGTGATCGTGAACCTCGTCGCCAACGCGGTGCGCTTCTCCCCCGTCGAGCGGCCGCCATCCCTCTCCGCCAGCGAGTTCGGCGGGTCGGTGCAGTTGCGGGTGACCGACCACGGCCCCGGGATTCCGTCCGAGCGGAAGGATGAGATGTTCGTGCCGTTCCAACGCCTCGGCGACACCGACAACCTCACCGGCATCGGCCTCGGCCTGGCCCTGGCCAAGGGCTTCGTCGAGGGCATGGGCGGCACGCTCGAGGCCGACGACACTCCAGGAGGCGGACTCACCATGGTGGTCACCTTGGCAGCCTCCACCGAACAATCTGCGGAATGATGGCAACACTATGAAGATCCTGATCGCCGACGACGACCCGCAAATCCTTCGGGCGCTGCAGATCACCCTGTCCGCACACGGCTACGAGGTTGTCGTGGCCCGTGACGGCAACGAAGCCGTCGCCCTGGCTGCGACGCAACGCCCCGATCTGTTGGTCGTGGACCTCGGGATGCCGCAGCTGACCGGCCTCCAGGTGATCGAGGCGGTGCGCGGCTGGAGCTCGGCCCCGATCCTCGTGGTCTCCGGCCGCAGCGACTCGGCCGACAAGGTGGACGCCTTGGACGCCGGCGCCGACGACTACGTGACGAAGCCGTTTGCCGTGGACGAGCTGCTCGCGAGGATCCGAGCGCTCACCCGGCGCACGCCCACCGCCAGCGATGAGCCCGTCATCCGTTTCGGCAACATCACGGTCGACCTGGCCGCGCGCCAGGTGACCAGGCGACTCGACGGACAGCAGACGGACGAGATCGTGCGGCTCACCCCGACCGAGTGGCAGGTGCTGGAGGTGCTTGTGCGGAACCCTCGCCGCCTGGTGACCCGCCAGGTGCTCTTGACCGAGGTGTGGGGTCCGCAGTACACGAACGACACGGGCTACCTGCGGCTCTACCTCTCGCAGCTGCGCAAGAAGCTGGAGCCGACGCCCTCAGAGCCACGATATCTCGTGACCGAGTCAGGGATGGGCTACCGCTTCAACCCGGACGCCGACTCCTAGCTCCATTCCAGAGCAGTGCGGGGTCAGCTCGCCGCCAGCGCTGCGCACTGGCCGAGGGCCCGGCCACCGACGACGTTCAGCGGTTCACCGGGGAACAGGCCTCCCGTCACCGTGGGGGTCACAGCGAAGCAGCTCAGGTTCTTTCCGACGTTGTTCTGCACGACGAAGGCTCCGTGCGCACCGGGGTCGGTGTCGGTCACGGCGATCTTCAGCAGGGTCAGGTTCGCGCCGATCTTGTTGAACAGGATGCCCACCCAGTTCGTGGTCTGACCGACCAGGCTGACGTTGCGGGTGATTGTGTTGTTCTTGATCGACCAGGGGATCTCTGAGCCCCCGCCCAACGCCGAGACGTTGCCACGGACCGTGATGCCATTCAGCAGCAGCGTTCCCGTGTTCACCGCGGTGACATCACCATTCACGGTGATCGTCGAGTGCCCTGTCGGGTCGACCATGCACTCGTGCCCCGAGTTGCCGACGAGGGATGCCGGCTGGCAACCAAGCCCGAGCAGCGCGCCAGACACCGAGTTCACGTTGCGGCCGACGGTGATGGTCGATGGCGCGCTCTGCGCGTCCAGCACCGCGCCCTTCTTCAGGGTGATGCTGCCACTGACGGTGATCACGGCCCCGGACGGAACGCTGCACGCCCCGGTGACGGTGATGTCGGAATAGGAACCAGACACGATTTCGCCGCCGGCACACGTCACCGGTTTGGCGCCGTGGCCCGTGCCAGCCAGTGCCGGTGCGGCGGAGAGCATCATCGCCCCCGCGACAACGACGACCCCCACGATCTTCAATCGAATGTCCATACTCATCAACCACCCTTTCGCCTGCGATCGGCTGGGCAGATGTGCCACGAGCGAGCGGCGCATGAGTCGGCGAACCCGCAGATCAGGATCGAGGTGACGCCCCAGCGTTTGCGTCCCAGGCGCGCTGCAACCCGACGTTGGCGCGTTCCACGGGCAACGTACTCCCGTTTCGCGTGCCAGAACATGGGGGCGCTCCCTGTGATCGCCAGGGGAAGTGCAGGGCGAATGGGCCGGCTATTACGCCGGGTTCTGTCCCTGCCGCACCGAGGTGCGGCGCTGGACGGCCATCTATCTTGGGACTACGTTGCCGCAGCCCTCTAGCGGTCTACCCGAGAACGCGACGAGCAGCCGCATCGTTCTCTGTCTGACCTTGCTCCGGACGAGGTTTACCGAGCAGATCAGGTCGCCCTGATCCCTGGTGGTCTCTTACACCACCGTTTCACCCTTACCCCGAGCAAAGCCCGGGGCGGTCTGTTTTCTGTGGCACTGTCTCGCGGGTTACCCCGGGTGGGCGTTACCCACCGTCCTGCTCTACGGAGCCCGGACGTTCCTCGGCACGGAGCCGAAACTCCGTGACGCGACCGTCTTGCCGACCCATTCGCACCTCCAGCCTATCCCGGCTGGAGGTGGCCTCGTGACTAGCTGAGCGGGATGCCGGACTCGTCGGTGCGGATCAGGATGCGGTCGCACTCCGGGCAGAACAGCACGTCGTCCCATGCGGCCTGGCGCACGGTCTCGAGGTCGGCGCCGGTCAGGGTCATGTTGCAGCCGTGGCAGGTGCGGGCGCGCAGCAGGGCCGCGCCGATGCCGCCACCGGTGGTGCGACGCTTCTCGTAGAGCGCCAGCAGCTCTTCGCTGACGGTCTTGGCAACGGCCTCACGGTCACGCTCGGTGTCGACCTGCTCGCCCTGGATCACCACGGCGGCGCGGTCGCGCTCCTGCTCGAGCACGCTGATCTGGTCGGTCACCGCGTCGCGCTCGGCAAGGATGGCGGCCAGGGCCGCCTCCTTCTCCTCGACGCGCTCCATCACGGTGAGCTCGATCTCTTCGAGATCGTTCTGGCGCTTGGCCAGAGAGGCCAGCTCGGCCTCCAACGCCTGAATGTCCTTCACCGAGGCGCTGGCCTGCAGCCGCTCGGAGTCGCGCTTGATGCGTGCCTCGACGACGGCGACGTCCGACTCGAGCCGGCCGAGCTCCGTGCGTGCGTCGTCGACCTCGCCGGAGGCGATCGCGTAGCGGCGGCGCACCTCGTCGAGGGTCTTGCCGTGGGCGGCGAGGGCGGCCTGCTGCGGCAGATTCTTCAGCTGGTGCGCGATCTGCTGCAGTCGGGTGTCAACTGACTGCAGGCGCAGCAGGTTCTTCTGTTCCGCTTCGGGTGCCTTCACGTGGTTCTCCTCATGGTGCTGCGTCGTTGTTGGGCGTCCATCACTGCGTGATGACGAAATTCCAGGGGTCTGTGTTGATCTCGCTGACGATGACCTCGACGCCGGGCAGCGCGGTGCGCAGCTGGGCGGCGGCCGAATCCAGCCAGAGCCACTCGCTGGCCCAGTGCGAGACGTCGATGAGTGCGGGGCCGCGGCCGCTCAGCCGGGCCTGTTCGCGGGCCTCAGAGGCGGGGTGGTGGCGCAGGTCGCTGGTGATGTAGACATCGGATGCCAGCACGCTCGGGCGCGAGAGCAGCGAGTCGCCTGCACCGCCGCACAGCGCGACGGTGCGCACCGGCGCGTCGTAGTCGCCCGAGACGCGCACGCCGCCGGCGGTGGCCGGAAGCAGCTCGGCCACGGTGCGGGCCAGGCGGCCGAGCGTGGTCGGAGTGCTCAGCGGGCCCACTCGGCCGATGCCGACGCGCGGGTCGATGGTGCCGCTGGCGCCGGGATCGATGGCGACGGCATCCGTCAGCCCGAGCCGGCGCGCTATCACGTCGGAGACGCCGTCGATGACGACATCTGCGTTGGTGTGCGCGGTGAGCAGGGCGCAGTCTGCCTTGATCAGGCGGCGCAGCAGCGAGCCCTTGTAGCGGTCCTCGGCCACGCTGGTGACGCCGCGCAGCAACAGCGGGTGGTGCGCGATGAGCAAATCGGCGCCGCGTTCGATGGCCTCGTCGACGGTGTCGGAGACGGCATCGACGGCGAGCACGATGCGCGTGACGGGCGCGGCGTCA
Source organism: Microterricola viridarii (assembly GCF_001542775.1). Classification (GTDB taxonomy): domain Bacteria; phylum Actinomycetota; class Actinomycetes; order Actinomycetales; family Microbacteriaceae; genus Microterricola; species Microterricola viridarii_A. Next base: position 1,429,664 of record NZ_CP014145.1, read on the forward strand.
TCGCCGCTGACCAAGCCGGGGGCGTCCCACGGTTCCGCGCCATCGAGTGGCCACAGTTCGTGGGTGACTCGAATGACGTCGGCAAGTGTGGTTGGCATCCCTCAAGCCTACCGGTGCCCTCGCTAGCTCGCTTCAGTGTCGGCACAATTCGGGGTGACCGGCGCCCCCTCGAAACGGGCCTCTGTCCAGGCCAGGAGGTCTCCGATCAGTGCGGAGTCCTCGCCGACCAACTGCATGTGGTCGAGACCGGGATACTCGCGGTACTCCAGCTGTTGGCCGTCGGCGCAACGCGCGGCGACATAGTTGCGCTGCATCGTCGGGGCGACAAGCGGGTCGGCGCCGCCCTGGCCGATGAAGAGGGGGGCCTGGATGTCGCCGCGCGGCGTGTTGGCACGCAGCCGCTCGCCGAGGGCGCCCTGGGTGGGGTCGCTCCGGAAGATGCTCATGTCTTGGTCCATGGAGAGCGCGGAGAGCACGGAGACGAGCACACCCGGCTCAGACAGGCAGCGCGTCGACATCTCACGGACGAGGGTGCGGGCGGACGGTTCCAGATACGCGGCCCTGGTGACGTCGGGGTAGTGCGAGAAGTATGCCTCCGCGACGAAGGAGGCGAAGACGCTGCCACCGGTGACGCTCGGCAGGTGGTTGACCAGCCCGATCGTGTCGCTGGCCGGCGCCAAGGCGACGACGCCGGAGATGTCGAGTTCCGGCGCGTAGCTGTCGGCGAGTTGGCCTGCCCAGAGCGAGGCGTGCCCGCCCTGCGAGTGGCCCCAGATCGTAGTCTGGCCGCTGAGGTTGAGTTCCTGCATCTGCTCGGCGGCGCGCACGGAGTCCAGAACGGAGCGGCCCTCTCCCCCGCCGACGAGGTAGGGCTGCGCGCCCTGCGTGCCGAGCCCGGCGTAGTCGGTGGCGACGAGTACCCAGCCGGCGTCGATGATCTGTTCCAGCGCCGGAAGCGCACCGGAGGCGAGCGGGTCTGCCAGCAACGACGGGGCGCAGTCCGTGGCGTAGCCGGTTGTGCCGTGGGCCCAGGCGATCAGGTCGCGCGGCCCGGCGGACTCGTCGGCGGGATCGGTGTTGGCAGTGAGCACAATCCCGCTGGCCACGGCGGCCTCGCCGCTGTCCGTCGTCGTCTCGTAGAGGATCCGCCACGCCACGGCATTGCGGGGCACACCTCGTGTGAACGACTCGACGCGCAGCAGCTCCCCCGGCGTGCCGGTGAGTTCGGCGGGTGCCGTGTAGAAGGCGTCGGCGTGGGCTGAACCGGGCTGGAGCGTCCAGGCCAGGCCGCTGGCGACGAGGGCGAGGATCACAGCACCGATCGCGCCGCCCAAACGTGCCCAGCGCCGGAGACCGGACGGGTTCGCGTGCGAGCTGGTTGCCGGCCGCTCACCGAACCACATCAGCACGGCCGACCAGATCGTTGCGGCCCCGAAGATGAGGGTGCGTGCACCGAACAGCACGGCGACGACCAGCAGGGTGACATCCGGCCAGAGCAGCGCGAGCACGCCGAACACGATGTCGGCGAGGCCGAACAAGAGCGCCGCCGCGCGCTGGTCGCCGCTGCCGCGCACGACGCCGGCCGCGCTGGCGATACCGGTGGCGACCAGCGTGACGGCCAGGAAGATCGGCAGCACGTCGATGGCCAGCCCGAGCCAGATCAGGACGACGAGCCCGGCGGCGATCCAGGCCGCACCGAGGAATCGGGTCAGTCGTGGCGCGGCGGCCCGGTCTGCGCCGATCAGGTCTGCGAGGCCGGAGACGATGAAGCTCAGTCCGATGTAGATCGCGAGGGTCGCCAGCGAGCTGAGCGGGCGGAGGATGATGAGGGCGCCGAAAACGACACTGGCAACGCCGACGAGAAGCAGCAGCCACCACGGGGCCTTGGCGAGCAACCGAGGGAGGGCCCTGGTGCGGTCGGGGCGGGTCGTCGTCTCATTCGGCGTCACCCTGCCATGATGCCGTACCCCTCCCGGCGGGGGTGGAATCCGCGTCGCCTGCCCGGGCGCGCCATTCGCGCCAGACCAGCCAGATGATGACGACGTCCAGCAGGAGCAGAACTGCCTTCACGGGGGTCGGCGCCCCGATCAGCACCACGAGTTGGTACACGGCGAAGAGGCCGAGGATCACCAGTGCCGGGCGGTACGCCCAACGGTAGTCGCGCAGCAGGCAGTACACGAGCAGAAGCTTCAGGGTGCCGTGCGAGAGCAGGAACACGATCACGGTGACCGGCGCCCCCGCCGCCAGTGCCTCGCTCAGCCGCCCGGCCCAGTGTTCGACGAGCTCGTGCCGGTCTGGCCCGTGGTCGCTCTCGTTCGCCACGGCTGCGCTCAACGTGCGCAGAACGCCGGGCGCGAACCACAGCAGCAGGCCCACCGCCACTTCGATGAGGCCGTCGATGGCCTTCAGCGCGAGCCCGATGCGGAAGCCCAGTTCCTGGGCCCGCCGGCCGCGCCCAGCATTCGCGGCGCCGTTCATGGCGCAAGCGTAGCCCCGGCGGAGGCTGCATGAATCGAAGTCTGCTTAGCTTGATGCAGTGCGGTCGCTCCCCGGCCGCGGAGGGAGAACCATGGTTTCCAGCGACATCACCGAGGCGCTGATCGCCGCGCTACGCGGCACCGGCGGGCGCACGATCCCCGAGGTGCTCGGCGTGCTCGGCAGCCTCGGCGTCGACGTCGAGGGCGAGAACGCCATGTTGTTCGGCGAGAACGTGGTGGCCTGGCTGGGGCTGAGCGACGAGGCTACTTCGGCGCTGAACGCGCTCGTCGCCGATGAGCGGGTCGAGGTCCTCCCCAGCGACGAGGCGGCCTACCAGGCCGTTGGCTTCGAGCCGCCGTTCCCGGCGATCTCGGCGGGTCAGCTCACGCAGCGCTTCGATTCGCCGCGCTGGCTGCCCACCGAGATCATTGTGAGGCGCTGAACTAGCTCCAGATGTCGTCGCCGCGGAGGCTGGCATCCGCTCCACCGTCGACGTAAATTGTCTGACCGGTGACGTGGGTGTTCTCCTCGCTGGCGAGCCAGGCGATGAGCCTGGCGATCACGACGGGCTCGGAGTGGTAGTTGAGCGGCATCGGCACGTTCTCGTCGACCATGGCAACGCTCTCTGGCGTGGCGAGGAGCTTCTTCGTCATGGCGGTGAGCACGGTGCCGGGAGCGACTGCGTTCAACGGGATGTGCGCGCCGGCCCACATCGGGGTGATCGAGTCGCGGCGCACCCAACGGCTGAGCGCACGCTTGCTCGACGGGTAGTTGAGGTAGCCCTCGCGCGGGCCCTGCTCGGCGAGGGCTGCGCCCAGCTCGAGCGCTTTGGCCTCGTCGCCGGCGAGCAGCGCGTCGACGAGCTCCGGCGAGTTCGGCTGCAGTGTGGCCATCGAGCTCACCACGACGGCGCGGGGCGAGTCGGACTTCGCGAGCGTCGGGGCCAGCGCCTCGAGGAACTCGGTGACACCGAAGTAATTCACGGCGACCGTGAGCGGGATCGGCGCGGAGATACCGGCAGCGGCGACGACGGCGTCAATCTGGCCGTCGGCGGCCTCGATCGCTGCGGTGGCGGCGGACTGGCGGCCCTCAGACGTGGAGAGGTCCGCGGTGACCTCGGCGTCGCGCATGTCGACGCCAATCACCGTGTGACCGCGCTCCCTCAAAAGCTCGGCCGTGGCGGCGCCGATTCCCGATGCTGATCCCGTTACAACGTAGGTGCGTGTCATGGTCGTCACGCTACTTTTCATGTCTGGGAACCACTCACGGCGGAGGCTGCTACAAACTCACCGGGGAGTCAGTTCGAGCGCGTGGAGGCGGTGCTCCGGCGGTCGCGATCCGCCCGGTTTTGCACCTGTATGGACCCGGTGACCACGGCGTCGACGTTCATCGAGCCGTCGACGGGGCCAATGATGGCGATCGGCGTGGTGAGTGTCGGTGCCAGCGGCTCGACCGGCATCGCCGCGAGCCGTCTGCGCTCGCGCAGGTACGCCGGGATGAGCAGGGCGATGGCGCCGAACCACGCCAGCGGGTTGCTCCACACGACACCGGCGAATCCGAACAGCGAGCCGAGCACGATGGCCGCCCCGACGCGCATGGCGAGCTCGATGACGCCGGTCAGCGTCGGGATCGCCGCGAGGCCGAGGCCCTGCAGGGCGCCGCGCAGCACGAACAACACGCCCAGTGACGTGTAGGTGAAGCCTCCGACGGCGAGCATGTATGCGGCATCCGCGACGACGGCATCGGAGCCGTCGCCGACGAACAGGCGAACCAGCTGCTCGCCGAAGGCGATGAGCAGGACGCCGACGACGATCGCGGTGCCGATCGCCATCCACACGGCCTGGGCCACGCCGCGGCGGATGCGGTCGGGCCGGCGCCCGCCGAGGTTCTGCGCGGCATACATGGAGGCGGCCAGACCGAGAGAGGAGAGCAGCGCGACGGCGATCGATTCGACGCGGGAGGCCGTCGTGTAGGCGGCCACCGCCTCGGTGCCGAGCTGGTTGAGAGCCACCTGCACGGTGAGGGTTCCGATCGCAATAATCGAGGCCTGGAAGCCCATTGGGATGCCCACTCGCAGGTGCTCGGTGACCACGGCGCGGCGCACCTTCCAGTCGGCACGGCGCACGTGCAGCACGGGCAGCCGTCGGCGCACGTGTTCGAGGCACAGCACGACCGAGACCGCCTGCGCGACGACCGTGGCCAGGGCGGCACCGGCGATCCCCCAGTCGAGCGGCCCGACCATCAGAACGACGAGGCCGACGTTCAGCAGGCAGGCGAGGGTCAGGAAGAGCAGGGGCGTGCGCGAGTCACCGACCGCGCGGATGATGGCGGAGAGGAAGTTGAAGAACATGACGGCAGATGCCCCGAGGAAGCTGACCTGGGTGAACACGGTCGCCTCGGCGAGCAGCTCGTCTGGGGTCTGCAGCAATTGGAGCGCCGGACCGGCGATGAGCGGGGCCCCGACGGTGAGCACGATGCTGATCGCGCCGGTGAGCAGCGTGCCCGTGGCAACCGAGCTGCGCACGGCACCGAAGTCGCCCGCGCCGAAGGCTTGCGCCGTTGGGATCGCGAACCCGGAGGTCACACCCCAGGCGAAACCGAGCAGTAGGAACAAGAGGGAGCCTGTCGCACCGACGGCGGCGAGCGAGTCGACGCCGAGCCAGCGGCCGACGACGATGGCGTCGGCCACCTGGTAGAGCTGCTGCACAATGTTGCCGATCAGCAACGGCACGGCGAAAACGAGGATGACCCGCCAAGGCGCGCCGGTGGTGAGGGATCTAGACATGGGTTCTCGCACGGAAAGTCGTCACGGTCGGAGGGAGGCGGCTCGCGCCGCCCGCAATCCTAGCAATCCACGTCCTGCTGCCCGTCGGCTGCGCGGAGTACACCGCGCTGTCCGCGCTCCCGGCGAAATCCGCCGGGGCTGGCACTATTGCCCATACGTCCCGGCGACGGCCGGCGACAGACGAGGCAAACTCGAATCCCAAACATCGTTCGGGTTTGAGATAGTAGACGTGGATGGTGCCGTTCCTGCGGCACTCTGATCAAGGAAGACCAATGACGACACCGCACCCCGGCAGCGCAGCCGAACTCGTTTCCCTGCTCACGCTCGACGAGAAGATCCTTCTGCTCTCCGGAGCCAATATGTGGGCGACCGCGGCGGTGGGCACGATTCCCTCGACGTTCCTCGCGAACGGACCGACCGGGGTCGGCAAGCAGGCATCAGACAGCGACCACGTCGGCGCCGGCGAGATGCTGCCCGCCACCGCCTTCCCCTCGCCCTCCGTGCTCGCGTCATCCTGGGATGTGGAGCTCGTCGAGGAGGTCGGCGTCGCGCTCGGCCGCGAATCGCGCGCGAAGGATGTCGGCGTGTTGCTCGGCCCGGGCCTCAATATCAAACGCCACCCGGGCGGCGGGCGCGTGTTCGAGTACTTCTCCGAAGACCCGCACCTGGCCGGCAAGATCGCTGCCGCAGTCGTGCGCGGCGTGCAGTCGCAGGGTGTCGGCTCGTCGATCAAGCACTTCGCCGGCAACAACCAGGAGACCTTCCGGATGCGTCTGGACTCCATTATCGACGAGCGCACCCTGCGCGAGATCTACCTCACCGGCTTCGAGATCGCGGTGAAGGAATCCGATCCGTGGACGGTGATGAGCTCCTACAACCTGATCAACGGCGAGCACCCCGGCGAGTCGCAGCGACTCCTCGCGCAGATCCTGCGCGAGGAATGGGGCTTCACCGGCCTCGTCATGAGCGACTGGTTCGCCGTGTCAGACCGCCCGGCCGCTCTCCGCGCCGGCCTCGACCTGGAGATGCCGGGCAATGACGGGCTCTGGTCCGGGCGGGTCAGGAAGGCCATCGCCGATGGCTCGCTCACCATCGCCGATGTGGATGCCGCCGCCACCCGGGTTGCCGCACTGGCCCTGCGTGCCGCCGCCGAGTCCGCCGGTCCCGCCGTCACGGCCGACTTCGACGCCCACCACGCCCTCGCTCGCCGCGCCGCCGCGGCCGGCACCGTGCTGCTCAGCAACGACGGCATCCTGCCGCTGCGCCCGGAAGGCACCATCGCGATCATCGGCTCCGCTGCCGAAACCCCGCGCTTCCAGGGCGTCGGCAGCGCACACGTCAACGCCATCACTGTCGAGACGGTTCTGGATGCGCTGCCCGCACGCCTCGGCACCGACGCGGAGTACACCTTCGTGCGGGGCTACGACGCCAAGTCCGGCGCCGTCAGCGCCGAGGACTCCGCTGCGGCGCAGGCCGCGGCAGCGGCCGCCGACGTCGCCATCATCATCCTGGCGATCCCGGCCGGTGGCGAGGCGGAGGGCGTCGACCGCGCGCACCTCGTCTTCCCGCCCGACATGAACGAGCTGGTGCGCACCGTGACGGCGGCGAACCCGCGCACGGTCGTGGTGCTCGTCAACGGCGCGCCGCTCGAGATGCCGTGGGCGGACGCCCCGGCTGCGCTCCTAGAGACGTACCTCGGCGGCCAGGCCTCCGGGCCGGCCATCGTCGACGTGCTGTTCGGCGATGCGGAGCCGGGCGGCCGTCTCGGTGAGAGCTTTCCGGTCACGGCATCCGATCTTCCGGCGGCCGCGAACTTCCCGACCACCACGCCCACGCAGGTGCAGTACCGCGAGAACATCTATGTCGGCTACCGCTTCCACGACACGTTCGAGGTCGCCCCGCGCTTCCCGTTCGGGCACGGCCTGGGCTACACCAGCTTCGAGTACGGCACCGTTGAGGTGTCCGGCAGCGGCGTCGACCTGGCCTTGACTGTCCCGGTGACCAACTCGGGCGACCGCTTCGGCTCGGAGGTTGTGCAGCTCTATGTGCACGCGACGCACTCCGCCGTCCACCGCCCGGAGCAGGAGCTCAAGGCGTTCGCCAAGGTGCACCTCGCGCCCGGCGAGACTCAGCGGGTGACTCTGCGCCTGGAGCACCGCTCGTTTGCGATCTATGACGTCGCCAGTGCCTCCTGGGCCGCGGAGGCGGGCGACTATGAGATCCGCATCGGTTCCTCCTCACGCGACATCCGCAGCGCAACGATCGTGCTTCTCGACACGGGCGAGATCGTCACGCCCGTCGAGCGCCCGGCCCGCGCGGTGGCCAGCCAGGCCGAGTTCGCACGCCTGCTCGGCGGCCCGGTGCCCGCCGCGAAGGGGCTCGTGCCGTTCAGCATCAACTCCCCCATCGACGATCTGCGCACCACCTGGCTCGGCCGCCGACTCCACGGCGCGCTGCTCGGCGTCATCACCAAGAGCCTTCCGGCCGATGGCGACGACGACATGAAGGCGATGATGGACGCCGTGGTCGGCGGGATGCCGCTGCGCACCCTCGTCGCGAACTCCGGCGGCAAGCTCACCCTCGACACCATGGCCCGCATCGTGGGCGTGCTGAACACCGCCTCCGCCCAGGCCCGTCGGGCCCGAAGCGCAGCCAAGCGCTAACCCAGCGTCAGACAACGACCAGAGACGCGAAAAGCCCCCGAGAATTCGGGGGCTTTTCTGCGTGAGTGAATCACTGTGGGCCCTACCGGGCTCGAACCGATGACATCCACGGTGTAAACGTGGCGCTCTACCAACTGAGCTAAAGGCCCATTGCGCGCAATCACGCGCAACGACTCATCTACCTTACCGACAATTTCGGATGCCGCGCGCCACTGGCCCCGGCCGACGATCGCTGCCTACACTCATGGTCATGCGCATCTCGCCGACGAAGGACGATGGCCGCGACGCCCAGGAGCGCCGCTCGGAGACGCGTTGGCCGGCGTTCGCCGGGCTCATGGTGGCGCTGCTGCTCTACGTGAGCGTGCCGAACCCGGACACGGCCACGCTGCGCCAGGTCGCCACGGTGATTTTGCTGCTCATGTTCATCCCGTTGGTCATCGTGAACCCGCACCGGCTCACCCGGCAGACGCAGTGGTCGCGCTGGCTCTCCATCAGTTTCGCGGCCGTGCTCGTGATCGCCAACCAGGTCAACGTCACCTACGTCATCCGCTCGCTCATCGACGGCTCGGCAAACGGCACGACCTTGCTGCTCACCGCCCTGCAGGTCTGGATCGCGAACGTCGTCGCGTTCGGCCTGCTCTACTGGGAGCTCGACCGCGGCGGGCCCGTCGCCCGCGGAAACCTGCAACGGCCCCAACTGCCCATCGCCGACTTCAAGTTCCCGCAGGACGAGAGCGGCGACGACGTCGACGAGATCCGCCGCGTCTCCTCCGCCGCGGCCGACTGGCGTCCGGGCTACGTCGACTACCTCTACGTGTCGCTGACGAACATGATGGCGTTCAGCCCGACGGATGCCATGCCGATGCGCTCCCGCACCAAGATCATCATGGCGAGTCAGGCCCTGACCGGCTTCATTCTGCTCGCGCTGGTCATCTCTCGTGCGGTGAACATCCTCGCCTCGAACTAGCGGCGATCAGGCGGCGGGGAGCTCGGCGAGGGCGGCCCGGTAGGCGTCGAGCTGGCGGGCCTCGCCGGGCGCCGTGACGAAGTGGCCCCGGATCACGCCGTCCTTGTCGATCAGCACGGTGGCGCGGGTCGCGAAGCCCTTGTCCTCGATGAACGCGTCATACTCGCGGGCGACCGCGCCGTGCGGCCAGAAGTCGGCCAACAGCGGGAAGCCGTAGCCCTCCTGCTCGCCCCAGGCCCGCAGAGCGTACTTGGAGTCGACGGACACGCCGATGAGCTCCACATCGCGATCAGCGAACAAGGACAGATTGTCGCGCAGCTCACACAGCTCCCCCGTGCACGTGCCGGAGAAGGCCAACGGGAAGAACACCAGCGCGACGGCTTTCTCGCCGCGGAAATCACTGAGCTTCACGCTCTGACCCCACTGATTGGTCAACTCGAAATCGGGGGCGATCTCGCCGATCTGCAGCGTCACTGTGGGGTCTCCTTGTCTGTTTCGGCCTCTCTGCGGCCGAACGCACGGCTCGATCGTAGCCGCCCCGTGTCCACGTAGCCGAAATAGAATCAATAGGATGGCGTACTGTGCCCGGTCGCGACCCGACCTGGTTTTCGTCTGTGTGAAGCATCGGCACTTGAGCGCCAAAGCAGGGCAAGACCCCCACACGCGATCGGTACTAAACAAAGAGAGAGGTCGACTGTGACTGTCAACGACCAGGACCCTTACTCGGTCAACAACGTGGACTCCGACCCGGAGGAAACGGCCGAGTGGGCCGAATCGCTCAACGCGCTTGTCGCTGCTCACGGGCACGAACGGGCCCGCGAGATCATGCTGAGCCTGCTGAAGCGCTCCAAGGAGCTGCACCTCGGCGTGCCCATGGTTCCGACCACGGATTACATCAACACCATCGCCCCCGAGGACGAGGCCCCGTTCCCGGGCGACGAAGGCATCGAGCGCCGCTACCGCGCTTGGCTGCGCTGGAATGCCGCCGTCATGGTGCACCGCGCGCAGCGCCCCGGCATCTCCGTCGGCGGCCACATCTCCACCTACGCCGGAGCGGCTTCGCTCTACGAAGTTGGATTCAACCACTTCTTCCGCGGCCAGGACCACCCGGGCGGCGGAGACCAGATCTTCATCCAGGGCCACGCCTCCCCCGGCACCTACGCCCGTGCGTACCTCGAGGGTCGCCTGAGCGAGAAGCAGCTCGACGGATTCCGTCAGGAGAAGTCCCAGGCCCCGTACGGCCTCTCGTCCTACCCGCACCCGCGTCTGATGCCGGAATTCTGGCAGTTCCCGACCGTGTCGATGGGCCTCGGCCCGATCAACGCGATCTACCAGGCACAGACCAACCGCTACCTCACCAACCGTGGCATCAAGGATGCCAGCGACCAGCAGGTCTGGGCGTTCCTCGGCGACGGCGAGATGGACGAGGTCGAGAGCCGCGGCCAGCTCCAGGTCGCAGCCAACGAGGGTCTGGACAACCTCAACTTCGTTATCAACTGCAACCTGCAGCGCCTCGACGGCCCGGTGCGCGGCAACGGCAAGATCGTGCAGGAGCTCGAGAGCTTCTTCCGCGGTGCCGGCTGGAACGTCATCAAGGTCGTCTGGGGCCGCGAGTGGGACGACCTTCTCGCCCGCGACAACGACGGCGCCCTGCGCACGCTGATGAACGTCACCCCCGACGGTGACTACCAGACCTACAAGACCGAGAACGGCGCCTACGTGCGCGAGAACTTCTTCGGCCGCGACCCGCGCACCCTCGACCTCGTCAAGGACTTGAGCGACGACCAGATCTGGGGCCTCAAGCGCGGCGGCCACGACTACCGCAAGATCTACGCGGCGTTCAAGGCGGCATCCGAGCACAAGGGCCAGCCGACTGTCATCCTGGCGAAGACCGTCAAGGGCTACGGCCTCGGACCGAGCTTCGAGGGCCGCAACGCGACCCACCAGATGAAGAAGATGACGCTCGAGAACCTCAAGACGTTCCGTGACGCCATGCACATCCCCGTCACCGACGCGCAGCTCGAAGAGAACCCGTACCTGCCGCCGTACTACAAGCCGGCCGACAACGACGAGGCGATCCAGTACCTGCACGAGCGTCGCCGCGAACTCGGCGGCTACCTGCCCGAGCGCCGTACCGCGCACACGGCGATCTCGCTGCCGGATGACTCGGCCTACGCGATCGCGAAGAAGGGCTCCGGCACGCAGGAGATCGCCACCACCATGGCGTTCGTCCGACTGCTCAAGGACCTGATCCGCTCCAAGGACTTCGGCCACCGCATCGTGCCGATCATCCCCGACGAGGCCCGCACCTTCGGCATCGACGCTTTCTTCCCGACGGCGAAGATCTACAACCCGAACGGCCAGCACTACACCTCGGTCGACCGCGAACTGCTGCTCGCCTACAAGGAGAGCCCGCAGGGCCAGATCCTGCACGTCGGCATCAACGAGGCCGGCGCCCTGGCGGCGTTCACGAACGTCGGCACCAGCTACGCCACGCACGGCGAGCCGCTGATCCCGTTCTACGTGTTCTACTCGATGTTCGGATTCCAGCGCACCGGTGACGCCATTTGGGCAGCCGGCGACCAGATGGCCCGCGGCTTCATGATCGCTGCGACCGCTGGGCGCACCACGCTGACCGGCGAGGGCCTGCAGCACGCCGACGGCCACTCGCTGGTGCTCTCCGCCACGAACCCGGCCGTCGTCTCCTACGACCCGGCCTACGGCTACGAGATCGGCCACATCGTTCGCAGCGGCCTGGAGCGCATGTACGGCGGGGCACACGAAGACCCCAACGTCATGTACTACCTGACGGTCTACAACGAGCCGATCATCCACCCGGCCGAGCCGGAGAACCTCGACGTCGACGGCGTCGTGCGCGGCATCTACAAGCTGAAGGACGGCACCATCGCCGGCCCGAAGGCTCAGCTGCTGGCATCCGGTGTCTCGGTGGCCTGGGCCATCGAGGCACAGGAGCTGCTCGCCGCAGACTGGGGCGTCTCCGCCGATGTCTGGTCGGTCACCTCGTGGAGCGAGCTGCGCCGCGACGGCTTGGCCGCCGACGAGCACAACTTCCTCTACCCGGAAGCAGAGCCGAAGACGCCGTACGTCTGGCAGAAGCTGGGCGCCGCGCAGGGCCCGTTCGTCGCCGTGACGGACTTCTCGCACAGCGTGCCGGACCAGATCCGTCCGTTCATCCCCGGCACGTACGCGACGCTCGGAGCCGATGACTTCGGCTTCAGCGACACGCGCGCCGCCGCTCGCCGCTTCTTCAAGATCGACGGGCCGTCGATGGTCGTCCGCACGCTGCAGCTGCTCGCTGCGCGCGGCGAGGTCGACCCCGGCGCACCCGCGCAGGCGATCGAGAAGTACCGTCTGCACGACGTCAACGCCGGCACGACGGGATCAGCCGGCGGCGAGAGCTAGCAAACCGTGGCGACGAGGCCGAAGACAAAAGAAGAGACGCTGGCGTGGCTGCGCACCCTCTCCGGGGAGCTGTCCACCGCAACGCTGAAGCGTCTTGAGGAGACGCTGCCCTGGTATGGCGACATGCCACCGGGGCGGCGCTCCGCCGTCGGCCTCGTCGCGCAAGCGGGCATCACCTCGTTCATCTCCTGGTACGACGACCCGGCCTCGACGCCGTGGATCGCCGCGGATGTGTTCGGGGCCGCCCCGCGTGAACTTCTGCGCTCGGTCAGCCTGCAGCAGACGCTGCAGCTGATCCGGGTTGTCGTCGAGGTCGTCGAGGACCGCATCAAGGACCGTGGCGAGGGCCTGCACGAGGCGATCCTGCTCTACTCGCGGGAGATCGCCTTCGGCGCCGCCGACGTCTACGCCCGCGCCGCAGAGGCCCGCGGGCTGTGGGACGCCCGGCTCGAGGCTTTGGTCGTCGACTCCATCCTCGCCGGCGAATACGACGACGAGCTGCCGAGCCGCATCGCGGCCCTCGGCTGGCACGGCCACGGCGAGGTCGCTGTACTCGTCGGCACCACGCCGCGCATGCTGGATGTCGACCAGTTGCGCCGCGCTGCCCGACACATGGCCTCAGACGTACTCATTGGAGTGCAGGGCAACCGCTTGGTGCTCGTGATCGGCCGCTCCCAGCCGCCGCCCGGGGCCAACACCGAGGCGGAGGACGAGTCCAAGCCGAGCGAACCCCTGATCAGCTTCATGGAGATGGCCGTGCAGCTGGAGCCGCACTTCGGCCTTGGCCACCTCGTGCTCGGCCACGAAGTGCCCAACCTGGTGGATGCCTCCAAGAGCGCGAAGGCGGCTCTGGCCGGGTTCGCCGTCGCCCACTCCTGGCGGCACGCCCCGCGCCCGGTGCAGGCCGATGACCTGCTGCCGGAGCGCGCCCTGGCCGGCGATCCGCTCGCCCGCGCCACCCTCATCCACCGCATCTACCGCCCCCTGCAAGCGCACTCCACCGAGCTGCTCACCACCTTGTGGTGCTACCTCGACAACGGGCGCTCGCTCGAGGCGACGGCGCGCGAGCTCTTCGTGCACCCGAACACCGTGCGCTACCGCCTGAAGCGGGTCTCCGAGGTGATCGGCTGGGATGCCACCGGCGCCCGCGAGGCCCTGATCTTGCAGTCGGCGCTCATCATCGGCTCCATCAGCGACCACGACGGCCTGCGCCGACGCCGCTGATCTGCCCCACGATTTGTGCGAGATTCACAAGGGTCTCGCCGATACGCTGTCGATGTTCCACATCACAGCACGGCATGAGATTGGCAAACTAGAGAAGTGATCGTCGTCGTATGCCCTGGACAGGGCTCCCAAACTCCCGGCTTCCTCGAACCCTGGCTTGCTGAGCCACAGTTCGCCGAGCGCCTGCGTGCGCTCTCGGATGCCGCAGGAACCGACCTGCTCGCCCACGGCACAGTGAGCGACGCCGACACGATCCGCGACACCGCGATCGCCCAGCCGCTCATCGTCGCTGCCGGCATCCTCACCCTGCAGGCACTGCTTGCCGACGGCCGTCGCGAGAAGATCGCCGGCATCGCCGGGCACTCCGTCGGTGAGATCACCGCGGCAGCCGGCGCCGGCATCCTGAGCGACGACGACGCACTCCGCTTCGTCGGTGAGCGTGGCCGCGCCATGGCCGCAGCCGCCGCACTCGAGCCAACCGGCATGAGCGCCGTCCTCGGCGGCGACGAGGCTGAGCTCCTCGCCCGCCTCGCCGAGCTCGGCCTGGAGCCGGCCAACTACAACGGCGGCGGGCAGATCGTCGTCGCCGGCGCGCTGCCCGCCCTCGCCACCCTGGCCGAGGAGCCGCCGGCCAAGAGTCGCGTCATCCCGCTGCAGGTCGCCGGAGCGTTCCACACCCGCTACATGGTGCCGGCCGTCGCCCACCTCAGCGAGGTCGCCGCGACGCTCGCCCCCAACGACCCGACACTGCCCATCTGGAGCAACAAGGACGGCGCGCTGGTCTCCAGCGGCTCGCGCTTCGTCGAACTGCTCGTCGGCCAGGTCTCCTCCCCCGTGCGCTGGGACCTCTGCATGGAGTCGTTCGCCGCGGCAGGCGTCACCGGCATCATCGAACTGGCCCCGGCCGGCGCGCTCACCGGGCTCGCCAAGCGCGCGCTGCGCGGCGTTCCGAGCGTCGCCATCAAGACCCCCGATGACCTGGCTGCGGCCTTCGAGCTCATCGACAACGCGTAGTCACACTCCTCCACAGCAGATCGGCACACAGAACATGACCCGTCCAACACTGCAGCAGTCGCACGGACCCGCCTACACCCGCATCTACGCGGTCGGCGCGGCCCGCGGCTCCGTCGCCGTCACCAACGACGACATTGCCGGGCCGATCGACTCCTCCGACGAGTGGATCCAGCAGCGCACCGGCATCATCACCCGCATGCGGGCGACGGCCGACGTCTCTGCCCTCGACCTGGCCACGGATGCCGCCCGCGAGGCCATCGAGCGCAGCGGTGTCGCCCCTGAGCTCATCGACGCCGTGATCGTCGCCACCATCAGCAACACGCAGCAGACCCCGTCGATGGCTGCCGTCGTCGCCGACCGCGTCGGCGCGAACCCCGCCGCCGCCTATGACATGAACGCGGCCTGCGCCGGCTACGCCTACGGCGTGGCCCAGGCCGACGCGCTGATCCGCTCCGGCGCCGCGCACTACGCGCTCGTCATCGGTGCAGAGAAGCTCTCGGACGTCGTCGACCCCACCGACCGCAGCATCTCGTTCCTGCTCGGCGACGGCGCAGGCGCCATCGTGATCGGGCCGAGCGAGTTCCCCGGCATCTCCCGGACCATCTGGGGATCCGACGGATCCAAGGCGCACGCGGTTGCGATGAACAGCACCCTCGTCGACTTCCGCGACGGCGTCTCGGAGTGGCCGACCCTCCGCCAGGAGGGCCAGACCGTCTTCCGCTGGGCCGTGTGGGACATGGCGAAGGTGGCCAAGGAGGCCCTCGCGGCAGCCGGCATCACCGCAGCCGACCTCGCGGCCTTCATTCCGCACCAGGCCAACATGCGCATCATCGACGAGTTCGCCAAGCAGCTGAAGCTGCCGGAGAGCGTCGCGATCGCCCGCGACATCGCGACCACCGGCAACACCTCGGCGGCGTCGATCCCGCTGGCCACCCACCGTCTGCTCGAGGAACACCCCGAGCTGAGCGGCGGCCTCGCCCTGCAGATCGGCTTCGGCGCCGGTCTGGTCTTCGGCGCGCAAGTCGTGGTGCTGCCTTAACAGTCCTGCCGTCCCCCTAAACTAGGTGGCGGTCAAACGAAACACCCCCTCAAGGAGAAAACAACATGGCATTGTCCACCGAAGAAGTTCTTGCCGGCCTGGCCGAGCTCATCAACGACGAGACTGGCATCGCGACCGACACGGTTGAGCTGGGCAAGTCGTTCACCGACGACCTCGACATCGACTCCATCTCGATGATGACGATTGTCGTCAACGCCGAAGAGAAGTTCGACGTCAAGATCCCCGACGAAGAGGTCAAGAACCTCAAGACCGTTGGTGACGCTGTCACCTTCATCGTCGGAGCCCAGGCTTAAGACCGTTTCCCCGTCTGGCGGGCCGGGATCACCGGCCCGCTTGACGGAGCATGCCCGCTTGTTCCTCACTGCGTGGAGAGTTTGACCGTTATGACCAAAAAGATCGTTGTTACAGGCATCGGTGCGACATCGCCCCTCGGCGGAACCGCACCAGAGACCTGGGAGGCACTGCTCGCCGGTGTCTCCGGCGCAGACACGCTCCCCTTCGAGTGGGTTGAGCAGTACGAGCTTCCCGTGAAGTTCGCCGCCCGCGCCAAGGTTCGCCCCGAGGAAGTGCTGGAGCGCCCCGTCGCCAAGCGCCTCGACCCGTCGGCACAGTTCGCCCTGATCTCTGCCATGGAGGCGTGGGCGGATGCCGGCGCACCCGACGTCGCCCCCGAGCGCCTCGGCGTCGACTTCGCCACCGGCATCGGCGGCATCTGGACCCTGCTCGACGCCTGGGACGTGCTGCGCGAGAAGGGCCCCCGCCGGGTCCTCCCGATGACCGTTCCGATGCTGATGCCGAACGCGGCATCAGCGGCCGTGTCGATGCACTTCGGCGCGCGTGCCTTCGCACGCACCGTCGCCTCCGCCTGCGCGTCCAGCACCGAGTCGATCGTCAACGCCTACGAGCACCTGCAGGCCGGCTACGCCGACGTCGTGATCGCAGGTGGCACCGAGAGCGCCATCCACCCGATCACCATGGCCTCGTTCTCGTCGATGCAGGCCCTCTCCAAGCGGAACGACGACCCGTCGCACGCCTCCCGCCCGTACAGCGTCGACCGTGACGGCTTCGTCATGGGCGAAGGCGCGGCCAGCCTCGTGCTGGAGACGGAAGAGCACGCCCTGGCCCGCGGCGTCCGCATCTACGCGGAGGTCGCCGGTGGCGGCGTCACCGCCGACTCGTACCACATCACCGCCAACGACCCGGAGGGTCGCGGCGCCAGCCGCGCCGTCGAGAAGGCGCTCGAGCTGGCCGGTGCACGCCCGGAGGACGTCACCCACATCAACGCGCACGCCACCAGCACGCCCGTCGGCGACATCGCCGAGTACGCCGCCCTCAAGGCCGTGTTCGGTGAGCGCGTCAACGAGATCCCCGTGTCAGGCACGAAGGGCGCAACCGGCCACCTCCTCGGTGGAACCGGCGCACTCGAGGCCATCTTCACGATCCTCGCGATCCGCGACCGCGTGGCACCGCCCACGATCAACCTGACGACACAGGACCCCGAGATCCCGCTGACCATCTCCGGGCAGCCGATGCCGCTCGGCGACGGCCCGCAGCTGGCCATCTCGAACTCCTTCGGCTTCGGCGGCCACAACGCCGTCGTCGCGTTCCGGAGCGTCTAGCCCGCACTCGCAGTCGCTCAGAAGGCCCGCTCGGTATTCCGTGCGGGCCTTCTGCGTTTGTGGAGGCTGCGGGGCTAGCCGGTCTTGTGCAGCCAGATCACCGGCGAGAAGTCGCTGGCATAGCGGAACACGTCGAGCTCGTCGTCCCATTCCTGGCCGAGGGCGAGCCGCAACTCCCGGTGCAACTCCAGCGCATCCGTTCCCGCGCGCTGCATCGCGGAGCGGATGCGATCCTCCGGCACGACCATGTTGCCCGCACTGTCGACCTGCACCCAGACGATGCCGAGGCTCGGCGTGTGCATCCAGCGCGACCCGTCAGAGCCGCTGCCGGCATCCTCTGTCACCTCGAAGCGCAACTGCTCCCAGCCGTGCAGGGCCGAGGCGATGGCGGCGCCCATGCCGCGCTCGCCCTCCCAGTAGAACTCGGCGCGTAGGCAGCCGTCGAGCGCGGGCTGCCCGGCCCAGTCGAAGTTCACGGCGCGCCCCAGGGCGCGTCCGACGGCCCATTCGACGTGCGGGCACATGGCTTTGGGCGCCGAATGGACATAAATGACTCCCCGCGCGGCGTTCGCCTGACGGGCAGGTGCTGCCGTCATGTTCTCTCCGTTTCCTCTGAGGTGCGTCTTCCCCAACGACCTCATAAACGGTTCCCATGACGGGCACTCCCCCGATTATGCCCCGAGATCCGCGCCAACGTCCAGCCTGAATCCTGCGATGCCAGCCTGAATCCTGCGATGCCAGCGTGGCATCGCCCGCCCGCTGCGGGGCCTGCCTATGCTCGAAGCACGAACGTAGGGGCACGAGGAGGAGAAGGATGTCGGTACGCGAGAGTTTGCTCGCCGTGCTCACGCTGGGTCCCGCCTATGGGGCGCAGCTGCACTCGGAGCTCCTGTCCCGCCTCGGCCACCGCCGCGACATCAACGTCGGCCAGATCTACGCCACCCTCGACCGCCTCGGCAAGAGCGCACTCGTGCGGGACGGCGGCACGACGCTCGACGGCCTGCCGTTGTACGAGCTGACACCGGCCGGCACCCTCGCCGCCCGGGAATGGCTGAGCGTTGTCGGGCCGGCCCAGCTGGACTGGAACGAGATGCTCGACCAACTGCTCGTGGCATCCTCGCTGCCCGGCGCCCCGCTCGATTCGCTGATCGAACAGCACCGGGAGCTCTGGGCGGCCCCGCTGCTGCGCGAGGGCGGGCAGGAGTCGGCGCAGAGCGCCCTCGCGGCCGCCTCAGAGGAGGAGCTGCGAGCAGCGGCCCTCCGCTGGCTTGACGCGTGCGAGGCCGCGTCGGCCGACAGCGCCCTGGCCCGGCCGCTCAGCGACACCCGTCCGCGCCGCGGGCGACGCCCCGCTGCCTAGTCACTTAGCGTCGGCGTAGCGGTCCACGACGGCGATGCCGAGCGGGAAGTCCACCGGGAAATCCCCGAACAGCAGCCGGCCCGCGAAGGCGGCGGCCTCGGTCACGGCAGCGGCCACCTCGTCGGCGTGCTCCTCCGGCGTGTGCACAATGATCTCGTCGTGCAGGAAGAAGACGAGGTGCGGGATCGACTCGAACACGGCACCGGATGCCGCAGCGCGTCGCGCAGGCGGCGTGGAGCTACGCTGCTGGATGGCGTGCAGGCTGTTGCGGATCTCGCCCATCCAGCAGAGCGCCCACTCGGCTGCGCTGCCCTGCACCACGAAGTTGCGGGTGAAGCGGCCCCACTCGCGGGCCCGGCTGCGCGCCCGGGACTCCTCTGCGGCGTTCGCGCCGGGCTGGCTCGCGCGACGCTGGGCCTCCCGCCACTCCTCGCCGGGGGCCGGGGAGGAGCGCCCGAGCCAGGTCGTCACCAGCTCGCCCCGCTCGCCGGCGCGCGCCGCCTGCTCCACCAGGCGGATCGCCCGCGGGTAGGCGCGGGTGAGCTTGGGCATCAACCGCCCGCTCTCCCCCGTCGTCGCGCCGTACATGGCGCCGAGCATCGCCACCTTGGCGTGGTCGCGGCTTTCCACCACGCCACTGGCGACGATACCGGCGTACATGTCGGTGCCGCGGCCGGCGGCGGCCATCGCGGTGTCGGCCGAGAGGGCGGCCAGGATGCGCGGCTCGAGCTGGGCGGCATCCGCCACCACCAGCTTCCAGCCCGGGTCGGCGGTGACGGCCGCGCGCACCTGCCGCGGCAGCTGCAGTGCGCCCCCGCCGCTCGTCGCCCAGCGCCCGGTGGCCGCGCCCCCCGGCACATAGTCGGGGTGCAGCCGCTCGTTCACGATCCACTGGTCCATCCAGGTCCAGCCGTTGGCTGTCAGCAGCCTGGCCCGCTTCTTGTACTCAAGTAGCGGTGCGATCACGGGGTGGCTCTGCTCGGCGAGCTCCCAGCGGTTGGTGGAAGTGATCATCAGCCCGGCCCGGTTCAGTGCCTTGAGCACGTTCTGCGGGGAGTCCGGGTTGACGCTCTGGTCGCCGAGGATGTCGCGGATGCGGCCGGCCAGCTCTTCCAGCCGCGCCGGACGGGTGCCGTACGGCACCCGGGGGCCGAGCTCCTCGGTCAGGATCGCGTCGTGCACGTCGGTGCGCCACGGCAGTCCGGCGTGGCGCATCTCGGCGGCGATGAGAGCACCGACGG
This sequence comes from Microterricola viridarii, assembly GCF_001542775.1. GTDB lineage: Bacteria > Actinomycetota > Actinomycetes > Actinomycetales > Microbacteriaceae > Microterricola > Microterricola viridarii_A. The sequence continues at coordinate 1,449,498 of NZ_CP014145.1, forward strand.
ATTCGGCGGCGAGCAGCAGCCGCAGCCGGCCGGCATCCGGAACCTCGGAGAGGGCCATCAGCTGCCTGCGATACTCGGCCACGCTGTCTTCGTTGGCGGCACCGCGCCCACTGGCCATGGTCTCGCCGAGGTCGAAGAGCGTGCTGTGCGCCGGGACGACGTGCGCGCTGAGCGGTTCCGCCGGCAGGCTCCAGTCGGTCGGCTCGGAGCGCGCGAAGGCGGTGTGCGCAGTGAGGGTCGAGTTGCGCAGGATCGCGTGGCTGAGTCGCAGGTCGTGGCAACGCCGCACCCGCACCCCGGCGCTCAACAGATCGCCGTACCAGCGGGAGCTGTCGCTCCACACCCAGCGCTCGGCCTCCGGCCGGCCCTCCCGCTCGGCGACGAAAGCCGCGAGCTGGGCGAAGGGCAGCACCCGCGCCTCACCCAGAAGCTCGCCCAGCGGGCCGACGGTGCTCGCAACGACCTCGGTGGGGCTGTTGCGCGCAAGGACGATGGTCACGCTCCCATTCTCCACTACCGAACGCACGTTCGAATACCGGGCGCGCCCGACCCGTGCGTTCTGCAGCGGCAACGCCTACGATCGTTCACGTCGAAAGGTGAACCCTGCTCCCCCACGATGACGTGCACACGCTTGCCGAACTCGTCCGCGCGCTGCGCGCGGGTGGTTCCGTCTTCGCCGAGGATGAGGCTGCGCTGCTGTCGGAGGCGGCGGCGGGCGACGCCGGCCGGTTGGCGACACTGCTCAAGCAACGGCTCTCCGGGCAGCCGCTGGAATCGCTGCTCGGCTGGGCCGAGTTCGCCGGCCTCCGCATCCTCATTGACCCCGGTGTCTTCGTTCCCCGACGGCGCACCGAGTTTCTGGCGGAGCTCGCGATCGCCGCATGCCGGCCTGGCTCCACCGTGCTGGATCTCTGCTGCGGATCCGGAGCCATCAGCGCCGCCATACTGCACGCGCGCCCCCAGGTGCGCCTTTACGCCAGTGACCTGATGCCGGCGAGCCTGCGCTGCGCTGCGCGCAACATCGGCGGCCGGGCGAAGCTGTTTCAAGGAGACCTGTTCGCGGCACTCCCGCAGGCACTGCGCGGCCACATCGACGTTCTCGCCGTGAACGCGCCCTACGTGCCGAGCGATGCCATCGCGCTCATGCCGCCCGAGGCGCGGCTGCACGAGCCGCACAGCGCTCTCGACGGCGGGCCGGACGGCCTCAACTTCCACCGCCGGGTTGCGCGGGATGCCGCGGGTTGGCTGCGTCCGCGGGCGAGAATAGTCATCGAGACGAGCGCGGAACAGGCGCCCACCTCTGCAGCGATCTTCGAGACCGCGGGTTTTCGCACGCGCGTTGCGAGCGACGACAGTCGCGGAGCGACCGTCATCCTCGCTTCCCGCGAAGACCAAGCCACGTCATGAGCTCGGGCTCATGCACGCACTGGCCACGGCCCCGATTCCGCCGGGCCTCAGGCGCTCTCTGTGAGGAACGGCTGATGGCGATACCCGGCGGCATCCACGATGACCACGGTCGATTCGGGTACCTCGGCAAAAACTCCGGGAAGGTCATTGAGCGGTTCGGAGACGATGAGATGGGCGTGTGCCCCGAACAGCGTCAGCCGTTCGGCGTCGGGGTACATCTGGCGCAGAATGTCGACGTCGACCGAGTGGAAGAGCGTTCGAGTGCGCCGCTGCGAGGAGTAGCGAAACGCCCACACCGTCACGCCGTCGGAGACGGCCACCGTGCCCTGCATCGGGAACGCGATGCCGTGCTCGCGCCCGACAGACTCCACCAGACGGATCGCTGACCCCATCGCTCCGATGGGGTCCTCGGTGAGGCCGAAGGTGAGCGCGAGGTGGAACAACACCTCGGAGTCTGTGGTGCCCTGAATGGTCGGGTACAGCGACGGGTCAACGGCGAAGGTCAGGTCGCGTTTGACTCTGGCGAATTCTGCGAGGAAGCCGTTGTGCATGAACAGCCAGTTCCCATGCCGGAACGGGTGACAATTGGTCTGCTGGATGGGCGGCCCGGCCGCAGCCCGAACATGGCTGAAGAACAAGGGGCTTCGAACACTCCGCGTCAACTCGCGCAGATTCTGGTCGTTCCATGCCGGTTCAATGCTGCGAAAGAACGTCGGTTCGGCACCCGCGTCAGCATTCTCTGGATACCAACCGAAACCGAATCCGTCGCCGTTCACGGTCTCGGCGCCGAGCGGTGAGTCCAGAGACTGTGCCACCAGCGAATGTTGGGCATCCAGTATCACGGTGGACGCCTGCAGCGCTTCACCGGTGTATGCCAGCCATCGACACATGCGTGCACCTGCCTTTCACCACGGAGACGGAACAGCGACCGTACCCCCGCGTCCCCGCGTACGACGTCATCCGGATGGGGTGAAGCTCGCCCTTCACCCCGCATCCGGTGCTAACGACGGCCGCCGGAGTGGCCGTTTTGGCCGTGCCCGCTCCAGTTGCCGTTGCCGCCGTGATCACCATGGCCGCCGTCATCGTGCGAGTCATCGCCCTGACCGCTGCCGCGCAACGGAACCTGGGTGACCTTGCCGACGGCTTCGGGGCCGCTCTCTCCGAGCACGAACGCGTCTGTCGTGAGATACAGCTTGCCCTTGGCCAGGGCAATCGCAGCCGGCGTCGAGATGGCCAGCAGCACGCTTGCCTTGTCTGCGCCGCGCGGGACCACCGAGACCTGGCCGGTGCCGTTCGGACCGCCGAACAGCTCCGTCACGTACACCGCGCCCGTCTTCGGTGACACCGCGACGCCGGTGCTCCCGACGAATCCGGTGGCGACCGTGCGAATCTCGCCGTCATCGGGATCGATCTTCAGCACCGATCCGCGGGCGCCGAGGCTCGCGTCCTCCGGCCCACCGGGCAGGCTGGACACATACAACCACCCATCCGGTCCCAGCGCGATTCCCGTCGGCACCGGCTCAAAGGCGTACTGATAGCCGGCCGCGCAGGCGGGGAAGCCGAACTGTGCCACGATCTCCGCGCTGGCAGTGACCGGTGCCGCCGGCGGCAGCACCGCCGTCGTCGAGATTGTGCCGTCGTAGTCGATGCGCAGGATCGCGTTGGCACCGGCATCCGCAACGTAGATCGCGTCGTCGAGCGCGATGGACGCGTAGGCGTGCGTGTCGATGGCTCCCGTGTAGGTCGCGGGGAGGAACGGTGGCGCCGTGGGATCGAACTGATCGGCACAGGATTGCGGCAGGTCGATGAAGCCATACGTGTTGATCTGGTCGGGGTTGACCTCGCTCTCATAGGCCGCGATGTCGGCCAACGGGGTCGGCGTGCCGCGTTTGCCCAACGCCATCATGTTGGACCGAGAGTGGTCTTGCGCTGCCTGCGCGAAGTACACCGTGTTCTTACGCACTGAGACCGCACCGATCTCGTCCCCTGGCGCGCTCGCCACAACGCTCGTCTCCCCCTTCTTCGTCACCTTGTTCAAGGTGCCCGTGAAGTTTTGACTGACGTAGACGCTGCCGTCCCGGTCCACCGCCATGCTGAGCGGTGTGAGCAGCCCGTCTGCAAGGGTGACTGGCGTTCCTGCTTGCGGCGGTGGTTCGTTGTGGCGCCCGCCGGCCGAGGCCGGGCCGGCGACAGCCAGCGACGCGAGCGCAAGGACGCCGGATGCAGCGATGATGAGTTTGATCTTCATTGGGTTCTCCGTGATCTCGAAAACGAGGTCGAAAGAGCAACCCGGAGCACCCGGGCGCTCGTGCATACGCGACGCTGCGTTTTCGGTTGTACCCCCGGGGAAGCGACAGTCCGTCGCTCCGGGGGAACGCTACCTGCGGGGTCGGGGCCGAACTAGGGGGCTACCCCTGAACCCGCGCGCGTCATTCCTTCAGTGCGGGTCATTCCTTCAGGGGGATGCAGCACCGCGCTGTACCGCCAGATCTACCGGCTGGCACCCGCACGGTGGGGCCTGTGGTTCAGCTGATCTGGCACACGGGCGCGGCTTCAGCGTCGCCGCCCAGATAGCCTGAATGGTGCGGGCGCCCACTCACCCGGTTTCGAGGACATCGTGCCGCCCGGAGAGGCAGAGACATCATGAAGGCACTTCAGTACCGCACCGCTGGTTCGGCCCCCGAGGTCGTTGAGATTCCCGTTCCCCAGGTCGGCCCCGGGCAGATCCTCATCAAGGTCACCGCGGCAGGCGTCTGCCACTCCGACGAGTTCGTCATGAACATGCCGGCCGAGCAGGTCGCCCCGATGCTTCCACTCACGCTGGGCCACGAGGGCGCTGGCATCGTGCACGAGCTCGGCGAGGGCGTCACCGAGTTCCAGCTTGGCGACGCTGTGGCCGTGTACGGGCCGTGGGGCTGCGGCCGCTGCCAGAACTGCGCGGCCGGCAAGGAGAACTACTGCAGCAACGCGGCGGCCGATGGCATCCGCCCTCCCGGTCTCGGCGCTCCGGGCGCGATGGCCGAGTACATGTTGGTCGACAACGCCCGCCACCTGGTGCCGCTCGAAGGCCTCGACCCTGTCGCCAACGTGTCGCTGACGGATGCCGGGCTCACCCCGTACCACGCCATCAAGAACTCGCTGCCGAAGCTCGGCGCAGGCACCACCGCTGTGGTCATCGGCACCGGAGGTCTCGGCCACGTCGGCATCCAGATCCTGCGGGCACTCTCTGGCGCGACCGTCATCGCCCTCGACGTCACCGAGGGCAAGCTCGAACTCGCCCGCGAGGTCGGCGCACACCACGCCATCCTGAGCGACTCGGGCGCCGTCGCCGCCATCAAGGAGCTCACCGGTGGACGCGGCGCGAACGCCGTCTTCGACTTCGTCGGCATCCAGCCCACCGTGAACATCGCTGCCGCGGCCGTGGCCGCCGAGGGCGATGTCACCATCGTCGGCATCGGCGGCGGCATGCTGCCCGTCGGTTTCGGCTCCATCGCCTACGACGCCGCCGTGCGCACGCCATACTGGGGCAGCCGCAGCGAGCTGATCGAGGTGCTGGAGATGGCCCGGCGCGGCCAGATCACGGTCGAGGTGGAGACGTTCGCGTTGAAGGAGGCGCCGACCGTGTACGAGCGCCTGCACGCCGGAGACATCCGCGGTCGCGCGGTGCTGCTGCCGAACGGCTAGCTGGTCGCTGACGGAGGGGTCAGCCCGCTCCGAACAAGGCAGTGACGACCATCCCGGCCCAGTAGCCGGCCGCGCAGAGCGCGAGAATCACCGCAAGGGCGATTCCCGCCTTCTGCGCGGCCGTCGTGCGCGTGCGGAGGCGTCGGCCGTGCGTGCCGACCACGTGCCCGTGCTCGCTCCGGGTCTCGGTGGCGGTGAGCTGGGCGCGGAGGAACGGGTCCTCCAGTGCTGCGTCGGAGCCGCGCTCATCTCGATAGCGGCGAGTCTGTCTGTCGAACTTCTCGTGCAGGTGCGCAACCAGGCCAACCAGGGCGGCCAGTTGCCCTGGTTTCGAGAAGGCGTGCGCTGGCGCATAGATCAGCAGCCGGTTGTCGACGATCTCCAGGTCACAGCCCGCCGCGGCATCCATGATCCGGCCGAGCAGATCCGGGGAGAACACGTAGAGCGCGTCCACTTCGTACGCCGACGGGCAGTACAGGGTGAACACGGAGTGGAAGTCACCCTCAACGCCCAGGCGCTGGGATTCCTGCAGAGCGATGCCCAGCCGTTTCAGCACGTTGCCAGTCGTGCTGAGGAGCACCATGTTCGGCAGCGGGCGTGGCAGGGGAAGCATGATCAGCTTCAGGCGCCGCAGCGGCCGCCCCCGGGCCGAGACCCGTGCGTAGAGGAAAGGGGCATCCGTCGACAGCGCGTCGACAACATCCCTCATCACCACGTTCTTCGGGTTTCTGAAGAGCAACCCGGAGATCGGGGGGTTCAGCAGGCTGGCCCGGAAGCTGTATCCGCGTTCCGCGCAGAACTCCCGGGCGTGAGCAGTGCTGGCGCGTGCGCCGCGCACTAAGCCTTTCCGCCGTGCTTGCGGACGACCTCGCTCAGCCGGTCGTTGTCTTCGTACTGGACTTCCTTGGCCTGCTGGTCGCCGAGGCCGCCGTGGATCGAGCGCTCATACGACAGCATCAGCTTGTACTTGTTGCCACCCACGATGAGCTGAAGGGTGGGCACCAGCGAGTAGAGCATGCCCTTCTTCACCTCGACGGCGCTGAGCGGCGCGCTTTCGATCAGATCCCCGTTCTCGCGGAGCAGACCGAGGTGGCCATCCGAGACGACCAGGCGTCCGCGCTTGGACAGAACCTTCATCCCCAGCGAGATCGTTGCCCACGGACCGGTGTCGAATTCGGGGGCGATGACGGGTGAGGAATCTGACATTGGTCTACTTTCTTCGTTGAAATGCCGGTCGGGCGACACCGAACCCTACCGGACTTCAGAAAGCGACTGCGAATCACGGGCCGTGACGGCTCACAATTGTCGTGGCGGAGGAGCGAGACGATCGCATTCACGAGGACGGAGGACACGGCGCTCGCCGCCAACCACACCGTGCAGCCCGCATCATGGGGATCCGCTCGTGCCGACCATGACGACCGCGATGGCCGACGTGATGAGTCCGAGGGCTTGGAGGCGGGACCAGGTCTCGTGCAGGAGCACACGCGCGAGCAGAACGGTGACCGCCGGATACATCGAGGTGAGCACAGCCACGACAGCGAGTTGCCCGAACCCCGTCGCCAGCAGGTAGGCCAACCCGGCGGCGGCACCGGTGAGCCCGACGATGACGGAGAGCAGCAAGGCGGAACCCCGCGGCCGGCTGCCTGCACGCAGACCGCGGATGACCACTGGCGCGATCAGTGCGCAGGCGACGGCCTGCCCGCAGACGAGAGGCCACGCCCCCGAACCGGTACCCGCCCGTTCCAGCGCGATGAAGAGCAGGGAGAAAGACACTCCCGCGATCACCCCGAACAGCGCACCGCTCTTCCGACCGTCTTCTCGCGTTCCGCTGTTCCACGACACCAGGCCGATGGCGGGTATCGCAACGATGATCCCCACCAGGGCGAGCGGGGAGAGCTGATTGCCGAGCAGGAGCCCCGTGATCGCGGGAATGACCACGGTCAGCACGCCCGAGAGCGTGGCGACGACGCTGATCCGACCGACGGCGAAGCCGTGGTAGAGCGCCAAGGTTCCGACGGCGCTTCCCACCCCGCTGAGCGCACCCCAGAGCAGCGGCTCCAGGACTGGCCCGCTCCCGTGGAAGAAGGCAAGGGCCAGCAGATTGGCCAGGAGCTCAATGAAGAGCGTCACAGCGGTCACCCCCACCGCCGACGCGCGACGACTGGCGACGCCCGCAACGAAGTCCGACACCCCGTATGCGACCGCGGCGACAAGAGCCAGCAGAGCGCCCACGAATCCTCACCCCTTCCACACGCACGCTGTCGCAATACTGCGGCGGACTGCGAGTGGGATCAAGTGCGAATTTTCTCTCGCACCGACAATCCGATGCGGAAGAACAGACGTACCGGTCAGGGCCCGTGCGACGGCTCGACGAGCGCGAACCTGCCGATATGGTGATGAGATGACTGTCGACAGGATTGACCGCGCCATCATCGCCGAGTTGAGCGTCGACGCACGGCTCTCCGTCCGAACAATTGCCGAACGCGTCCATATCTCGCGCACGGCCGCACACGCTCGCGTGCAGCGCCTCATAGCCGATGGCGTGCTGACGAGCTTTGCCGCCCAGGTCGACCGCAAGGCCCTCGGCCTGAACGTGACGGCGCTCGTCATTGTGAAGATCGGCAACGTCCCCTGGCCGACGATGGCTGCGGCGCTCGCCGCGCTGCCTTTCGTGGAGCGCGTGCAGTCGGTCAGCGGTGATGTGGATTTCGTGCTGACCGTCAGCGCACAAGACAACGAACAGCTCAGTGCCGTCATCCTGTCGCAGATTCACTCCATGCCGGGCGTTGTCTCGACGCGTTCGCACCTGGTCCTCGACGAACGAGTGGGAACGACGCCCGGTTCGGCGCCGGACGTTTGGCCCGTCTAGGTCGCCACAAAAGAGCCGAAAGGCTCGTGGCTCTCGCGACGGGGTGCCATCCGTCCTGAGCTCGTGCGGCGCCATGGCTTCAGAACGCGTGCGTGAGCAACATTGCCTCATGAGCAATGACGTTCTGGTGCCTGCGCCACCCACGCTTCCGACGCACAAACCGATCCGCCTGATCGACGAAACGGGTCGCGCGGTGACGGGCACCCAGACCGCCGGGTTCCGGATGCCGGACACAGACACCCTCCTCTCGCTGTACCGTCGCATGGTGCTGGCCCGGCGCTTCGAGGCCCAGGTCACCGCGCTGACCCGACAAGGCCGCCTCGCCACGTACCCATCGGCGCTCGGCCAGGAGGCCTGCGAGATCGCCTCCGTCGCGGCGCTCGCGCAGCAGGACTGGCTCTTTCCGACCTACCGCGACACCATCGCGTTGCTGACCAGAGGTGTGAGCCCGGTCGAGATCCTCTCGTTCTTCCGCGGAGACTGGCACACGGGGTTCGACCCGCACGCGCACCGCATCTCACCGCAGTCGACCCCGCTGGCCACGCAGGCGCTGCATGCCGTCGGGCTGGCCACGGCCGCGAAACTCAAGCAGGACGACACCGTGGCTCTGACGTTTCTGGGCGACGGCTCGACCAGTGAGGGCGACGCGCACGAGGCGTTCAACTTCGCGTCGGTCTGGCAGGCGCCCGTCGTGTTCGTCATCCAGAACAACCAGTACGCGATCAGCGTGCCGTACTCGAAGCAGTCGCGGGCCAGAACGTTGGCCGACCGGGCGATCGGCTACGGCATGCCGGGATACTACGTCGACGGAAACGACGTCGCCGCCATGTACGCCGTGGTCACGGCGGCCGTCGAACGGGCGCGCGCAGGCCACGGCCCGACACTCATCGAAGGCCTGACCTACCGCATGGAGGCCCACACCAATTCCGACGACCCGACCAGGTACCGCGAGACGAGCGAGACCGCAGGGTGGCTCGACCATGACCCGATCGACCGGGTGGAGAAGCACCTCGACAGGGCGGGCGCGCTCACCACCGCGGTGCGCGCGAGCATTGCCGCCGAGGCGGAGGCGCTCGCGACCGCGACGCGTGACGCCATGAACGAAACCCCCGTGCTCGATCCGCTCGAGGTCTTCGACCACGTGTACTCCGCCGCACGACCAGCCTTGCTCGAGCAGCGCGCGTTTCTCGCGAACGAGCTCGCGCACACCGACACCCGAGAGGCAGGAGCCGCATGACACTCCTCGATGAGATCAGAACCGGCGACGCCAGAACCGCAGGCATCAGCACGAGCCACGCCAGCGCTGAACGTGCCGCCCCGGCCATCCTTTCTCCCGCGCCCGCCGTCAGCATCGCGGGCGCCCTCAACGCTGCGCTGCGCGACGCCCTCGCCGCAGATTCGAACGTGGTGGTCTTCGGAGAAGACGTGGGCCCGCTCGGCGGCGTCTTCAGAATCACGGATGCCCTGCATGCCGAGTTTGGGGAGGACCGCGTGTGGGACTCGCCCCTAGCCGAGTCCGGGATCGTCGGCACCGCGATCGGCATGGCGATGTACGGGCTGCGCCCGGTCATCGAGATGCAGTTCGACGCGTTCAGCTACCCGGCGTTCGAGCAGATCACCTCGCACCTGGCGAAGATGCGCAACCGCACCAAGGGGCGCGTGACGCTGCCGATCGTCATCCGCATCCCGTATGCCGGCGGAATCGGTGGCGTCGAGCACCACTCCGACTCCTCGGAGGCGTACTGGACGCACACGCCCGGGCTGACCGTCGTCAGCCCATCGAACCCGGCCGACGCCTACTCGATGTTGCGCGAGGCCATTGAGAGCGACGACCCGGTGATCTTTCTCGAGCCGAAGAGTCGCTACTGGGCCAAAGACGCCGTGGAGCTGCCCGTGCACACCGCGCCGATGACCCGAGCGGTCGTGTTGCGCGCAGGCACCGACGTGACGCTGCTCGCCTACGGCCCGACGGTGAAGACCGCCCTGCACGCCGCCGAGCTCGGCGCCGAGGAGGGCCTCTCGGTCGAAGTGGTCGATCTGCGCTCACTCTCGCCCTTCGATGACGAGACCGTGGGTGCGTCCGTGCGCAAGACCTCGCGAGCCGCGGTCATCCATGAGGCCGCCCAGTTCGGCGGCTACGGGGCCGAGGTCGCCGCTCGCGTCACCGAACGCCAGTTCTTCCACCTCGCGGCGCCCGTGCTGCGCATCACCGGCTTCGACATCCCGTTCCCCTCGCCGAAGCTCGAGGAGCACTACCTGCCAACCGCCGAGCGTGTGCTCGCCGCCCTCGACACCTGGGAGTGGTGAACACCGTGCCTACCACCGTTGCCGCCGGCGCGCGCGCTTCCGATTTCCTGCTGCCCGACTTGGGAGAAGGCCTGACCGAGGCCGAGATCGTGACCTGGCTGGTCTCCCCCGGCGACATCATCGCAATCGACCAGGTCGTCGTCGAGGTGGAGTCCGCCAAGTCGGTCGTCGAGTTGCCGTCGCCGTACGGCGGGCGCGTGCAGACGCTGCACGGTGCGGCCGGCGATATCGTGCAGAAGGGTGCGCCGCTCATCACGGTCGTGCCCGAGAGTGTGCCCCCGGTCGCTCCGGCGCCCGCGGACGTGGTGCCGGGCACCGCCCTCCGCGGCACTGTCGAGCCCGAGGCGACCAGTTCTGGTGCCGTGCTCGTGGGATACGGAACGAAAGAGTCGACGGTGCGGTTGCAACGCCCTGCGGGCGGCCGGTTCGGGCGTGGCGGCGGGAACGCAATCTCGGCGGATTCAACCTCGGGCCTTGGTCTGCTCGATCCTGTGCGCAACTCCCCCGTCGTCTCACCGATCGCCCGCAAGCTGGCCAAGGACAACGGCTTCGACGCCAGCCACCTGCTCGGCACCGGACTCGCCTCCCTCGTCGTGCGTTCTGATGTGGAGTCCGCCATTGCGGCGCGCACGGCCGGCCCGGCCGGCATGGCCCCGTCATCCGTGCTCGACGACGACCTGCGCATTCCGGTGACCGGGCTGCGCAAGCTGGTGGCCACGCGGCTCAGCGAATCGCGGCGCATCATCCCCGAAGTCACGATCTGGCTCGACGTCGACGCCACCGAGCTGTTCAACGCGAAGGATCGGCTGCAGCGATCGACCGGTGAGCGGTTCAGCATCACCGCACTGATCGCCCGTTTCGTGGTGGCGGGGCTCCTGCAGTACCCCATTCTCAACGCGTCGGTAAGCGAAGACGGCGCGGAGATCATCCAGCACCGGCGCATCAACCTCGGGCTCGCCGCACAGACACCGCGCGGGCTCATGGTGCCCGTGGTGCACGATGCGCACGCCATGAGCACGCGTGAATTGCGCGATGCCATCGCCGCTGTGGTGGCCACGAGTGAGAGGGGCGACTTCCGCCCCGCGGCGCTCGCCGGGGGCACATTCACCCTCAACAACTACGGCGGGTTCGGCGTCGACGGGTCGACGCCGATCATCAACCACCCCGAGGTGGGGATGCTGGGCATCGGCCGCGTGATCGAGCGTCCCTGGGTCGTCGACCACCAGCTCGCGGTGCGCTCCGTCATGCAGCTCTCCTTCGTCTTCGACCACCGGGTCTGTGACGGCGATGTGGCCTCCGGTTTCCTCACCTTTGTGGCACGTTGCGTCGAGGAGCCGCTGCTCCTCCTGGGCAACGTCTGACGCCGGCCTCGGCTCGATCGGAGCGTCCCGATTGTAGGTTCTTGCTGATGGGCCGAAAGCCTCGCCATCGCTCGGGTTCGCGGCAGGTTCAGAAGGAGAAGCCTCGCGGTGGAGAGCAGCACCAAGAACCGACAGTCCGTGGCAACGCTGCTGGCCATGATCGAGCGGGCGTACGGCGCTGACCTCGTGCCTGTCGACGACGATTTCGCCACCGAGCTCGGGCATGGCTGGTTCAACGTCGCCTCTCGATTGCGCCTGCGCGATGGGCGCGACGTCGTGATGAAGATCGCGCCGCCTGGCGCGACGCGTTCACCACGATGATCGAGAACGTGCTGCAGGACGGCGAGCGGGCAGGCGTCGACCTCGGCTGGCGACCACCTGATGACGGGGCGGTTCGGCCGCACGCGATGACCACGCCGGGTGAGAACGCCCTGCGGCGGTGCAGCGCTGGTCACAGCTCAGCTGGCACCGGGCTCAACTCTTCTTGCCGCCGACACCCGGCACAGAGGTGACCTGCCGCATCCACGCCGCGATCTGGCGCTCGTCGATGTCGTCCACCGACTCAAGCTCCACTCCCCGTGTCGACTTGCCCATGCCCACCGGTGTCACCGGTGGCACCGGCTCCAGCGCCGCTCCATTCACGAACATGAGCTTGACGTGGCCAGCGAAGCCACCGCAACAAAAACACCATCCGTCGCCGACGCCGTAGTACGACATACCCCACTTGACGGAGCGCCGGAGCTCGGGCAAGGTCTGGGATGCCAGCGCATCGACCGCTTCGGCGATGCCGCGCTGCGGCTGCGGCAGGCTGGCGATGTAGGCGAAGACCGGTTTGTCGCCGACCGCCGCTTTCGCGGGGCTGGCCCTGCCGGTCATGGCCTCCGGCAGCGTCCAGGTTCCGTCGACGCCAGTGGCAGGGCGGGCCGACGGCTGCGCACCCTCGTTCTTGCCGATTTCCCTGTTCGTCATGGCAGAGATTTTAGTCCTCACGCAGGCCCCCGTGGCCGACTTGGCGCACCGGGCTCGATCGGGCCAACGTGCTCTTCGACGACATCGTTCGCCAGTTCTGTGGATGTCCGTGGTGGTGCGTAGCATTGCAGGCACACCGAGCAAGACGGAGGAGCGATATGGAACCCGCATCAGTGCCTGAGAGGGCTGCCACTCGTGCCGAGGAGCTCCCCGGCGCCGAACTGACGCACCCGTTCGGCGAAGGCTGGGAAGTCTGGAAGGTCCGCGACAAAGTTTTCATGCTGCACACCGTGCTCGCCGGAGAGGGGATCGTGATCCTGAAAGCAACGCCCGACGACGGGCGGGCGCTTCGCGAGGCCCACCCGGACATCACGCCGGGCTACCACATGAACAAGAAGCACTGGATCACGATCCACCCCGGCGGGAACATCGACCCCCAACTCGTGGATGAACTGGTCACCGAGTCGTACCTCCTGGTAGTCGAAACCCTCCCGAAGCGGCTCCGCCCGGTCGACCCCGCCACCTACGGCCGGCACCCATGAGGATCACCGTGATCCTCATGTCGGATGAATCAGCCCGGGGGCATGCCCACGACGTCCAGAGAAACGACCTTTACAGAAGGAGAGGAAGGCAGGGATGAGCGCAAACGAACCGGCCTCGCTGTTCGAGATCGACGACGAAAGCCGCCCCCTCGCCGATCGGCTCCGCCCCGACACGCTTGAAGACATCGTCGGGCAAGAACAACTCCTCGGCCCCGACGCGCCACTGGGGCGCATGATCGGCCAGGGAAAGCTCGTCTCAGCCATCCTGTGGGGCCCGCCCGGATGCGGAAAGACCACCATCGCCAGGCTCCTGGCCGAACGCACCGGTCTGACGTTCGAACCGCTCTCGGCCACGTTCTCCGGCGTGGCCGATCTGCGCAAGGTTTTCTCCGCTGCCGCCAAGCGCCGAGAGATCGGGCAGGGCACCCTGCTTTTCGTCGATGAGATCCACCGGTTCAACCGCGCGCAGCAGGACTCGTTCCTGCCGTATGTCGAGGACGGCACGATCGTGCTCATCGGAGCGACGACCGAGAACCCGAGCTTCGAACTCAACGGCGCACTCCTCTCGCGGTGCCAAGTGTTCGTCCTCCAGCGCCTGGATGCTGCAGCGCTGCGCACGCTCATCGTGCGCGCCGAGAAGCTCACCGGGCGCAGTCTTCCTTTGGATCCTTCGGCGGTCGACGCGTTGATTGCAATGGCGGACGGCGACGGCCGCTACCTCCTGAACCTCGCCGAGCAACTCCTGGCCCTGCCCAAGGGTCAGCGACCGCTTGACACGGTGGCGCTCGCCACGATGGTGCAGAAGCGCGCCCCGCTGTACGACAAGTCGCAGGAGGGCCACTACAACCTGATCTCCGCCCTCCACAAGGCGATGCGCGGCTCTGACCCTGACGCGGCGTTGTACTGGTTGGCGCGAATGCTCGATGGCGGTGAAGATCCGCTATTCATTGCACGGCGGCTCGTGCGGTTCGCGAATGAAGACATCGGCATCGCCGACCCGCAGGCCGTGCACCAGGCACTCGCCGCGTGGGATGTCTACGAACGTCTGGGTTCGCCGGAAGGCGAGCTCGCCATCGCGCAGGCGGTCGTGTACCTCGCGACGGCCCCGAAATCAATCGCTGTGTATCGGGGAATGAATCGCGCGATGCGCGCCGCGAAACAGTCCGGGTCGCTCATGCCGCCGGCTCACATCCTCAACGCACCCACCAAGCTCATGAAGCAGCTCGGCTACGGCAAGGATTACCAATACGACCCCGACACCGCCGACGGGTTTTCCGGCCAGTCCTACTTTCCAGACGAGCTGCCACAAGAACGCTTCTACGAACCCACTCGAAACGGGTATGAGAAGGCGATCGCAGAGCGACTCGCCTACTGGGACCGCTTGCGAGCCGACGCCCGGGCGAACCGCGACGGCACCGAACGAGGGCCTCGCTCAGACTGAGGCCCCGATCGCCCTCAGAGGGGCAAGAGAGCCTGAAGGTGGCCTGTGATCTCGGCGACGATGTCGTCGACCGTGGCCTGGGCATTGGCAGTAGAAGCCAGGCTGAGGAACATCACCGCAGACACGACGTGTGCGAGACTGGCAGCCCGGGCGGGCTCCACACGCTGGTCACGCTGCAGCACGTGCGAAATCGCCTGCTCCGTCTGAATCGTGAGCGCGAGGGCGTGCCGATGGTGTGGCTCCTCGGGGTCGCCGAAAACGACCTCCCGCAGGTAGGTTCGACCGTTCTCGATCTGGGTGCGGTTGCACTCCACAACCGGGCGCACGATCGACATGACGGCCTCCAGCGGATCCGAGATCGCCTCGGCGGCGGACGTCCCCTCGACAAGCGCCTGTGCGTAGCCCGCGTTCTGCACGAGGAGAAGCAGCTCCCCCTTGGTCTTTGCGTAGACGAACACAGTGCCGGCACCGACATCCGCCTTATCGGCGATCTCCTGGGTGGTGACGTCGTCAACGCCGCGCTCGGCGAAGAGCTCGCGAGCGGCCGTCGTGATGCGGTCGAGCTTTTCCTGCTTGTTGCGCTCGCGTCGACCGATCGGCCGAGAGACGACAGCCATGGCACGTCCTTCGAAATTGACTCTGACTCGACTCAGCTCTGGGCTGAGTCAGTGCTGCGTGGCCCGGATGTGCCTCGGCTCATTCTCCCATGAGGCCGCTGACGGCCTGCTTTGCGCTCAGCGAGCGAAGAAGTGAAACTCCTTCGTATCGGACCGGCGCGGAGCGTGTCCCGGTACGTGGTTCCGGCAACCTTGTCGATGCCCGCGCCACCGCGTGGCCCCGTGCCAGCCAGAATGAGTTTCCGCACCAGCTCGGGATGCTTGACGACGAGGCCCTGGGCGATCATGCCTCCCATCGAAAGCCCGAATCCGTCGATGCGGTCATACCCGAGCGCGCGAATGAAGGTGTGCGCGAAGAACACCACGGGAGTTCCGCCCTGCGGCCCAGCTCCCGGTATGCGAACCTCGTGCCCTCAGCAGTGATGAAACGGGTGGGCACAGTCGAGTAGGTCATCGCATCGAGCTCGTGGATGTCGGCGCCCATCTATTCAGGAGGTGTGAATTACGGCTTTGCCGCGGATGCTTCCCGCGGCCAGCATCTGTAGGGCGTGAGGAGTCTCGTCGAAGGAGAACACCTCACCCACGATCGGGCGCAGAGTGCCGGCGTCGACGAGCTCGGTGATCTGACGGAGCTGCTCGCCGCTAGCGTGCATGAACAAGAATTCGTATGTGACGCCGAGCTTCTTCGCCTGTTTGCGGATCTTGCTGCTGAGCGCTGCGATGGCCAGACGCAGCACTGGATTCAGGCCGGCCCCACGGGCGAACGCAGGATCCGGAGGACCCGAGATCCCAATGGCTTTGCCACCTGGCCGCAGCACACGCAACGACTTCTCGAGGTTCTCCCCGCCCAGGCTGTCCAACACCAGATCGTAACCGCTGAGCATCTGCTCGAAGTCCTCACTGCGATAGTCGATGACGGTATCGGCGCCGAGCCCGCGCACGAACTCTGCGTTGGCGGCGCTCGCTGTCGTGGCGACGCTCGCGCCGAGGTGCTTGGCAAGCTGGATCGCGACCCCGCCGACCCCACCGGCGCCCGCGTGAATGAGCACCTTCTGCCCCGGCTTCACCGCGCCGCGCTCCACGAGGGCCTGCCATGCGGTGAGTGCCACCAGCGGCAGCGATCCGGCCTCATCCATGCTGATCGACGTCGGCTTCGGCGCGAGTTCGGAATCGGGGATCGCGATGCGCTCGGCGAACGTGCCGATGTGCTTCTTGCCGGGTCGGGAATACACCTCGTCGCCTGCTTTGAACTCGCTCACCTTTTCGCCGACGCGAATCACGGTGCCGGCGACGTCGTGACCGAGTGTGAGCGGCATCTTGTAGGGCAGGATCTGCTTGAACTCACCCAGGCGGATCTTCTCATCCAGCTGATTCAGCCCCGCGGCCTGCACGCGCACCAGCACGTCGTGCTCGCCCACCGAGGGCTCGGTGACCTCCGCGAGATGCAGCGGACCCTTGTACTCGCTGATGACAAAAGCTTTCATGATGCTGGTGCTCCTTCTGCTGTCGCATTCGGTCGTCTTGCTAGCGGGACGCGCCGCTCGGCAGGCCTGCCTGAGAGCTATGCGCGGCGGCTTCCAGCGAGATATTTGAGTCTACTCAATTATGAGCGTCCTCAAAAACAGAACCCGGTGTTCGGGGCATCTCACACGAGCCATGCGCAGGAGTGTGTCAGCGTTGCTTCGCTGAAGCGGTGCGATGTCAACACATCTGGCTTGTGCTGATTGTGTGCGGCGCCGGGCTGAACGCGCCCTGACCGCCGTCGTCGCAACTGCTACCTCCTAGGCGTCTCGACCCTTCGGATTGGGAGAAACCACTGCAGAGGGCTCTTCCCCAATGTTCCCCCTTGTTGGCTTGTCGAGCCCGGCAGGTGAAAACTGTGCCGCGAGGTTCGCCACACGATCACCATGCGGACAGTGGCTGCGAACGCATTTTCAGGTGGAGCCCTTTTCGGCTCTTGCCGATCGTCGTGGCCTCCCTGAAGTTGCCAATGAATCAGGCTCTGCCGCGCTGGCGAGTCAGTCGATGCTTGCGATCGTGATGGAGATCGACACGGGCGCAGTCAGACCTGCGCTGGCGGCCTCATTCGCTACGTCCCCGTAGATCTCGCGGCAGATGTCGGTCGCGGCTCGCTCACTGCTCACTCCGACGAGGACCGTGATGGTCGTGCCGGCAGAGGTCTCGGATACTCGGACTGGTGGGGGTGTGTGGGAAGGCGTGATGACAGTGATGGCGCGGGAAATGAGATCACTAGGTGTGGAGTGTGTGGAGTAGACGCGGATTACATCTGGATGCGCGGCGACGAGTGAGCTCAGGTGCTCTGCGAGAGAAGATGCGTCGCGGTCAGCCGTGACTGTCATCATGCCTCGATCGTCGAAACTGCGGCGCGGGGGGCCACCCGAACGTCGTTGACCGTGATGTCTATCGCTTGGATGGTGATTTCGGTGTGTTTGTGGAGTTCGTCGGCGATCGTTTGTCGGAGTTGACTTGCGGCGGCGGGGATGTTTTCGCCCCACGCGACGCTCATTTCGACGCGGATGGTGATCGGTTCGCCGAGGAGGGTGACGTCGCCATCGAGGCGGCAGCGACCGACGATTACTCCCTGAACATGATCGCCGGCTCCGCGGATGATTCCGCGCACGGCTCCCTCGCTCAGCGATAGTACAGCCTGTGGATCGCTGTAACTGATGGGGATGTCGCGCCCGGCGTTGGCCTCCAGTGCGATCCTGTTCATGATGGATTGCACCCACGAGTCAGTGGGTGCCGGTTCGCGCTCGACGTCCGCTTCGACCTGCTCCAGCGTCAATCGGTGCAACCGAGCAAGGCCCGCGAGGGCAAGTTGACAGTCGGGAGAGTTCTCAATGGCGGCGACTCGCGGTTGTCGCCCAGAATCGAGGTAATCGCTCAGCTCGTCGATGGTGTGCCCGTCCAAGTCGGACCCTGGCGGGACAAGAGAGTTTGCGTGGGCGGGGATCGTGGCGGAGGAGGAGTCCGGGACGCGGGGTGTCATCGCCATGCCTCCATTTCTTCGATCATGCGTTTCCTTGCCCTGGACAAAAGTCCGCGCACCGTGGATTCGGGAACGCCCAACTCTGCGGCAATGTCGTGGTAACTGTACTCGGAGATATTTCGGAGCACCCAGCATCGGCGTTGTTCGGTGGGAAGCACCTGTAATGAGACCGCGATCGCGTCATTGAGAGCGCGGTGCTCGGCATACGTTGAGGGGGATGCGTCGTCGGAAATGATGGGCGCATTCTCGTCCAGCTGTTCTTGGGGGCGTTGTTTGCGGAGCGTGTCGAGAGCGCATCGGGTGACAATGCGCATCAGCCAGGGTTTCACAGCAGCAGGGTCGGAGAGTGTATCCAAACGATGCCACGCACTCACAAAGGCGTCTTGGACAACGTCATCGGCATCGCCATCGCTGCCCAGCACGCTGCGTGCCACGAAGCGCATGAGCTTGCCATAGCGGCGCACGAGTTCTTCGAACGCTTGAGGGTCTCCGTCGGCAGCGCGACCGGCCACGGTGATGTCATTTGCCGAACTCAGATCGACTCGGAACCGGCTTGTTCTGGCGCTGCTTGCCTCCGCCATGCCTTCCCCCGATCGCTTCAGCGAGTTCTCCCTGGTACGAATGCAGCCTGCGCCAGAAGAATACGCTCGTGTCGGCGCGGCCCACCACCCAGGCTTCAAGCGGTCTGCCATGTGGGACACGCGTGTTCAGAGGTTTCCCAAAACTGTTTGTGGCCTTCTGCGTGACGAATGTCAGTCTCGTCGCGTCTTACAGGTAGAGCGAGAACATCGCTTCGGCGCAGGACCACACGGTGATTGCGTTTGCCGCATCGCAGAGTGAAGAGGATCCCATGACTACTGATGACCAGAACCTGACCACCCCGAGCGTTTCGTCACCGTCCATCTCAAAGCGTGAGGGCGTTGGCACGTCCCGGGTGGATCGCCCTTTCACGCAGTCGCGCGTAGTGTCAGACCAGTCCGCGGCCGGAACGACCATTATCGCCGAAGGTGTCGTCGCAAAGATTGCAGGAATCGCGGCCCGGCAGGTTCCCGGGGTCTACGCTCTCGGTGGCGGCGGAGCACGAGCGCTCGGCGCCCTACGCAGTGTGGTGAACGCAGATGATCTGACCCAAGGGGTCAAGGTCGAGGTCGGCGAGACCCAGGCCGCCGCCGACATCACCATCGTGGTGGAATACCCGGCGCCCGTCCAAGATGTAGCCGCCAATGTGCGAGCGGTCGTGAGCGGTGCGATCAGCTCCCTCGTCGGTCTCGAAGTGGTTGAGGTCAATGTGGAAGTCAATGACGTGCACCTGCCGTCCGACGACAAGAACGAGGAAGAGTCGCGCGTCTCATGAGTCAGACCGTCATCGGCGCCATGATTGGTGTCATTCTTGCTGTCTCGATCCTCGTGTTCGGATGGTGGGGATTCCTCCTCGTCGCCCTGTTCATGGGCATCGGTGCGCTCGTGGGCCGCATCATGTCTGGAAAGCTCGACGTGCGCGGGCTCGCAAACGCCTTCTCTGGCCGGCGCACCTCCTAATGGACTCCGCACAAGCGGGCCGAACCGGCGGCGGAGCCCACCGGGTCGCCGATGCGGCGCCGACGCACCCCGGCCGCACCGTCGTCAGAGAACGCGTCCTCGTGAGAGTCGCCGAGGAAGCGACGGCGGACGCCCTCCGGGTGCAACGTGGTCACCTCTCTGTAGAAGTGTCGGAAGCGCGGGGAGGGATGGCGCTCACGATCTCCACCCCTCTCCCCGTGCCAGAACTCGATGACATAGACGCCATTCAACAGGGAACCCCCGTCCTCGAGCGCGTCCAGGCCATCCAAAATCAACTCCGTGACCGGATAACGCAACTCACCGGTCGCGACGTCACCCGCGTCAACATGACCATCACGGGCGCAGTCATTGCGGCGAAGAGGAGAGTGCTATGACTCCCCCCGTGTTCCGCCGAATCCTGCGGCGAGAAAGCCACTCTCCGCGCACCGTTGCGATGGTCGTCGCCGTGACGCTGCTCTTACTTTCGCTCGCGTACATCGGGACGGAGCTCGTGCTCGACTTGGTCTCCAGACCGGCTTTGCTGCTTGAACCCGCGGCGGCCGCACAGTGGATAGTCGGGCTCCCCACTGCACAACCCGGATGGGTGATCGGAATCGGTGGGGCGGCAATGGCCATCCTTGGGTTCGTGTTCGTCTTCCTCGCGCTCACTCCGGGTCGCCTCCCCAAACATCAGATGCGCTGCGGGGAGCGCGCCGTGCTCGTCGATAACGGCGTCATCGCCGCCTCTCTGGCACAGCACATCAGTGACGAGACCGGCGTCGCCCGCGACGACATCACCGTCGGCGTGGCCCACCGCACCGTGGACGTCACAATACGCCCGGCTTTCGGAGTCCCCATGGACCGAGATCCGGTGCAAGCGCTCGTCAGGGCCGAGCTGGATAACTACCAACTCATACCGAGCGTCAAGACCAAGGTCCGTGTGGCTCGACCGAAAGAAAGCGAGCTGGGAACATGAACCACACCAACCGCGCCCTGAACAGGATTGTCCTCTTCATAATTGGTGTGCTCTTGCTCAGCATCGGCGCCGCGGTGCTCGCCGCACAAGCTTGGCCCGCCGCGGCCGAGGTCTGGACCAGCGCTACGCAGACTGCGCTGAGCTGGCTCGACGGCATCATCGCTGCAACCAGGATCGGGACGACCTCAATCAGTTGGGTCGCTGTCGCGGCCGTCGCTCTCATTGTCGTTCTTATGGTGATGCTGGTCGTAGTTCTGACTCGGATCGGCGGGGCGCGCTCACACACGGTTTTGCAGTCGGCCGGGGCACAGAACCCGCTGGGCAGTGTGACCGTGCACGAGGCTTTTGCGGCTGACTCGTTGAAGCACTCACTCGGACAACGACGAGAAATTCTGTTCTCTAGCGTTAGCGCCGACGACATCCGCAAGACACCGGTCATGCACGTCAGCATCACCCCGCGACAGAACACTTCCCCGCTGGACGTCGTGCAGGATGTCGATCAGCTCGTCGCGAACCTAGCGACCCTGACCGGGACGAACGTACCCACCTACATATCGCTCCACTCTGGGCTGCGCGCACGCCTTGCACATGACCAACGACGCCTCGCTTAAGCCGCGACCGAACACCCCGGAGCCTCCCGCCCTGCTTCCGAATCCTGCTAATCTCCGGCGCAGCATGGGAATGTTGAGGGGTTGGGTGAGACGCGGTTTGTCTGTGTCTCAGATCTGGACCGGAGGCCAGAGCGGAGTGCAGCGGCGCCAAGTGATCCCAATTGACCGATGTGCAAAGGAAGGCCTCGATCAAGAGCAAATTACAGTACGGCGAGTGGGACTTGAACCCGTGACCGTCGGGCTCCACCGGAGGCTCCCGCACGAGCCGCAATGCCTCGGTTGACCTCGAGTAATTTCCACCTGACTAGGAACTTCTTGCGTGATGTTCCCCAATTGTATAGAGACTCCTCGACTCATCTCGGGTCATCTGGAGTGGATAGACGTTGAGTAAACGTGCGCGCATCAAGTCTCGAGCCGAGCGCGACCCTCTACCATCGCTACCCGCCAGCTATTGAGCGCGCTGCGCCAGAGGTTCACGGTGCTGACGCTCTGCGGTGTGGCGCTGTGGCAAGCTCCTCGCCCAACGGGGCGAATTCGATGTCAAGCAGGTCGATCGATCCGCGCCCCGAGTAGCTAAAAGTCAGTTCTCCAACCCCGGCCCGCTCGACTCTGACAGCTCGCCGAGTCCAGTCTGTGGACGGGCCGATCGATACTGTGCTGACTGCCTCGTTGTCGATCGACACGAGGAGGCCACCAGTCCCGTTTCCCCGCGTTCGGATGGAAAGCTCGGTCGGCCCATCGAACCGGAAACGCTTGTATCCGATGACTGTTCCCGACGTGATGTCTCCCACGAAACGATCGACATCGTCGCTTGAAATGGTGGGCACTGATCTCCACCGTGCCGGGCCGTGGGGCATGCGTCCTTTGCGGAGCGAACTGCAGATCATCGCCGAGTAGCGCCCGTCGGCCAGCAGAGGACCGTCATGGAACCCAGTACTGGTGATCTCAACCTGCGGGACAGAACCGTCGGGCAGGATGGTGATGGGCTCCACGCAGGCCTGACGGCTCCAGCGAGATCCGTGCGTATTGCGGTGATAGAACACGAACCATTGCGAGCCGAGCTGTTCGATGCTGCCGTGGTTCGTTCCGGTTTGGTTGACGCGATCTTCTGGCTTCCGCCCTTCGAACACGACGTCGCCGTTCGAGACAATCGTTCCTCGATACACGAAGCCACGGTCGGGAAATTCACTCGTGGCATAACACAGCTCGTGGGACTTGATCGATGAGTACACGAAGTAGTACGTCGAGCCAATCTTTCTGATGGAGCTGGCCTCCCAGAAGGAGTGCCCTTCAAACTCGGTGCCCTTTGTCTTGGTGGGGATGATGCGTTGTGGAATGTTGGTCACGGTCAGCATGTCATCGGCGAGTTCGACAGCCATTGCGCCGAAGATGCTGTCGACGGCCTTGATCCGCGCCCGACTCTTGCCGAAGATCTTTGTCTGGATCGGGTATGTCAGAGGGCGCAGCCACGCGGGCAGGTCATCGAATGGGTAGCATGCGCCGTAGTAGAGGCGAATCTGTCCGTCGTCGTTGATGACGGCCGGGTCGAAGAGCACGTGCTCGTCGTAGACAGTGCCATCAGCATTTCGGATGTTGCCCAGGTACTCGTATTGTCCGTCGGGGGCGTCCGAGACGGCCACGCTGATGGGCCCCGAATACCCGCCGCTACCCTTGGGGCCGGCCAGACTGTAATACAGGTAGTACCGGCCGTCGTTTCCGCGCACCACGTCGGGGGCGAACAGGTACGGCCGGCGGTTCGAGTATCCGGGATCCTGCTGCGCCCGATAGTTGACGCCGTTGTTGGTCCAGTTGGAGAGGTCATCGATCGGGGCAGAGTAGAAGACGTAGTCCAACGGGCAATAGGTGTCGCCGCCTTCTTCGTCATGGGATCCGAAGAGATACACCCGATCACCGAAGACGTGCGGCTCCCCGTCCGGGATGTATTCATCCAGCGGTAGAAACGGATTCACCGGAACACTCACTGCACTCATCGCGTTTAGCTCTTTTCAGGGTCGTGGCTCGCGAGCCAGTCGATGATGGTTTCGAAGCCGATGTCGTACGCGCTCCTACCCGGCCGATCGAGGAAGCCGTGCCGGGACCGCGGAACGACCTGGTGGCGCGTGTGTACCCCGGCGGATGTCAACTCGTCGCGGAACTTCTCGCCGGAACTGCGCAGCGAGTCGCGGTCGGCGTCGAGGAGCAAGGTGGGCGGGAACCCGGTCACGTCGGCATTGCCGGGGAACGCGTATGGGTCAGTGAGCGCCGCGTGGGAGCCGGCATAGTTGAGATTCATTCGGTCGACGGTCGACGGTCGGAACTGCGTGATGCCGTGCCAGCCGCGAATACGCCGACGGAGTGCGGGAGAAACCTCAGGAAGGGCGGAATGGAAGGTTCCGTAAGCCAGGGCGAGCGCATCCGGACGAAATCCTCCGCTGTCACGATTTCGGAGCACAGTCGCCGCGGCGAGTGCGGCTCCGGCGCTGGCGCCACCAAGGACGACGTGGGGCGCACGATTCGCTATCCACTGCAACGCGGCCGAGACGTCGTCTAATGCGGCTGGGTAGCGAGTGCCCGGTTTCAGGTCGCGTTCCGCGAGCGGTTTGAGCCAGTTGACGGCAGGCGCCAACCGATAGTCGACCGTAATCACCGGGCGCCCAGTCGCAGCGATGCCGAGGGCGACAGCATGCGATTCGTTCTGATCAAGGCCGCCACCGATGAACGCGCCGCCGTGAACCCACAGCAACGGGGCCATGCTTTCGGCGGATCCCAGACGGGGCCCGTACTGGCGTGTGCGAACGCTCGGGCCGCCCAGTCCCGGCACCGAAACGTCGCGATATGCGACGAGACGTTCGTGGCGTGCGAGCCACTCCCTCGAATTCACTACAGCGACGCCGGCACTGTAGGTGCCGTGGACAACCGCATCAGCTGCTCCAGCGTCGCGGTCGGGATCGCGCCCTGCGTGAACGCGAGGAACTGCTGCATCGGCATGGATTCCACCATCTTCAACTGGTCCGGATTCTCCGCCGCCTGCTGCGCCTGCTCCTCAGTCATGCCCGCCGCCATCCCCTGCATCAGCAGCGGTCCGACGATCGGATGCCCGAACCAGTCCCCCACCGTTGAACTCAGCGTCAGCTCACGCACGATCGAATCGCCGGCTAGTGTGATCGCCTGTTCACGCAACACGGTGGAGGCATCCGCTCCCACCTGTACAAGGTATTCACCAGCTGGAACCACCCAACGGCCCACTTCGACGTCCCAGTGCGCGAATGCGCGGCGATCCAGGAGGAGGGAAACGGTCGTCGACTCCCCCGGTTGGAGCGAAACTTTCGCAAAACCACGCAGTTCACGCACAGGGCGACGTACCGGTGCGGCACCGCCGGCGACGTACAGCTGAACGACGTGCTTGCCGGCACGGTCTCCGGTGTTCGTTACCGTCACCGACACCTCAACCTCAGCATCCCCGACGGGTTGGATGCAGAGGTCATCGGTGCTGAAGCTGGTATAGCTCAGGCCGTGGCCGAAGGGGTAGCGCACAGGCACGCCCGCCGTGGTGTAGTAGCGGTAGCCGACAAAGACGCCCTCGCCGTAACGGACGTGACCGTGTTCGCCAGGAAAGTTGAGCCAGCTCGGGTTGTCTTCCAGGCGCACCGGGATGCTCTCGGCGAGATGTCCCGACGGATTCACGTGCCCGAATAGCACGTCGGAGAGCGCGGAGCCGCCCGCTTGGCCGAGGAGCCAACCCTCGACGATGGCGTCCACCCGATCGTGCCATCCCTCGAGGGAGACGACACCACCGTTGGACAACACGACAACGGTGCGCGGGGCGACCTCGGCGACAGCCTGGATCAGGTCGATTTGATTCTGTGGGAGGGCAAGCGTGTCGCGGTCGAAGCCTTCGGATTCGTCGCTGTCGCTCAGCCCGACGAACACGATGGCGATGTCGGCGCGGCCGGCCACCTCGGTCGCCGCCTCGATGAGCGCCGCGTCGCCGAATCCGTCGAGAGAGAACCCGTGTGCATGCTCGACGGTGACACCATCGGTCCAGGCTTGGTCGCGGATGGCGTCGAGTGCAACGTCGACCTTGGTCGGGTTGATGTGGGAGCTTCCCCCGCCTTGGAAGCGGGGCTCTGTCGCGAACGCACCGATCACAGCGAGCCGCGTGTTCGCCTTCACCGGGAGGGTGTCGGCATCGTTCTTGAGCAGAACGATGGAGTCGGCCGCCAGTTCGCGGGCCAGGGCGTGATGGCCATCAACGTCGAGATCATCGGTGGCGTCGTGCGGGAGCTCCGTGAGCGCGAGCACGCGGCGCACAGCGTCATCCACGAGAGCTTCGTCGAGGACACCGGAACGCACGGCATCCACAATCTGCCGATCGGTCGCTCCGCCGCTGCCCGGCATCTCAAGGTCCATGCCAGCGGCGACGCCGGCAACACGGTCACTGACCGCGCCCCAGTCGGAGACGACTGCGCCCGCGAATCCCCAGTCAGTGCGGAGCACGTCGGTGAGAAGCCAGCCGTTCTGTGACGCGTAAATTCCATTGATCTTGTTGTACGAGCACATCACCGTCGCGGGCTTTGCTTCGATAACGACGCGTTCGAAGGCGGGCAGATAGATCTCGCGAAGTGTGCGTTCGTCGACGTCAGCGCTGATCCGCATCCGCTCGTGTTCCTGGTTGTTGGCGGCGAAGTGTTTCACCGATGCGCCAACGCCGGTCTGTTGCATGCCTCTGACGTGGGCCGCGCCGAGCACGCCGGACAAGTAGGGGTCTTCGGAGTAGTACTCAAAGTTTCGTCCGCACAGCGGGCTCCGTTTGATGTTGACACCGGGTCCGAGGATCACGGTCACCCCGAACGCGCGTCCTTCCCGACCAACTGCCGCGCCGACGCGTGCCGCGAGCTCGGGGTCCCAGCTGCTGCCGACGGCCACGGCGGGCGGGAAGCACGTCGACGGGAGGCTTTCGTTGATTCCGAGGTGATCCGCGTCGCCGGCTTGGCGCCGCACACCGTGAGGCCCGTCCGTCAGAACAACCGACGGGATCCCTGCTTCGGGGATCGCCTTGGTTGACCAGAAATCGTGGCCGGAAAGCAGGGAAGCCTTCTGCTCGAGGGTCAGAGTTGAGATGTCAACGGTCATGGTCAGGCTCCTTGTGAGGCGGCCTCGAGAGCCACGGTGAGGTCAGATCGAAGTTGCTCGCTGGCGCCCGGAACAAAGTCGAGCATGGTGCGCACGGACATGGCGGCGGCTTCGGGTGCGCTGCCGTCCAATGGGACACCGGGATAGTGGGCGGAAAAGGCCTCGGTGAACAGCTTCCAGGCGAGCGCATCGTCAGCGATCTGGCGCAGCGTGGAATCGAGACTGTAGCTGCGTCGTTCGGCGGCGCCCTCCGCGAGTGCGTACTCCCAGAAATGTTCGCCGGCTCCAACCATGATGGCGGAGTCACCCTCGGGGTGCAGTGGCAGCACAACCTCCGCCTCCACCCCCTCCGGTACGACGACCCCTACGGACACGGCCCCGTTCTCGAGGGCCCAAGCGATGCTGATCGCGCCGTGACGAGTGTCGTGGCGCAGGGTCGCTGATGTCAGCCCGCCGCCCGGCTGAGGCGCGATGCGCACCCGTCGGTAGCCGGGTTCAAGCGCACTCAAGCCACCGATGGTGCGGTGCATCCAGTCCACAACGGCGCCGAGCGCGTAGTGGTTCAGCGATGTCATCCCCGACGGGTTAATGCTGCCGTCTGGCCGGATGGAATCCCACCGTTCCCAGATCGTCGTCGCGCCCATGGTGACCGGATACAGGAAGGACGGGCATCCGGTTTCGAGAAGCAACAGGTACGCCTCGTCCAGGTGGCCGGTGCTGGAGAGTGCGTCGGTGACTAGCGGCGTGCCCGCGAACCCGGTGGAGATGCGGTAGCCGGCCTTCGCGACCAAGGCGGCGAGCCGATCTCCGGCCTTGCGCTTCTGGCGCTCGTCGAGAATGTCGAAGGTGATGGCGAGGGCATAAGCGGTCGCCGTCTCGTTGACGACGCGCCCCTGGGCGCTCACGTACTCGTTGACGAAAGCCGTGCGCACTCGTTCGGCCAGGGCGCCGAATTCCCGGCTGTCGTCTTCGTGGCCGAGGATGCGAGCCGTGTCGGCCATCTCTCGCGTGGTCTTGCACAGGTACGCCGCGGCGACGAGGTGCCGGTCAGTCTTTCCACCGGCGGGGTTGTCCATGGGGCATCAGGGTCAAGCCAGTCCCCGTACTGGAATCCGGAGCTCCACAGCCCGTCCTCATCCAGCAGCCCGGCGACCTGCCTGATAAACGTGATCATCGAGGTGTACGCATCCGCAAGAATCCCCGGATCGCCGTACTCGCGGTACAACGCCCACGGCAGGCTCACCGCCACGTCGCTCCACAGCGCGGTCGGTGAGGATGGCGTCGAGAGCACATCCGGCACAACCCAGGGCACGAATCCCTTCTCGGCCTGCTCCGCAGCAAGATCGCACAGCCACGATCCGAGCACGCCTCGCACGTCATAGAGGAACGCGGCGGTCGGGGCGAATGCGTTGATGTCCCCGGTCCAGCCGAGCCGTTCGTCCCGTTGCGGGCAGTCGGTTGGTACGCCGACGAAGTTGTCGCGCATCGACCACACTGCGTTGGAGTGCAGTCGATTCAGAAGCTCGTTCGAAGTCTCCAGCCACCCCGTCCGGACCATGTCGCTGTGCACGACGATTGCCCGCACGTCATCTGCCAGCACCTCGCCCGGCCAGCCATCGATTTCGGCATAGCGGAAACCGTGGAAGGTGAATCTCGGCTCGAACGTTTCGGCATCGTCGCCGCGGGCAATGTAGACGTCGGTGGCTTTCGCGGTGCGAATAGTCTCGACATCGATCTCGCCTGCCGTCACGGTTTCGGCGTGCCGGATCGTGATCGTGTCGCCGGATGCGGCGTTCACGGTGAACCGCACCCAGCCCGAGATGTTCTGACCGAAGTCCACGATGGTGCGCCCCGTCGAGCTGCGGCTGATCGAGACGGGCGCCAGCTCCTCGATCCGGCGGATCGGCGGGGCGATGGGCTCGATCAACGATTCCGCCGGCCAGTCCAGGCGCTCGACCGGGTGCCAGCCTGAGGCGTCGAATCCTGCCTCGTTCCAGCCGATCGGATCGAGCCGGGCATCCACGACCTCGCCGTCATAGATGCTCGATGAACGGATAGCCCCTGTTGATACCCGGAAGGAGTCGTCCGTGGTGATGGTTTCGACGCGGTCTGAATACTCGAGTCGAAGTTCTGCCCACAGCGCGGGGCGGTCGCTGTAGTGATTGCGGCGCTCTTCCCAGCCCAGTCGGCCCAGGGCCCACCCTTCGCCGACGATGGCACCGAAGACGTTCTCGCCCGTCGCCACGGTCGTGGTTACGTCATAGGTGCTGACTGCGAGCCGGTGCCGGTAGGAGGTCCAGCCCGGTGCGAGCACCTCCTCCCCGACCCGCTGGCCGTTCAGCCAAGGTTCGACGAGACCAATCGCGGTCACGCGCAGGGTTGCACGCAGTAACCCTGCGGATGCGTCAAAGGCACGGCGGAAGTACGGGGCCGGGTCACCTTCGTGCCCGGCAGGAAAGCTCGGGGTAACAAAGGCTGCTGCGGGTGCAGACATGGTGGTGCTCCTTAGGGCGTGGACGCGAACAGATGAGGCGGATGGAGTCAGCGAACGGACTTGATGCGCAGAACGACCAAACCGCCAGCGAAGACGCACACTGCCGCGACGATGAACAATGCGGTGTAGTTCTTATCCCCGGCGGTTGCTCCGATCGCGAGGAACAGGGGCGCGACGAGCGGTGCGGTCGCCTGCGGAATGGAGGTGGCGAAGCCGGTGATGCCCATGAACCGTCCGGCATCGGTCTCCCGTTCGGGGAGAACGTCGAGCAGCAATGCCTGATCGACCGCGGCGAAGGCGCCGATGCCGGCGGACACGACCAGCGAACCTGCGATGAGGACCGACAGATCCGCGGAGAACGCCATCGTGAGCATGCCGATCGCCATCAGAGATCCCGCGATGACCAGGAAGAGCCGACGGCGACGCAGCTTGTCAGACAGGAAGCCTCCGCCAATCGCACCGATGGTGGTCGCAAGAACGCCCACCCCGCCCAGAAGAGCGATGATTCCGGCCACCTCAGCGACAGGAATACCCAGACGTGAGGCGAAGAAGAACGCCGTGAAGGTCGTGTTGAGGGTGAGTCCGAAGTAGAAGAAGAAGCGACCGAGCCAGTTCCAGGAGAAGTCCGGATACTGACGGGGGTTGTAGAGGTATTTGCCGAGCAGCGAGCGGAGCGTGATCCGCTCCTCAAAGCGATTGCCCCGGCTGTCCTCTTCGCGAACGAAGATGACGAAGAGTGCGACGAGGATGACGCCCACGAGTCCGGGCACGATGAAGAGCAGCAGCGGGTTGCCGGTGAGGCCGGACGCGATCACCACGCCGAACACGGGCGCGATCTGGGTGGCGAAGCCGGTGAGTCCGGCGACCTTGCCGCGCTGGGACTCGGGCAGCCTGTCAGCGGTGGAGATCTGCAGATTGCCCAGAACCTGACCCCAGCCGAGCTGCGCGAGGATCCAGCCGAGGCCGAGGATCAACACGGAGGGAGCAAGCGCCATCACAATGAGCGACGCGACGCCGACGAGCGTGCCGACGATCATGAATGGACGACGACGGCCGAGCCGGGTGCGGGTGCGGTCGCTGGCTACTCCGAGGAACGGGCCGGAGATCATGACGACAAGCGCACCGGCGCCCGTGATGTAGCCGAGGTATTCCTGGTTCTGCGGAGCAAGCTCCTGCACCCGGATGGCAAGGGAAATGGCGATCGGCGTGATGAATGCTATGAAGACGCCGAACTGGGCGAGAACCATCAGCCAGATGTACCGGGCGCCGACCTTGGGCTGGGTGCCGTCGGAATCGGCCGTCTTCTCCAGCGCATCTGGATCGACCGTCACCGTGGGCAGCGGAGAGGGTGCGGGCGTGACAACGAGTTCTTCGCCGTGCGGGTGTGGGTTCATCTGGACTCCATTGTCGGGCTCGAGGTGCAATTACTAGCGCGTGCTAGTGACTAGTCGAGGATGCTACATTAGGCTCACTAGCACGCGCAAGTTAATTGGCGCGACAGAGCAACGGAGACCATGTGGATCAGCCAGATCGGCGCACGACCGCCGCAGACATCGCTCGCTCGCTCGGCATATCTCGCGCAACGGTCGGGTTCGTCCTCAACAACACGCCGGGCCAGACCATCTCGCCGTCAACTCGGAAGCGTGTGCAGGCCGAGGCTCAGCGACTCGGGTACCGACCGCACAGCGCGGCCAGAGCCCTTGCAAGCGGGCGCTCACACCTCGTGCTGCTGGTTCTTCCCGACTGGCCGATCGACTTCAACCTTCGCCGGAACATCGAAGAGGCGTCATTGGCTCTCGATGAGGCAGGATACTCACTGATCACCTACACCCCCACCCGACCGGCCACGCGCGACCACTGTGGGAAACACTGCAACCGGATGTCGTGATGTCGATGACTCAGTTCAGTCCGGAACAGATCGAGTCCATACGGGCGGCGGGTATCTCCAGACTCATTCCGGACCCAGACAGCCACGACGGGGAGTATCTGGAACCCGGACCAGCGCTACAGATCGAGCACCTCTACGGACTCGGGCATCGACGCATCGCGTTTGCCGGCTCCCGCGACCCCCGTGTCGCTGATCTCGTGGAGGCCCGACGAGCTCACGCCAACGACGCAGCAGCGTCACTGGGCATCTCACCGCTTCTCACCGCCGATGTGGACCAACTCTCCACAGGTCTTCCACGTTTGATTCGCGACTGGCTCAGTGATGGCGTCACCGGCGTCGCCGCATACAACGATGACATCGCTGCGACCATTGTCGGGACTGCGCTTCGCATGGGGATCCAGGTGCCGGGTGAACTGTCGGTGATCGGGCACGACGATGCGCCCATCGCTCTGATGTTCGAGCCACAGCTGTCGACCGTGCGGGTGGACATCGTTGGCCTGGGTCGATACTTCGCCGCACTGGCCATCAGTGCGATCAATGGGACCCCGGCGCCCTCTCCAGGGCCTGCAGCCGCTGTTGAAGTTATCGCACGGACCTCCACTTCTCGGGCACAACGCAGCTCGTAGATGCACTCGATCATCACGCGTGCTGAGGTCGGCAGGTGGATGGTTCAGTTTTGAGCGTGTTTCGTCTCCGACTGAGCCTTGACGCCTCCGCGGCGACAGGCCCACTCTTCGCGCACGATCCGGGCTCACTTACGGTGTGACGACCACCTTGCCCCGCGCGCACCCCTCACCGACAGAGGCGAGCGCCTGAGGCACCTCATCGAGAGAGAAGGTGCGGTCGATATGGATGCGAAGGTCGCCAGCTATGCAACGCTCGGCGGCGGGCGTGAACTGTTTCGGCCCCTGCCTGACAATGAGGACGCCCAGCCGGCGCCCGGTGAGCAGGCCGAGCGCAGCTCCGACCGTAGCGACTCCCAGCAGCGTTCGTACGTTTCCGCCGACGCCGAGGTAGCGGCCTCCGCGAGCCAGCGCCCGCCAGTAGGGGAACACGGATCGGTGTGAAACAAGATCGAGCACGAGGTCGTACCGTCCGATCCTGGTGAAGTCCTCGCTGCGATAGTCGACCACCTCGTCGGCGCCGAGCTCCCGCATGAAGTCGAGTTTGCCCGCGTTGTCGACGCCGGTCACGTGCGCCCCGGCGAGCGTGGCGAGCTGAATCGCGAACGAGCCCGCCCCGCCGCCCGCCCCGTTGATCAGCACGCGCTGCCCGCGCCGTGCGAGTGCGATTCCCTGCAGCGCGATCGAGCCCGCCTGAGGCAACGTCGAGGCCTCGGCGAACGTCAGCTCCTCGGGCTTGTGTGCGAGCGCCGCCTCAGGAGCCACCGCGTACTCGGCGAAACCACCCATGAGGCCCAGATTGTCGCCGTACACCTCATCGTCCAGACGGAACCGCGTGACGCCGGAGCCGACGGCTGCGACGCGCCCCGCGATGTCGGAGCCCAGCACCCGGCGTGCCGGGGCGCGCAGGCCCCCGATCCGCGCGTACCCCGGAGATCCGGTCAGCCCCTCCCAGTCCGAGAGGTTGACGGATGTCGCGGCGACCTCAACGAGCACCTGATTCGCGCCCGGCGACGGCACCGGAACGTCTTCGACCCTGAGCACCTCGGGAGGGCCGTACCGGTCGAAGACGACGGCCCTCATGCTGATCGGCCGCCAAGGGCAGGACGCAGGGACCTGGACATGTCGCAAGCTTACGCAGGGCTTCTACGAGACCATCGTGGGCACGGGCGCTGGCGAGTAGGATCCACCCGTGTCGAGAGCACAGGAGGAACGACCGAGGATTCCACCTCGCTGGTTCGTCAGGCTCGCCTGGGGCATCCACCGGGCCATCTACCGAATCACCCGTGGACGAGTCGGATTGTGGCGCCCCAAGCCTCAAGGCTGGGGAACGCTCCACTTGACGACCATCGGGCGGCGCACCGGCGAGGAGCGAGAGGTGATCCTCGGCTACTTCGAAGACGGTCCCAACCTCGTCACGATGGCCATGAACGGTTGGGCGGCCCCGGACCCGGCGTGGTGGCTCAATCTCCAGGCCCAACCAGATGCGAGGGTGGTCGTTCGGGACGGCCCGCGTCTCGTGCACGCTCGCGCCGCGCAGGGCGACGAGCGCGCGCGGCTTTGGGCCAGGTGGCGCGACATCGATACGGGGCTGGACAGCCTTGCGGCGCTTCGATCGGCCGAGACCGCGGTCGTGATCCTGGAGCCACTGGCCGGTCCGAATCGCTGAGCTGGCACGAGCGATCTCACGGCCCGCTAGAAACTGGGACGTGGATAATGTGACGATCGTAGAGACCAGCACGCCGCGGGTGTGGCGCATTGCAGGGACGCACACTTGGCCGTGTGATAGTTGTCTAATGAATTCCACAGTCTCGGCGCGAGTATTTCGTCGCCGCCGATTCGTCGCGGCAGTCACCGCAATCGTCGTTGTCGGATCCGCCGGGTACAGCACGGCTGCGCTCTCCCAGCCGATGCCCACTGTCACCGCCGCGATTACCGTTCCGGTTGTCGAGACCAGCGCTGCATCGCAGATCGCGTGGCCCTCGGTGGGCCGCGGCGCACTGGGTGCTGTCGGCTTCGACGGAGTCTTGAGCTCGAGCGGAGGAGAAGACCCTTTTCCCATCGCAAGCCTCACGAAGGTGATCACGTCGCTCGTTGTGCTGGACCACAAGCCCATCGCCGCTGGCGAGAACGGTCCGAAGATCGACATCACCGACGATGACGTGCAATGGCTCGACGACTCGATCGCAGAGAACGGCTCGTGGGAAGAAGTCGTCTCTGGGTCGGTGCTCACGCAGCGGCAGGTGCTGGAAGCGATGATGCTGCCTTCCGCCAACAACTACAGCAAAACACTCGTGATCTGGGCATTCGGGAGCGTCGACGAGTTCCTCGGGGCCACTCAGACGTGGCTCGACAAGCATGGGCTCACGGGCACCACTCTCACCAATTCGAGTGGGCTCGGGGCATCCAATGTGAGCACCACGAGAGATCTAGTCGAGATCGGAAAGTTGGCGCTCGCGAACCCCGTGCTCGCAAGCGTTGTGTCGGAGAAGACTGCGATCTTGCCGGACATCGGAGAGATCAAGAACCTCAACAGCCTGTTGGGCACGGCGGGTATTACGGGTATGAAAACGGGCACCGACGATGCTTCGGGTTCGTGCATTCTCTTCTCAGCCGTAGTGCCGGTGGGTGACACTACCGTCACGGTGGTCGGCGCGACTCTCGGGGCGGTGAATGCAGGAGAGCGCAACGCAGCGCTCCTCGATGTGCTCGAAAGCGCTCCATCCGCTTTCGAACGGGTGCAGCTCGTCACAGCAGGCGAGCGTGTGGGCTCGTACTCACCCGATTGGATCGGCGGTGAGGAGAAGAGCAGCGATGTCGTGGCTGGCGCCGACGCGTCGGTGCTGGTGTGGAAGGGCACGACCGTTACCGCACAGGCGAAAGCGAAGCCCTTGGAGAACGGCGACACTGGGTCCAAGGTTGGTTCGCTCGAGTTCACGCTCAGCGCGCCGGCGCTGGACCAGCCGGCGTTGATCAGCGTGCCGCTCACTCTCGCCGAAGACATCGCTGCGCCCACGCTCTGGCAACGACTCACCAACCCGGACTTCTAGCAGACAGCTCCGCCGCGAAGCCTGAGGCAGGCATTCGGGCTGACTGAGAATTCTCCTATCGGGAACTGAGTCTGGTGCGGCTCCACATTGTTGCCAACGCCCCATATACGCCAGCCCCGCTCAGCAGAAAAGGCAAGGGTCACGAACATCTTGTCTTCAAGTTCGAGACCTGACTGCCCGACAACCTGTTTCCCTTCCAACGAGACGTCTCCAGAAAGCTTGACGCGCGCGATGTGCGACGCGGGGTAGTCCACCAAGGATGTCGGCTGGTAGTTCGCTAGATCGTCGCGAACTGCGTCCCAGTCAGCCATCGACCAAGCACCAGCTTCTGGTGCAAGCGTTTCATTCACGATCCGATCCACGTCAGCCCCGCTGGGGCTTTCACGGAGGAGATTCTGGAACAGAATCACGAGCGCCATGGGATTGGCGGCGTCCTGTGGATTTCCGAGCTGCGCCGCAACTGATGGATCTTCGGGGGCTACAGGTTCCCATTTTGACTCTGCGCCGGTGATATCTGAAAGCTTGCCCTCTGCATCCCTGAGCCAGCGTCGCCCGGGGGGTCTGAGAGCATCAGCTCCACTCGAGGGCTAAATGTGTCGCCGTGGGCCAACAGCGGAATTGAGATATCAAACTCCAATTCACGTCGAGGCGGGATGACGGGGATCGGCGTTGGGCCGTCAACGGTCCGAGAATGACGCCGCGCCCGACAATCACAGACAGTTTTGCGTCATAGACGGGTTCGTTGCTCTCGTTTACTAGATGAATCACAACGGTGCGGCGATAGGCGGACAAAGATGGATCAGGGGCGTAGGTATCCGACACCCAGGCGGCCACGACACAAGCAAGAGCGCCATATTGGTCCAGGGTTCCCTTCGCCGCAAGCCATACAGCAACAACCGTGGCCGAAACCGGACCGATCGCGGTGAGGATCTCCCAAACGGTGGCATCAAGTTCTATCCGGAGGCTCAGCCCGGAACCCAACAGATACCCCGAAACTATGACTAGCGAAGGCGACTTTGGGATGAACGCCATGCGTAGTCGTCGGGCCATCTACTCGTGTATCGGCGGATCAACTTGGACGGGTTTTGCACGGGATCGCCCTCGGCCCGGTTCGTGCCGACAGGCGCGCTTCCCTGTGTTTACGTGGTAGGGCGGACGGGACTTGAACCCGTGACCGGCGGACTCCATCCGGCACTCCCCCACGAGCTGTAATGTCTCGATTGGCCTCGAGGAAACTCGACCTGACTAGGAACTTCTTGGGTGATAGTCGCTCATCATATCGAGACTTCTCGACTCATATCGGGTCACCTGGATTGAATAAGCGGTGAATAAGCGTGCGCGCATCAAGTCTCCATCAACCAAGCCTCGCCTGTGGCGCGAGAGCTTCCTCGGGCCAAATTCTCTTGGCGTTGATCAGCTGGCTACGAGTCCCCATCGCCGCAGAGGCTGAACTCGGGCGCGACCAGTATCCGCGCGTATGATTGACCCCTCCGCGGTCATTTCTGACCACACTCGTTTTGCCTCCCTCGACGAACCATGCCCCGGCGGCTGAATCGGCGTGAAAGTCGCCCTGTCCCGACGCTGAGCAAATTGGGAAGAACGGCTAGCCGCCCGCGCCGACGGGATGCGAGCGCAGTCGACCTTCATCAGTTCAGAATCCTTGACGCCTCCAACCACCCATCCGCGAGCGGTGCTCCGAGCAGAACTACTACTCTGAACTGACAGATTTCGAGAGCGCTATTTCGGCCTGGCCAAAGCGCTGAGTGCGGTTCGAGGAACCCAAGCCCGTGAATCAACGGTCATACACTCAAGACCAGCACGTGATAGCGGCAGCTTGAGCTTCGCGAGTGCTTTCACCGCCTGGCCGTTCACCTCTGGATCGTTAAGAAGCTCCATCAGAATCTCGCCCGCCTCCGGACGGGTTTAACGTCCCAGCCCCTGCTTCTCTCGCGGATCCCCAGAACGGCGCAATGCTGAGACAAGCATCGGAATCGCTGCACAATACGTCGACCGCGACTCGCTCAGATCAACCAGCGCCCCCTCGCCGCACGGGCTGCGGACTGGGTGCGCCGACCATAGCGAGGAGGGGTCTCCCCCGAGGCTTAGATGCTGACTGCGCGGAAGAGTTTCTGGGTTCCGCGACGGGTGGCTTTCCGCACTGCCCGGATGCTGGGCGCTCTCCAGATCTTTCCCGCATTCCTTTTGATAGTGCGGTAGCGACCGCGGCCGGCGCGGGCACCGAGCGTGTAGGCGGCGAACGTGACGCCGGTGATAAGCAGAATGCGTAGGTATGGCATGAGGCTCCTTGAGGGTGGGTGTGGACTAGGTGAGGCGTCGTTGGTTGTGCGCGAGCTGAGCACGCAGCCCAGAATGGATAGAAATGTAGGTCGGGACGTCGTACCCGGTGAGTGTGGCGAGGTTCGCGACGAGTCGGTCGACGTCCTGCGCGATATCCCGGGGAGAGGTGTTCTGCCGGGGAGTGACGCTGACATGCAGCACTGGTGTTTTGTGGATGGCGTCGGCACTGACGCTGGAGAAAAGAATCTCGTCTCGACGTCCGAGGGAGTGCTTCACCGCGTCGGACATGAAAGCGTCATGCACAATGACCCGGCCCAGCGAGTTCTGCGCACCGAGGGAGCCCAGCGCGGTGTGGGAGCGCTTTCCACCCAGACGAACCAGAGCGACGATCAGCATCGCCAGCAGCAAGACGATGACGGCGAGGGCCGCGATCGCGATCCAGCTGGCCGTGGTGGCGCCGATCCTAGATGCAGCGACCATGTCATCGAGCCAGCTGAGACCCGCTTTCGTCGCCGCTGTCCACCACTCGGCGCCGACGGGCCACACGATCGCGCTGACCAGTGCCACTCCGATGGCGAGGAGGAGCACACCGGTAATGAACAGGACGATTCTATTCAGGGCGCGGTTGGTGTGATTCATCTCTACACGTCACTTTCTCTCGGGCGCAGCACGCGCACCCGGGTCTTCACGCTCGGGATGAGCTGGTAACGGTCCAGTTCGCTCATGACGAGGTCCTTCAGCGGGGCCTGGTCGACAGGGACGCCGATCCCCGCGCGGAGGGTGACATCCACAACGCGGTGCGCAACACCGACGGTGATGTCATCGCGGGAGATCCCCGTCTCGTCGCTGACGTGTTGTGCCAGCGCGGCCGCGATGACTCCGTTGTCGACGAGCACGGCGCGTTCCCCGCAGCGCATCTGATGTTTCGGAAGGCGACCCGGGGCTAGCGAGAGAAAGACGAACACGAATCCGAGCACCGCCAACAGCAGCGCTCCAAGGGCGACAATCCAGCCGGGTTGCGCCGTGGGGAGCCCGATGATCCATTCCGCCGCGGCTGCTGGGGTGAGCAGCAGTGCTGGCCTGGAGAGCAGATCAAGCACGATCTCGGTAGCGATGTAGCCGAGTGCCACGATGAGAAGCACGTCCGCGACGATCATTGCGACGGTGCGTGGCGAATGGGATTCTCGCCGTAGGACGCGACGGAACGCGGGAGAACTCATCTCACTCTCCTCCTGCCTTCCACGACCGCACCTGTAATGGTCATGTTGATCCGGATGATGTCACGGCCGATGAGCCGCCCGATCTGGTCGCGGAGGAAAGCCTGGGCCGCCTCCACGCGTTCCAGGACGGGCGTTGCGGCCTGGAGCGCGGCCGTGTCGTCGAGATCGGGCACCGGAAGGCGGGTGGAGATGCTGACGGCGATTCCTCCCCCTGATTCCGAGACCCCCGCGGACACGTCCCCGCGGTCCACCCGGAGTGCGTCTGCGGTTGCCTCCTCGGCGACTTTCACGAGGACGCGACCTGCGATCACAATCCGTCCGGGGTGGGTCGGCCCGGTGTCGGCGAGTCGGTGGAGGCCGCCAGCTCGGCCCTCTCCTGCCGCGTCCATTAGGAGGTGCGCCGACCGGAGAAGGCGTTCGCGATCCCACGCACATCAAGCTTGCCCTCCACGATGCGGCCCACGAGCGCGCCGACGACCATGAAGAGGGCGACGAGGAGGAAACCCCAGAACCCGAACAGAATGATCGAGACAGCGAGGAAGGCCCCGATCAAGATGCCGGTGACGGTCGGACTCATGAGACGCGCGATTCTTCCGCATCCTGATTGTCGGACGGCAGATGGACATCATTGACTTCGACGTTCACCTCGACCACTTCCAGGCCGACCAGGGTGCTGATCGCGCCACTCACTGCGGCGCGTACATTTGCTGCGACATCCTGAACGGGTGCCGGGAACTCCACGACAATCGTGATGTCGGCGGCGGCCTGCGTCTCACCGACCTCGACCTTGACCCCCTGGGTCAGATCATCGACGTTCACCGCGCTACGGAGCGCACCAAGCGCGCGGGCTCCACTACCACCCAGCGCGTACACGCCAGGCACTGTGCGGGCAGCAATCCCGGCCACCTTCGCCACGACGCCTTCGGCGATGGTCGTCGTTCCGGCCGCAGACTCGTTGACTGGCACGCGCGACGTCGTGAACGGACGGTCCACGCGCGATGCGCTTGTCCTTGCGGGCTTCGACTCCGCGGGCGATGAAACAGGCGACGCGGGAACATTGGACACGTTCGGGTTCTGGTCGTTGGTAGTCATGGAATCCTCTTCACTGTGCACTGCGGAAACGCAAGCACCGGATGGGTCTGCGCTCAAGCGATGTATTCGCCTACATGTAAGACGCACCCAAGATCGGTTTCGTCACAAAATCGCCCAGCGGGCTCCATCGGTTCGGTGGAGCTGGCGGCCGCGACGGGTAGGAGCGTAGTCTGCTGACGCAGGGAGGGCCCGTTGAATGGAATGGGGAACGGCGTGGCTGCAGCAGGCCAGAGCAGACCAAGTCGGACAGGGGCGGACCTGAGCGCGACTGATGACTTCATCGTTGCCAGTCGCGCTGCTGACGGCGACTCGCAAGCATTCGAGGTACTCGTTCGCCGTTACGGCAAGCTGATGCGTTTTGTCGCCCGCAACGTTCTGGGCAGCGATGACCAGGCCGATGACGTCGTCCAGGATACCTTCGTGATCGCGTGGCAGCGTTTGGGCACGATCGCCGACCCGGCGGCAGTAAGACCATGGCTGATGCGCATCGTCACCCGGTGTGCAATCGACACCCTTCGGAAGCAGCATCCGCAGGTAACACTGGACGAGACGAATCATCTCCCCGCCGATGAGGCATCCCCGGCGCAGCAGGCGGAATCCCGGGCGCTCAATGACGCCGTCGCCGTGTCATTGCTAGTGCTTCCGGCAGATCAGCGCCGATGTTGGGTGCTTCGCAATGTCGCTGGGTACAGTTACCACGACATGGCCGAAGCTTTGAGTCTCCCCGAATCCACCGTTCGCGGACTCCTCGCCAGGGCGCGGAAACACCTGATCGCAGAAATGGAGGCATGGCGATGACCGAGAAGACGCCGACGCCCATGCCCTCCAACCCGACCTTCCCTGCTCCACCAGGGTCAGACTTGGACGGGCACAGCATCGAGGAGCTCAGCGACTACCTCGACGCCGGACGGGAGCCGAGGAACGATTCCATCGAGAGCTCTCCTGGCTGCCAGATCGCCCTCGCTGGCCTCGCTCGACTGCACCGACTGACGATGGAACAGCTCGATGCGGATGTCGAACAGGAACCCGCACCCAGCGATTCGTGGGTGCAGTCCATCATGAACAGGATTGCGTTAGAAGCCAACGCCGGCCGCGACATCCCGATTGCGCACAGCGACCCTCACGCGGCGCTGGCTCTCAGTGAAGGCGCGGTGCGGGGAATCATCCGCAGCGCCGGCGATGGCGTCGAAGGCGTCATCGTCGGCCGATGCCGTCTCGACGGCGATGTCACCCATCTCGGCGAACCCATCACGATCCGGGTCGAGATGAGCATCGCCTGGGGCGAGAACATTCCCGCCGCCGCCAGCCAGCTCCGGCAAGCAATCGCCGACGAACTTCACAAACACACCGAACTCGCTGTCGCCGCGATTGACATTACGGTACGCGACGTACGAGTTGCCGCACACGTCGGCACTCCGGTGCAGGCAACCGCGACGGACGCGTGATGGCTGTCACCGCTGGCCGCGGCGAGGGTGATCTCGCCGAGCACCTGAGCGCAGTCGTCGCCGCACACGCCGAGGTCCTCCGGACATATTCCGCTCATTCTGCCTCGAGCGATCTCATTTCCCAGGCTCGCGGCGCGATCACCCCCTCTTACACACACCCGCCCGTCCGCGTGACGCAAACCGCCAGCGGCACGACAATTGCAGTCTTGGTCGGAGTGAGCGGCGAACGAGCCGCGACCGCGATCTGCCACGACATTTACGAGCAGGTTGCACGGTCAGCCTCTGCCGCGGGTGCGACCGCGCCCATCGCGATCTCAATCACAATCGCCAGTATCAACTAGTCAAGCGCTCACGCGATCGAGTGGTTTCGGCCAGGACTTCCGGGTGAGTGCCAGAGCCCTCAGAAACCTGCCTGATCGCCACCTGCTGGTCGGGCGATTCGCTGGTTCACAGGCAGAGAAACGGGACACTATTCAGATTTCGTCACCGTGTGTGCTCCGCGGAACGGCCCGCGCGAACCAACGGAGGATGACAATGGGACTATGACGGCTCGTCCCAGAACGTCCTTCGGCCCAGCCGCTGCTCAGCACTTGCGTACGAGCAGCGGCGTAGTGGGATCCGCCGTGGGCCTGCCACAGCAGCTGGCCGCCATCGGTTGGATCCCGCCGCACTCGGCAGAATCCGATGGCGCAACACAACACATGAGCGTCAGCGCCCTTTCGGATGCGCCGGCGGTTTGGCCGGCCGACGCGTTGAGAAGTCAGGTCGCACCAGACGAATCGAGTGCTCTGCCGCCGCCCCAGATCGCGGGACCGCCACTGACCCTGCACCAGGTGGAACCGTCATGACCGGGGCTCTCGAGGCATTCGACCTCATCATCGTCGGCGCCGGGCCGGGCGGCTCCGCCGCGGCGCTGAGCGCTTTGCGCGCTCGGCCGTCCGCCCGGGTGCTGGTCCTCGATCGAGCCCCGCTAGGCCGAGACAAGGCCTGCGGCGACGGAGTGAGTCCCGAAGCCGCGAGCGAGATAGCTGGCCTTGGTCTCCCCGGGCTGCTCCTTCCGAGCGAACGGGTCTTTCGCTTCCGACTCGTCGCTGGACACCTCGATACAACTGGCACCACGCCGGTTCCGGGGTACGTCATCCCTCGGGCGGAACTCGATCACCGGCTCATGCTCGCGGCCGGAGAAGTCGGGGCGCTCTACCGCCAGCATGCCGTGCGCGAGATAGACCAGGACTCGAGCGGTGTGGTCGTTGACGGCAAGTACAGCGCGTCGGTGGTGATTGGCGCCGATGGGGCGAACTCCGCGGTGCGCCGTGCTGCGGGACAGCCGCCGAACCGCGGCCGGCATATGGCCCTCGCCGTCCGAGGTTACGCGCCTACCCCGGAGGGATTTGAAGGGCTCTACCTTCGCTGGGACCCCGTTCCGGGCGTCGGCCTTCAGTACGCATGGGCTTTTGCGACCGCCCGCGGGACAGTCAATCTGGGCTTCGGATCGGCCGCTTCGGCAATGACCAGGGCACAGATGGAGGACCGCGCAGCCGAACTGCTTCCAGACTTCATGGTCACGCCCACTCGAATGACCGGACACCTGTTGCCGCTGTCAACCCGCCGGCCCCGCCC
The DNA here is from genome assembly GCF_001542775.1 of Microterricola viridarii. Taxonomy (GTDB): domain Bacteria; phylum Actinomycetota; class Actinomycetes; order Actinomycetales; family Microbacteriaceae; genus Microterricola; species Microterricola viridarii_A. The sequence goes on from NZ_CP014145.1 coordinate 1,491,694, forward strand.
CGCTATCGGCCGCGTGCTTCTCGTCGGCGATGCGGCCAGCCTGGTCAATCCGCTCAGCGGCGAAGGTATCTTTTGCGCGCTGGCCTCGGGCGCACTGGCCGGGAGCGCTGCTGCGGCGGCCAATCCGGGCGACAGCTATTCTCGCGCGCTTCGGAGAAGATTCGGACGTCAACATCGCCAGCTACGTGCGCTGTACCCACTACTAGACCGGCCGTCAATCATTTCAACTGCACTCCGGGCCTCCGCGCGCGATCCACGAATCTTCCAACGGTTGATTGCAGTCGGGCTTGGTGAGGGAACGTTCCGTGCCGTGGATCTTGCTCGCATTGTCGCCAGCGCCCGGAGGAAGTGACGGGCCTGGAATCGCGGATTCGAGAAGAATCCGGTCCAGGCTCTGTGTGTAGGGCGGACGGGACTTGAACCCGTGACCGGCGGATTATGAGTCCGATGCTCTAACCAGCTGAGCTACCGCCCCGTGCCCCTGACTGCATCCGGCGAAGAGCTAGTCTTCGGTGGATGCGGCGGGTGCGACGTTGGTGACCAGTTCGGGCACCGGCTCACCACGATACAGGCACTCGAAGGTGCTGATCGTCCGCTGGATGTCGTGCACGACGATGCGGTTGAGCGACTCCTGCTTCATCGCGGTGAGCTCGGCCGGGGCCATCTCCAGCACGGTGCGGAGCTTCTCGGCCAGATCTGCCGGGTCGCTCGGCTTGAACAGGAAGCCGTTGTGCCCGTCGGCCACCAGGTGCGGCAGCGCCATGGCGTTGGCCGCCACGATCGGCAGCCCAGAGGCCATGGCCTCCATGGTCGCGATGCTCTGCAGCTCGGCGATCGAGGGCATGGCGAAGACGGTGGCCGCGGTGTATTCGGCGCGCAGCTCTGCCTCGGTGACGTAGCCGCGGAACACGACTCGGTCGGCGAGGCCGAGGCTCTCGGCCAGGTGCTGCAGGTTGCGCATCTGGTCGCCGCCGCCGACGATGTGCAGCTTGGTGTCCAGCTCGGCCGGCAGCAGCTTGATCGCCTTGAGCAGCACGTCAATCTGCTTCTCGCCGGTCACGCGACCGACGAAGAGCACCGTGTTGCCGGTGCGCGGCTCGAAGTTCGGGGTGTACTCGTGGGCGTCGATGCCGCAGGAGATGGCGTGCACGTTCTGCAGGCCCGTGTACTGCTCGAGGAACTGGGCGGCCCTGGCGGTCGGCGTCGTCACGGACTCGGCGCGGCCGAAGGTGCGCTTGGCGGCCTTCCAGGCCAGACCGATGGCCCAGTCCTGCCAGGCCTTCGGCAGCAGCGTGAACTCGAGCAGGTTCTCAGGCATGAAGTGGTTGGTTCCGACGATGCGGATGCCGCGCTTCTCGGCCTCGATGGTGAGGCCGCGACCGACGATGATGTGCGACTGGAAGTGCACGACATCCGGCTTGACGAGGTCAAGCACACGGGCGCTGTTCTGCCGGATCCGCCACGGCAGCGCGAAGCGCAGCCAGTCGTGCGGGTACCAGCGCCAGCTGTACAGCCGGTGGGCCATCATCTTCTGGCCCTCGTGCTCCTCGACCCAGCTGCCGTGCTTGCGTGAGGCGGCCGGAGCCATGATGTGAACTTCGTGGCCACGGGCCACGAGGCCGGCGGCGAGGCGCTCGGCGAATCGTGCGGCCCCGTTAACGTCGGGGGCGAAAGTGTCGGCACCGATCAGCACACGCAATGGCTTCTGCGCGGACTGTGTGCCGGCCGCGGGGGCGGCGGAAGGCGAGCCTGGCGTCTCAGTCAAGTGGAAGGTTCCCTCACGGTGGTGGGCCGGGAAATATCGTCCGGCGAAGAGTCAATGGGCCGCCATGCAGCGGGATCAGGTGGGCCTAGTCTAAACCGGGTCGGCTGTGACGATACCAAATGCGGCCCGGAGCGTCGCAACTCGCCGGCGCTCAGACCTTGGTCTGTGGGTGGTGCCTGGCGAGGGCGAAGACCCCCCAGATCGCGATCGCCCCGGCAATGACGAAGCCGATTCCGGCCCAGAGCGGAGCCTGCGAAGCCTCGTCCAGAACGAAGATTCCGATCGCGACGGCGACGAGCGGGTCGACGACGGTGAGCCCGGCGATGACCAGGTCAGGCGGACCGGAGGAGTAGGCGTTCTGCACGAAGTAGGCACCGAGTGCGGCCGCCGCGAGCAGCGCGACGACGCAGATCAGGGTGAGCCACTCGAAGTTCTGGTGCTGGATGCGGTTGATGACGACCTTGGCCAGGGTGGCGACGAAACCGTAGAGCACGCCGGCACCCAGGATGTAGAACAACGCCTTGAAGCGGTTGCGCAGTGTCACGAAGGCGACCACGAACGCGATGAGCACCGCGAGCAGGATCCAGAGGATCGTGATGATGTCCTCGTTCGTCACCGGCTTGTCGACAGAGGTGAACGCGGCGATCGTGACGAACAGGGCCACGCCGCCGACGCACATGCTGATGGCGATGATGGATGCCCGATTCAGCGCGACCTTGCTGACACGCGCGTTCACGATGGCGGTGATCACGAGGGCGACGGCGCCGAGCGGCTGCACGACGGTGAGCGGGGCCAACGACAGGCTGGAGAGCTGCAGCACGACGGCGAAGCCCAACATGAGCGTGCCGATGACCCAGGACGGGCGGGCAAGCAGCAGCATCAGCTGCTTGACGTTCAGTCCGCCGCCGGCCTCCTGTGTGTTCTTCTCGACCTTGACGACGCCGCGGTGCTGGAATTGCGCGCCGAGCGCGAGGAAAACGGCCCCGATGAGCGCCAGAATGATGCCGAAAACGACCTTCGGGTCCTGTGGGATCAGGTGCTCGGCGAGCTCGGTGGTATCAAAGGGCACTCCACGACACTAACGTGAACAGACCGATATTCTGTGAACATGGCCGTTCTTCCCATCCGGATCTCCGGAGACCCCGTGCTGCACTCCCCCGCAGCCCCTGTGACCCTTTTCGATGACGCCCTGCGCATCCTCGTCGCCGACATGTTCGAGACCATGGATGCCGCACCGGGCGTCGGTCTCGCCGGCCCCCAGGTGGGCGTGCCACTGCGGCTGTTCACCTTCGGCTGGGTCGACGACGACGGCACGAAGTGGCGCGACGTCGCCATCAACCCCGAACTCTGGCAGAGCCCGCTCGCCGTCGGCCCCACCGACGAGGACGAGGAGTCAGAGGGCTGCCTGTCCTTCCCCGGCGAGCGGTTCCCGCTGCGCCGCGCGGAGCGCGTCATCCTGCGGGCGACGAACCTCGAGGGTGAGCGGTACGAGATCGAGGCAGAGGGTTGGCTGGCACGCATCTTCCAGCACGAGTACGACCACCTGGACGGCCTGCTCTACGTCGACCGCGTCGAGGAGGGCTACCAGCGCCTGATCGGCAAGATCAGCCGCAAGCGCGGCTGGGGCGTGCCCGGCAACGCCTGGCTGCCCGGGGTCGACAACCTCGAAGACTGACGATCTGAAGGGCTGGAGCCACGCCTCCTAGTCGTGCAGGATCACCTGGAACAGGTGGTGATCCTGCCAGCTGCCCGCGATCCGCAGATAGCGTGGCGCGATACCGATCTGCTGGAAGCCGGCCTTCAGCAGCACCCGCTGTGAGCCGACGTTGTGCGGCAGGGTGCCCGCCTCGATGCGGTGCAGCCGCAGCTCGTCGCGGGCGAACTCGACGATCGCCTGCACGGCCGCGGAGGCGAGGCCCCTGCCCGCATACGCGCCGTCGACCCAGTAGCCGAGGTTGGCGCTCTGGAATGGGCCGCGGACAATCCCGGCCAGGTTGAAGCGGCCGACGAGCTCACTCCCGGTGAACAGCCCGAACGCCACGCCCTCTCCCCTGGACTGCGCGCGAAGCCGGGCGGCGATGTCACCCGCCTGCCACGCCTGCGTGAAGTACTCGGCTGGGCGGGCCGGCTCCCACGGCGCCAGATGATCGTGGTTGCGCACGTACGCCTCGGCCAGGGCCGCCGCGTCGCTCTGGCGCAGAACGCGCATGCTGACATCGTCACTGAGTTGGCGCGGTTCAAACACCGCTCAAGAATACGCGGTGCCGCACGCTAGCCGAGGGCGCGGATGCCGGCGGCGACCAGCGCCGCCGCGATCACCACGACGATGAACGGCACCCGGAGGGCAAAAAGCCCGGCGGCCACGATGACGGCAGGCACGCGGGCGTCCAGCACGATCTCCTGGCCGTGCGCGAAGGTTTGCACGCCGATGAGGGCGGCGAGCAGCGCGACGGTGAGCAGCTCGGCGATCCGCGACACGGCGGGGTTGTCGAGCACCCGCGGCGGCACCAGGTAGCCGGCCATCTTCATCACGACGCAGGCGATGGAGGCGACGATCACGATCTGCCACATGGTCATGCGCGATCCGCCTTGCCCAGCCAGTTGAACGCGCCGACGACGACCGCCACGAGCGCGGCGACCAGCACCGGCAGCCCGGGCATCAGCACGGGTGTCAGCAGCGTCGCGACGAGGGCGGCAGCCACGGCGACGGCGCTGGCCTGCACGCGCTTCAGGCGCGGCCAGAGCAGGCCGAGGAAGGCGGCCGCGGCCGCCGCGTCCAGGCCGTAGACGCGAGGGTCGCCGAGGGCGTCACCGATCAGCGCGCCGATCAGCGTCGTCAGATTCCAGCCGACGAAGATCACGACGGCGGTCACCCAGAAGCCGACCCGGCGCAGGTGCCCGCTGGGTTGGGCCAGGGCAACGGCCGTCGATTCGTCGATCGTGCCCCACGCCGCGGCGAGCTTCTTCCACCAGCCGCCGCCCAGCACGGGCGCCATCCGCATTCCGTAGATGGCGTTGCGGCTGCCGAGCAGTGCCGCACTGGCGATCGCCGTCGGCCCCGCGGCGACGCCGCCGCTGGCGAGCACCCCGACGAGGGCGTACTGCGATCCGCCGGTGAACATCACCAGGCTGAGGAAGCAGGCCTGCCAGACGTCGAGGCCGGCCGCGACGGCCAGGGCGCCGAAGGAGATGCCGTACGCGGCCGTCGCGATGCCGACGGCCCACGCCTCACGCACGACGACGGTGCGGGCGGCCCGCTCATCCAGTGCTTCGGCGTCGGCGATGGTCATCGAGACAGATTAACGCTGTGCACCCCATTGTGGAAGCGCAGAGCGGGGAAGACCACCGAGACCGAGAAGCCGACGCCGGGAACGGTGCGGGCCTGGAACACGCCGCCGTACAATTCGGCGCGCTGCTTCATCTGGGTGAGCCCGGCGCCGGTGAGGTTGGCGGTGAGCGCGTGTAGGTCGTCGTCGATCGTGTACGCGGTGTCGCGGTTGATGCCGTCGGCGTCGAGCCCGGCACGCCGAGCCTTGGCCCGGATGCCGTCGTCATCGACGATCAGCTGCAGGCCGTCACGGGTCCAGCTGAAGCTGACCTTGGCCTCTGTGCCGGTACCGCCGTGCTTGAGCGCGTTGGCCAGGGCACCTTGCAGGATACGGAAGATCGCCAGCTCGGCGCCCGGCTTCAGCTCGTAGCGCTCCCCCGACTCGTCGAAGACGATGGTGAGGCCCGCATCCCGCATCACACGGAACAGGTCGCGGGCCGATTGCAGGCCGGGCTGGCGCGAGGAGACGGCTTCGCCCTCGCGCGCCACCGTGAGCACGCGCCGCATGTCGCCGACGGCCTCCCGGCCGGATTCGACGATGGCGCCGACGACGCGGGCGGCCGCGCTCGGGTCGCTCTCCACGGTGTAGCGGGCACCCTCGGCCTGCGTGATCAGCCTGGAGACGTTGAGCACGGCGACATCCTGCAGCTCGCGCACGATGCCGAGGCGGCCGGTCTGCTCGGCCAACGAGAGCTCCAGGTCGATGCGGGTGCGCTCGGCGCCGGTCCAGTCGCGGTCCGTTCGGCGCAGCCGGCGCGAGGCGCGCAGCCAGAGCCAGAGCAGCACCGCCAGCACGAGGAGGAGCACCCCCGCCACGATGATCAGCACCGTCGGTGCCGAGTCGCCCTGTAGCCATTCGGCCATGTGTGTTGCCTCCGCTTCATGCGGGCCGCATGCTGCGCGGCCCGCACTCGACTTTAGCGGCGGGGCGCCGATCGCGCCTCATTGGGCCCGCGGGCGGCAGGCTACCCGGCTGGACGGTTGGCGCGCAAGACCTCCAGACGGGCCCGATACTCGGTCTCGTCGATGTCGCCCCGAGCGAAGCGCTCAGAGAGCGTCTGTTCGGCGCTGGCGGTGCCGCCCCAGCCGTTCGGCCCGTGCGGGCCGTAGCCGCGGCCCGCGCTGCGCCAGCGCCGCCCGAAGATCGCGAACAGGATGCCGAAGGTGAGGATCCAGAAGAGCGGGATGAACAGGAAGAACCAGCCGGGCCATCCCCAGCCCGCGCTGGGGTAGCCGAGGTGCAGTGCTGGATCGATGTTCAGGGCAGGTGAGACAAGCAGTGCGGTGAGCATGGGGCTCCAATCAGCGAGGGCGGCGGCCTGGTACGACCGTGATTCCAGCCTCTCGCCGGAGCCCTCCCGGCGAATCCGCCCACCGTAGACACCTCGTCTACTCCCCCGGGAGTACGCCGGCTCCGAACAGCGGCGGCGCTAATTCCAGCCGGGGCGCACCAGTCCCGTCTCGTAGGCCGTCACGACCAGGTGCACCCTGTCCCTGGCACCGAGCTTGCTCATCATGCGCGACACGTGGGTCTTCGCCGTCAGCGGACTGAGAAACAGCTCCGCCGCGATTTCGTCGTTGCTGAGGCCACGGCCGACGAGGGCGAGCACCTCGCGCTCACGCTCGGTCAGGAGGGCGAGCTGCTCGGTGTGCGGCGCCTCCTTCAGACCGGCGGCCATACGCGCCAACAGCCGCCGGGTGACGCCGGGCGACAGCAGCGCATCCCCCGCGGCGACGACGCGCACTGCACGGATCAGTTCGACCGGTTCGGTGTCCTTCACCAGGAAGCCGCTGGCCCCGGCCCTGATCGCCTCGGCCACGTAGTCGTCGAGCTCGAAAGTCGTCACCATCACCACATGCGTGTGGGCCAGGCTCGGATCCGATGTGATCGCTGCGGTGGCCCACAGTCCGTCGCCATCCGGCATCCGGATGTCCATCAAGACCACGTCTGGTCGGGTCAGGCGCACCCCGTCCAGCGCCGCACGGCCGGTCGCCGCCTCGCCGACGACCTCGAACCCGCTCTCCGATTCGAGCAGCGCGCGGAAGCCCCCGCGCACGAGGGCCTGGTCGTCGGCCAGGAAGATGTTTGTCATGCTGCCTCCGCCGCGCGCGGCAGCCGCAGCGAGACCCGGAAGCCGCCGCCCGGCCGCCATCCAGCTTCGAGCGTGCCGCCGACAAGCGCGGCCCGCTCGCGCATACCGAGCAGCCCACGGCCCTCGACCAGCGCCCGGTCAGGCGGCGCCTGGCCGTCATCCAGAATCGTCACTGTGCAGGAGGCTCCGTCGTCGGCGAAATCGACGGTGGCGCTCTCTGCCGTGGAGTGCCGGGACACGTTGGTGAGGGCCTCCTGCACGACCCTGTAGACGGTGAGCTCAGCCAGCTGAGGCAACCCCTCCGGTGGCGTACCGGTCACGGTCACGGGCAGGCCGATGGCGGCGAAGGAGTCGAGCAGCGCGGGCAGCCGCGCCAGTTGCGGTTGCGGCATGCGCTGGTCGGCCTCCGGCTCGTCCACGGCGCCGCGCAGGAAGCCCAGAACTCCGCGCACCTCTTCCAGAGCCGCCTTGCTGGTCTGTTTGATGTTCGCCAGCGCCTCTGCCGCCTTCTCCGGCTGCTCGTCGATCAGGTGCAGGCCGACGCCGGCCTGCACGTTGATCGAGGAGAGCGAGTGGGCGAGCACGTCGTGCAGCTCGCGGGCGATCCGCACCCGCTCCCGCTCCGCCTCGCCCTGCCGGCGACGGGCCGCCTCGACCCGGTACTCGGCGAATCGTTCGCGGCGGTTGCGCACTGCCTCGCCGATGCCGACGAGCACGCTGAGCACCAGCAGCACGACGAGCGGCCGCACCAGGTCGCGTGGGCTGGGCGCGATGGCGAAACCGAGCACAACCCCGAGCAGCAGTGCGCCGCCGACAGTGCCCCACACCCAACCCCTGGCGCCGAGCGCCGTGGCGGCGACCACGGCGAAAGCCAGCGGCAGGGCGACGGCAACGGGGAGCGTGGTGAGCACGATCACGGGCAGCGTCAGCACGGCGATACCGACGAGGGCGGGGCCCGGATGCCGGCCGAGCCAGAGCAGTGTGAGCGAGCCGAGCATTGCGGCCGCAACGGCGGCGAGCTCGACCGGCCGCCAGGCGCCGGAGAGCAGGATGAGCGCGATGACCGTCTGCACCACGAGCGAGATCACGACCGGGATCCAGCGGCCACCCCGCGGCGCACCGCGCCAGGCGCCGTTCCTGCCGTCCTCGCCGTATGCCTGCGCCATGTTCAGATCGTAGCGAGGCTTCCTGCGCGAAATGACAAAGCACCGTTCGCCCGAGAACACAGACGCAGAAAAAATACGGGGGCACAAAAAAGGCCACCAGGGGTGGAGCCCTTGGTGGCCTTTCGCTCCCCGACTTGGACTCGAACCAAGAACCTGTCGGTTAACAGCCGACTGCTCTGCCAATTGAGCTATCGAGGATTAGGGAGTTACTGTGCTGCTTGTGTTTCTGTTGCTGTGTTTCTGTTTTGCGGCGTTGAACGCTGCGTAGCTACTTTAGCAAAGGATTCAGAACTACCAAATCCGGTGCACCCGGGAGTGTCGCGCCGGGCGCGCCGCCGCGCCGGTCAGTAGCCGCGTTCGGGGTCGACGACCCCGACAAAACGGGCGTCGCCGAGGAACGCCTGCACGTTCAGACGGATGCGCTCGGCCAGCAACGGCGCGGTCATCGTCGGCGTGTCGGCCATGTGCGGCGTGACGATGACATTGGGGGCGCTCCACAGTGGATGCCCATCCGGCAATGGCTCGGGCACCGTGACATCGACCGCCGCGCCGGCGATGGTGTGCCGGTGCAGCGCGTGCACGAGATCGTCGGTGACGACCACGCCACCGCGTGCCACGTTCACGAAATATGCGGTTTCGGGCATGAGTTCGAACTCACGGGCACCGAACAGGCCGAGGGTGGCTCCGGTGAGAGCGGCGGCCACGACAACGAGGTCGGCGTGCGGCAGCACCCTGTGCAGCGCCTCGCTGGGCACCGTGGCGTCCGCCCCCGGCAGCGGCTCGCCGCTCCGCCGCACGATCGTCACGTGCGCACGGAAGGGCTGCAACAGCCGGAGCAGCTCGATCGCGATGCCGCCAGCGCCGACGATGACGACGCGCAGGCCGAACAGCGAGACGCCGTCTGGCCGGTCGTCCCAGGAGGTGGCCCTGATCCGGCGGGGCAGGAAGCGCAGCAGGGCGAGGCTGAGGGCGAGGGCGTGCTCGGCGACCGGTTGGGCGTATGCGCCCTTGGCGCTCGTCCACAACAGGCCGTCGCGGTGTTCGGACCGCATCACCTCTGCGAAGCCGTCGACGCCGGCCCAGGGCAGCTGCACCCAGCCGATCTGCGGGTTCTCGCGTAACACGGTGGCGAGTTCGCTTGCCCGGCGGTAGTCGAGCCAGACGATGCCCCGGGTGTCGGGCCCGAGCGGGGCGACGGTGCCGCCGCCGGATTCGACGGCGGCCGCGAAGACGGCATCCGGCTCCGGCAGCACGGCAATCGGCCCGGGGGCGGGGCGCTGCGCGTTGGCCAGGGCGACCGTCGGCTCGCCGAGCACCGCGCGGTGCCGGGGCTGCTGGCCGAGGCTCATTTGCTGCCCCTGGCTGGGCGTGGCTTCTTCGGAGCCGGCATCGGCAATGCGTCGGCGGTCGCCTGGATCGCCCGGGCCAACCAGTCCCGATCCTCCAGAGCATCGCCCGACACCATTCGATAGGGCTTGGCGCCCGGGTAGGGCGGGGCCAGCTCCGTGCGGTCGAACAGCTCCGTTGCGGCATCCGATGGCTTGATGAAAAGCGCGTCGTCGCAGATCAGGCCGACGATCTTCTCGTCGCAGTAGATGCCATACTCGCCGAACATCTTCGCCGTGCGGATCGCCAGGCCGGCGAGCTGGTCTTCGATGAATTCGATGGTCTCTGGCCTAGTGGGCATCGTGGAAGCTCTCTGCGAGTCGAGCCACATAGGGGTGGCTGGGGTCGTCGAAGACCTCGTCAATCGTGCCGAGCCCCACCAACACGCCCTGGTAGAGGATCGCGATGCGGTCGGCGACGGCGCGCAGCACGGCCACGTCGTGGCTGATCACGAGCGCGGTGAAGGCGCGCTCCCGCTGCAGTTCGGCGAAGAGTTCGGTGATGGCTGCGCGCACCGTGACGTCGACGCCGGCGGTGGGCTCATCGGCGATGAGCAGCGTCGGCTCGAGGATCAGCGCGCGGGCCAGGGCGACGCGTTGCCGCTGCCCGCTGCTCAGTTCGTAGGGATAGCGGCCGAGGATGCTGAGTGGCAGCCGCACAGCGTCGATCATCGTCACCACCAGGCCCTCCAGCTCGCGCCGGTCGAAGTGCCGGTCGCGCAGCAGGATCGGCTCGGCGACGAGCTCGGCCACCGTCGACGTCGACTCAAGCGTCGAGCCGGCATCCTGGGCCAGGAAGCCGATGTTGAAGCCCAGTTTGGCCGCCTTGCGGCGGCTGAGGCCGCGCAACGGCACTCCGAACACCAGGGCGTCACCGCCGGTGATGACGGGACGCAGGTCCGGCCCCGGCTCCACAGAGAGGGTCGAGAGCACCCGGGCGATGGTGCTCTTGCCCGAACCGCTCTCGCCCAACAGGCCGAGCACCTCGCCGGGCGCGACGCGCAACGTGAGCCCGCGCACGGCAACATGGGCGGGGCTGGCCCCATGCGGCGGGTACTCGATCGTCAGATCGCTCGTCACGATCGGGAATCTGTGCGCCACGGTGCCAGCCATGCTCCTTAGTCTGCCCCACTCAGCCGGGCCAGCGCTGCACGCCGCTCGGCCTGCTCCTGCGGGTTGGGCACGGGCAGCGAGGCGAGCAGACGTTGCGTGTACGGATGCCGGGGCGCCCCGAGCACCTCCAGGCCTGTGCCCTCTTCGACCAGCTTGCCCTTGTACAGCACGGCGATCCGGTCGGCGACGATGTCGACGACGGCGAGGTCGTGGCTGATGAACAGGGCGGCGAAGCCGAACTCTTTCTGCAGCTCGGCGAAGAGCTCGAGCACCCGCGCCTGCACCGACACGTCGAGCGCGGAGGTGGGCTCGTCGGCGATCAGCAGCGACGGCTTCAGCGCGAGGGCGCGGGCCAGGCTGGCTCGCTGGCGCTGACCGCCGGAGAGCTCGTGCGGGTAACGGTCCCCGTAGGAGCGGGGCAGCTGCACCGCCTCCAGCAGCTCGTCGACGCGGGCCCTGGCGTCGGCCGGCGAGGCCGCGTAGTGGTGGATGACGAGCGGCTCTGCCACGCAATCGGCGATGGTGAGCAGCGGGTTGAAGCTCGTCGCCGGGTCTTGGAAAACGAAACCGATGTCACTGCGGACGGGCTTGAAGTGACGCTCCTTCATGCCCCGCATCTCTTGCCCGAGCACGGAGAGCGAGCCGCCGGTGACGCGGGTGAGGCCGGCGATGGCCCGCCCGATCGTGGTCTTGCCTGATCCGCTCTCCCCCACCAGACCGAGCACCTCACCGGCGCGGATCTCCAGGGTGACCCCGTCAACGGCGACGAAGCCGGCTCGTCCGAGCCGACCCGGGTACTCGATACGCAGGTCCTCAGCGCGCACGACGGGCTTCTGCGCAGCCCACTCGATCGTGCGGCCCTCTGCCCGCCGTGCGGCGTGCACGGTGCCCTGGCCGACGTGCGGAACGGCGGCGAGCAGGCGCTTGGTGTAGTCGTCCTGCGGGTTGCTGAACAAGGTGACGGCGTCGGCCTGCTCGACGACCTTGCCGTCGTACATCACGGCGACTCGGTCGGCTAGATCGGCGACGACGCCCATGTTGTGGGTGATCAGCACGATGGCGGTGCCGAACTCGTCGCGGCAGCGGCGCAGCAGGTCGAGGATCTCGGCCTGCACCGTCACGTCGAGGGCCGTCGTCGGCTCATCGGCGACGATCAGCCCCGGGTCCAGCACGAGCGCCATCGCGATCACGACGCGCTGTTTCTGGCCGCCGGAGAACTGGTGCGGGTAGTAGTCGACCCGGGTCTCCGGGTCGGGGATACCTACCCGGCCGAGGATGTCGATGGCCTTCGCCCTGGCCTGCCGCTTGCTGTACGTGCCGTGGGCGTTGAGCCCCTCCGCGATCTGCCAGCCGACCGTGTAGACGGGGTTCAGCGCCGTCGAGGGCTCCTGGAACACCATGGCGACGTCCCGGCCGCGCACCGCGCGCAGCTGGCGCTTGTCGAGCGCGATCACGTTGCTCTCGCCGCTGCCGTCGCGGGTGCCGAGGTAGATGGCGCCGTGGGCCGTCGCGGTCTCCGGCAACAGTCCGAGAATCGTCTTCGCCGTCACCGTCTTGCCGCTGCCGGACTCCCCCACGATGGCGAGAACCTCGCCCCGGGCGACGGCGAGGCTGACGCCGTCGACGGCGCGCACGACGCCGGCATCCGTTGCGAAGCTGACGGCCAGGTTCTCGATGCTGACGACGGAGTCCCTCATGCCGTGCCCTCCATTCCCTCGTCGCCGCGCATGGCGGTGGGCTCCAGCCCACTCAGCCCGCCCGGCCCTGCAGTGAGCGTGCCGCCGGGCACGACGGATGTCTCGGCGACGGTTCCCGGCGACTGGTCGGCCGCGCGGCGACCGCGCAGGCGCGGGTCGGCGAGGTCGTTCAGGCTCTCACCGACCAGGGTGATGCCGAGCACGACGAGCACGATGGCCAGGCCGGGGAACAGCGCCGTCCACCAGATGCCGCTCGTCACGTCCGAGAGCGACTTGTTCAGGTCGTAGCCCCATTCCGCCGCCGAGGTCGGCTCGATGCCGAAGCCGAGGAAGCCGAGGCCGGCCAGGGTGAGGATCGCCTCGGAGGAGTTCAGCGTGAAGATCAGCGGCAGCGTGCGTGTCGCGTTCCGCAGCACGTGCCGGAACATGATGCGTGAGCTGGACGCTCCGAGCACCTTGGCGGATTCCACGTAGGCCTCTGACTTGATGCGCACGGTCTCGGCCCGGATGACGCGGAAGTACTGCGGGATGAACACGACCGTGATGGAGATGGCCGCGGCCAGCACGCCGCCGACCAGGTTGGACTCGCCACCGGAGATGACGATCGACATGACGATCGCGAGCAGCAGCGACGGGAACGCGTAGATGGCGTCGCACACGACCACGAGCATCCGGTCGAGCCAGCCGCCGAAGTAGCCGGAAACGAGGCCGAGCAGCACGCCGGCGAAGATCGACAGCAACACCGCGACCACGATGACGAAGATCGCCGTCTGTGCGCCCCAGATCACCCGGGAGAGCACGTCGTAGCCACCGACGGTGGTGCCGAGTGGGTGGGCGGATGACGGCGGCTGCTGTGCCCCGAACGCGACCCCGTCAGCGCGCAGCTGGCCGAACCCGTAGGGCGCGAGCCACGGGGCGAGTAGGGCGGTCAGCAGGAAGATGCCGGTGATGACGAGGCCGGCCACGAGCATGCCGCGCTGCAGCCCGACACTCTGCCGGAGCTGGTGGATGACCGGCAGCCGGCCCCAGAACTCGCGCATCTCAGTACCTCACTCGCGGGTCGATCAGCGCGGCGATGACGTCGACGATGAAGTTGGTGATCGCGACGATCACGGCCAACAGCACGACGATGCCCTGCACCGCCACGAAGTCGCGCGCCTGTAGGAACTGGGTGAGCATGAAGCCGAGGCCCTTCCACTCGAAGGTCTTCTCGGTGAGCACCGCGCCGGCCAGCAGCAGGGCGATCTGCAGGCCGATGACGGTGATGATGGGGATGAGCGCAGGCCGGTAGGCGTGCTTGCGCACGAGGCGCAACTCGCTGACGCCGCGCGATCTGGCCGCGTCGACGTACTCGGAGGAGAGCGTGCCGATGACGTTGGTGCGCACGAGGCGCAGGAAGATGCCGGCGGTGAGCAGGCCGAGTGCGAGGCCGGGCAGCACGGCATGCTGGAGCACGTCGCCCAGCACGGCCGGGTCGCCCGTCATGATGGCGTCGATCGTGTAGAAACCGGTCTTGTTCGGCAGCAACTGCATCTGCAGCTCTGCGCCGGTGGAGGCGCGGCCGGCCACAGGCAGCCAGCCCAGCCAGACCGAGAACACCAGCTTGAGCATGAGCCCAGCAAAGAAGACGGGGATCGCGTACCAGAGGATCGCGGCGACGCGGAAGGTGGCATCCGGGGCCTTGTCGCGGAAGTAGGCGGCGACCATGCCGAGCGGGATACCGACGACGAATGCCACGAGCAACGCGTAGAACGCGAGTTCGGCTGTGGCGGCTCCGTACTGGAGCAGGATGTCGATCACCGGCCGATTGCTGCTGACGGTCGTGCCGAAGTCGCCAGTGAAGATCTGGCCGAGGTACTCGAAGTACTGCACGATGAGCGGCCGGTCGTAGCCGGCCGCGTGGATGCGCTCGGCGAGTTGTGCCGGGCCCAACTTGCCGCCGAGCGACGCCGTGATCGGGTCACCTGTGCTGCGCATCAACACGAACACCGTGCTGACGAGGATGAAGATGGTGGGGAAGATCAGCAGGAACCTGATCACCAGGTAGCTACCGAGGCTGCCGTGGCCGCGTTCCGCCTTGGGGGCGGGTTTCGCGGGCGGCGGCCCCGACTCGGCCGGTTGCTGCAGCGTTGCCTGACTCATGCCTGCCTAACGGTCGGGATGGCCACGGAGGCGACTCAGCTGCGAGTCGCCTCCGTGGTCTGCGGGAGATGTGCTCCGGCCGATTCCTAGTTCTTTGCGAAGACCGCGTAACGGAACTTGAACGACGGGTCGAGCGCCTGCTCGGCGCCGGTGACGTTGTTTCCGACCACGGCCACCTGGGAACCCTGCAGGATGGGCAGCGTCGACAGGTCGGCGGCCACCTTCGTCTGGATCTCCTCGATCAGCGCCGTGCGGGCCGCGTGGTCGGGGGTAACAGCCTGCTCGAGGATCAGGTTGTTGACCTCGGGGTTGTCGTAGTGGTTGGCCAGGAAGTTGTCCTTCAGGAAGAACGGCGTCAGGTAGTTGTCGGCGTCCGAGTAGTCCGGGAACCAGCCGAGCTGGTAGGCCGGGAACAGGTCGGCGACACGGTCCTTGGAGTACTGCACCCACTCGGTGGACTGCAGGTTGATCTTGAACAGCCCGGTCGACTCCAGCTGGTCCTTGATCAGGGCGTACGCGTCGCCCCAGGACGGCCCGTAACGCTCAGAGACGTACTGCAGGTCGAGCGTGACCGGGGTGGTCACCCCTGCAGCGGCCAGCGTGGCCTTGGCCTTGTCGGCATCCGGGGCGCCGTTGCCGTCTCCGTAGAGCGTCTTGAGCGGTTCGATGGCGCCGGTCAGGCCGGTCGGCACGTAGGAGTAGAGCGGGGTGTAGGTGTCTTTGAACACCTGCGTCGCGATCTCCTGGCGGTCGACGAGGTCGGCCATGGCCTGCCGCACGGCGAGGGCCTTGGCCGGGTCGGCCTCAGAGGTGGTCGCGCCGAAAGGCTGCGTGTTGAAGTTGAACACGATGTAGGAGATCTCGCCGCCGGGGCCGTCGACGACCTTGACCTTGTCGCTGTGCTTGGTGCGCAGGTCCTCGATGTCGGTGGCGGAGAGGCTGCGGAACGCCACGTCGATGTCGCCCTCCTGCACCGAGAGCTTCAGGTTCGAGGCGTCGGTGTAGTACTTGACGTTGACGACGTCGGTTTTCGGCGCCCCCAGCAGCCCCTTGTAGTCGGGGTTGGCCTTGTAGGAGATGAGGTTGTTGAAGTCGTAGCTGACGATTGAGTACTGGCCGGCGTAGGGCTTACCCGCGATGATCTCGTCATCGGTGGTGAGCGCGTCGGCGGAGAACACCTCTTCGTCGATGATCGGCCCGGCGGGGCTGGAGAGGATCTGGGGGAAGATCTGGTCGTTGGCGAGCTTCAGCTTGAACACCACGGTGGTGTCGTCGGGCGCCGAGGTGCTGTCCAGGTTGTAGAGCAGGGATGCCGGCCCGTTGGCGTCGTTGATCTTCAGCTGGCGGTCGAAGGTGAACTTGACGTCGGAGGAGGTGAGGTCGTGGCCGTTGGCGAACTTGAGGCCCGGCTTCAGCTTGACCGTGTACTCGGTCGGGGCGGTGAACGACGCCGACTCGGCGATGTCGGGCTGCACGTCCGGGCTGCCGTAGGGGTGTTCATCAGGAACGGGTAGATCTGGTTCATCACGGCGAAGGAGCCGTTGTCGTAAGAGCCGGCAGGGTCAAGCTTGGTGACCTGCTCTGTGGTGCCGATCGTGATGGTGCCGCTGGCGCCGGGCGACGAGGTGTTGCTGCCTCCCCCGCCGGCCGAGCAGCCGACCAGCACCAGCGCGGTCGCTGTGCCCAGTGCGGCGGCGGCGAGAACGCGTTTGCCGTTCGTGGATGCGGATGTCATGTGCCTCTCCTCTTCCTGGTGCGGAATGATCTGCACCGAAAGTGAACAAGCCTCGTCGGTGCAGCGTGCTGCACAAGATTTAGCACAGGAACCGGCCCGGTTGGCGGGTGTGTCGCAATTCTTTACCGAGCCGAAACCATCGACGCACGGAGGGCTGGGGGCCGCGCACATTTCAGGCGCGGAAGGGACCCGGCCGCAACTATTCGGCGCGGAGGGCGTTGCGCTCTGCGTCGATGGCCATCAGGGCGCGCTGCAGGGTCACGGACGTCTCGCGGTCGGCCGGGTCGTTGCGCTGCAGGCGGCCGAGCAGCTCGGCCTTGTGCCGCAACAGGTCGCGGTCGATCAACGAGATGATGATGCCGCGCACGTACACGGTGAGCTCACGCTCGCTGCGCTCGGGGATCGGCGCGACCAGCAGCTGCTGCGCGAGCGGCACGACGCCCTCCGGCAACTCGGCCAGCACGGCGCCGGCCCAGCTGGCGGTCTCGAGCGGCTGGCCCTCGTCGAAGCGCACCAGCGCGGCGGCCATGGCGTCGCAGACGATGGCGAGCGACGGGTTCGTCACACTGCACTGCGTGGCACGGCCGAGCAGCGGCCGACCGGCCAGGGCGGGGTGCTGCAGCATCGCCATCAGGGCGTCCCGCTCCAGGCGGGTGGCCGGATCGCCGGGCAGGTCTGTGATCGAGTACGGCCTGGCATCCGCGGCGGCCTGCGCCTCGGCGGGCTCGGGCTGCCTCGTGGACGCCGCGCTCTCGCGCTGGGCGCGCCCGCTGGCCGCCGACACGGCGCGGGTCACCTCGTGCAGCTCCATGCCGAGCAGCCGGGCCAGCTCTCGGGTGTAGCCGGGCCGGATCGCAGGGTCACGGATGTCGGCCACGATCGGGGCGCCGGCGCGCAGGGCTCCGACGCGGCCCTCGACGGTGTCGAGGTTGAACTGGGAGAGCAGCTGCTTGATCATGAACTCGAACATCGGCTTCTTCGCGTCGATGATCGCGCGCACGGCCGCGTCGCCCTTGTGCAGGCGCAAGTCGCACGGGTCCAGGCCGTCGGGCGCGACGGCGACGTAGGTCTGGGCGGAGAAGCGCTGCTCTTCGCTGAACGCGCGCATCGCGGCCTTCTGGCCTGCGGCATCCGGGTCGAAGGTG
Source organism: Microterricola viridarii (assembly GCF_001542775.1). GTDB lineage: Bacteria > Actinomycetota > Actinomycetes > Actinomycetales > Microbacteriaceae > Microterricola > Microterricola viridarii_A. The sequence goes on from NZ_CP014145.1 coordinate 1,509,263, forward strand.
AACACGACCTCGCCGACGCCGGCTGAGTCGCCGAGCACCCGGCGCAGCACCTTGATGTGGTCGACTCCGAAGGCGGTTCCACAGGTGGCGACGGCGGTCGTGACGCCGGCCAGGTGGCAGGCCATCACGTCGGTGTAGCCCTCGACGACGACGACCTGCCGGCTGCGCGAGATGTCACGCTTGGCCAGATCAAGCCCGTAGAGCACCTGGCTCTTGTGGTAGACCGGTGTCTCGGGGGTGTTCAGGTACTTCGGGCCCTTGTCGTCGTCGAGCAGCTTGCGCGCGCCGAAGCCGACGGTCTGGCCGGTGATGTCGCGAATCGGCCAGACGAGGCGGCCGCGGAAGCGATCGTAGACGCCGCTGGAGCCCTCACGGCTCGAGACCAGGCCGGCGATGGTGAGTTCCTCCGTGCTGAAGCCGCGGCCGCGCAGATGGTTGGTCAGCTCGTCCCAGCTCTTCGGGGCGTAGCCGATGCCGAAGCGCTCGGCCGCGAGGGCGTCGAAGCCGCGCTCACCGAGGAAGCGGCGGCCCGGGTCGGCGCCGGGGGTGCCGAGCTGCTCGGTGAAGAAGTCGGCTGCAGCCTGGTTGGCTGCGAGAAGCCGGGCACGGTTGCCGTGGTCGGTCGCAGCCCCGCCGTCTTCGTAGTGCAGTTCGAGGCCGACGCGGGCGGCGAGGCGCTCGACCGACTCGGCGAAGGTGACGTGGTCCATCTTCTGCAGGAACGAGTAGACGTCGCCAGACTCGCCGCAGCCGAAGCAGTGGTAGAAACCGACCTGCGGGCGCACGTGGAAGCTGGGGCTGCGCTCGTCGTGGAACGGGCAGAGGCCCTTCATGGAGCCCACGCCGGCGGACTTCAGGGTGACGTACTCCCCCACCACGTCGGCGATGTTTGTGCGCGCCTTGACCTCTTCAACGTCTGCTTGTCGAATTCGTCCGGCCATTGTTCAATCCTAGGCGAGCGGGGGCCACTCAGAGGCCGTCTGGCGCCGCAGCGCGCCGCCCCGCCTTCCCGTGTCGGATCGGGAGGCAGAACGCGGATCGGGAGGCAACTTTCGGCCGGAAGTTGCCTCCCGATCGTCCTTCGGCCTCCGAATCGGGCGGCACCACAGCTGCGCGTCAGCGCACCTCGTGCAACCCTTGGGCAATTGCGCGCAGGATGTCGGCCTCGACCTGTGCCCAGCCGAAGAGCACCTGGCGGTAGTCGACGCGCAGCACGGTGTAACCGAGCAACGTCAGCGCTCGGTCATGCGCGATATCTGCACCTCGCTGCGCGGCCGTTGAGTGGTGTGCGAATCCGTCGATCTGCAGCACGAGCCGCTCGCCGATCAGGCCGTCGACCCGGTGCCCGGCGATGGCGACTTGCTGCCGAACCCGGATGCCGAGCGCCCCCAGTCTGGTGATCGGAATCGTCTCGATGCCGGAGTCGGAGAGGCCGGACATCGCCTGGCGCACGGCTCGGGCTGCGCGCGTCCTGAGCTGGAGTCGTCCGAGGTGGTGCGGCGTGACAAGCTTCGAGTTCAGGGCCGAGTCCCACACCGCGAGGGCGTTCTCGAACGGTTGACACTCGGCGACGTGCACGAGCGCGTTCTCGACGGGCTCGACGAGCGCGTGGCGGGAGAGCGCGACGGGGCCGATGCTCCAGTGCATGCGCTGACCGGGCCCGACTGCGGTGTGGCCGGAACCGTGGGCGGCGCTGAAATGCTCCTGGCCGTCGGCGAGGTGCCAGAGGCCCAGCCGTTTCACCGCGCTGAGGCAGGCGAGGCGACCGCCCAGCTCGGCCGCGGCACGCAACTCAGGCGGGGCGTCCGGGAGCGCAATCCAATCGCGGCGCACCCGCCCGATCACGGCCGCGTCGACCGCGGCGCGGATGGCGTACCGGGTGAACCCGGCGCGGAGTGCTTGCTGCGTGTGGGCGATGCCGTCGCGTGCGGCCAGCCAGTGCGTGAGGGACATGCGGCCAGTCTGCGCGCCGGCATCCGCACGCTTCGGGCCGGGGCGCGCCGTGTGGACAGACGCCCTCCGAGGGCCCCTTGTGCACAAGTGCGCGAAACGGATCGGACGGCATTCGGCGGATCGGGAGGCGATTTCCGGCCGGAAACTGCCTCCGCATCTCCCGTCGGCCTCCCCATCTCGTGGGTGGCGGCGGGGGCTAGCGGGCGGCCGCGCGCCGCACGTACTCCGCGGCGGCGTCGGCTGGTACCCCGAGCTCCCGCATCCGCTCCAGGTAGTCCCGCGCGGCCTGCCGTGCCGCCCGCTCCACGGCATCTCCCCGCTCGGCGACGAAGCTGCCGAGCCGCCCCCTGGTCTCGATCAGCCCGTCGGACTCGAGGGCGCGAAAGCTGCGCGCGACGGTGTTCGGGGCGAGCCCCAGGTCGCCGGCCAGTCGGCGCACGGTGGGCAGGCGGGTGCCCGGTGCCAGCTCGCCCGTGCTGATCGCCGCGGCGAGTTGCTCTCGCAACTGCTCGAACGGGGCGCTTGCGCCACTGGGGTCGATCTGCAGCATCACGAGCCGTACGGCACGGGCTCTGGCAGCTCGGTGTTGCCGCGCGCGTGCGGCCACAGCCGGCGCTCGCTGCGCCGGCTGAGCCGCAGCCCGAACAGGGCGATCGGCAGTACGCCGAGGACCGCGAAGAGCCAGTGGTTGGCCGGCGAGTACGGCAGCAGCCAGTCCAGGGCGATGACGGATGCCGCCAACCCGAGCGCCACCGGGCAGAGCCACAGCGCATGCAGCGCGATGCCGCGCAACGCGTCATCCCAGCGCAGTTCCTCCTCGCTGCCGGCCGGCTGCGGCGCCGCCAGCAGGCGGCGGCTCAGCACGACGACGACGAGCAGGGCAACGACACAGCTGGCAGCTGCGCCGAACACCGCCGAGAGGGGCAGCACCGGCGCCCACGACGCCCCGGCACCGGAGCCGACGCCGAGCGCCGCCACCAGGGCGGCACCCAGCGCGAACACCGTCAGGCCGACCCCGCACCACACCCACGCCGGGTTCAGGTAGTCGGAGAGCCGGGGGGTCACCGCGCGCGCGACCCGGACACCCGGTGCCGCCGGGGCGGCGAACGGGCGCACGGCCGCAACCGCCCCGCCGATCGCCATCGCCGCGAAAACCAGCAGGGGCGGCAGGTATCCGCTGGACCCGCCCGGTAGCTGTCCGCCGGTCGCGAGGAGGGCAGCGCTGCCGAGCGCCAGAGCGGTGAGCCCACCGACGGTGACACCCACGGTCTCATCGCGGAAGCGTCGGTCGATCAGGCCGATGATGCGATCGGTCACCGGGATGTCCAGCCGCAGGATCAGCGCGTCGACGTGCCCGCGGCGCCGCGCGGGACTGGACCGGTACATCGCGATGCCGATGAGTCCGGCGGCCATGAAGCCGATCAATCCCCAGACAAACGGCATCCCGGCCCTCCGATTATGTGTCAAGTTTGTACCAAGGTAGTTCCTGGCGCGCACCGGCGCAAGCATCCCTAGACTGACCGCATGACTGTCGCCGCCGACTTCTCCGCCCCCTTCGCCGACCGCGTGTTCTTCGGAACCGTGCTCACCATGGATGACGAGGTGCCGGATGCCGAGGCCGTCGCCATCCAGGCCGGGCGCATCGTCGCCGTCGGCGCCCGGGCCGAGGTGGAGGCGCTGGTCGGGCCGGAGACGGTCGTGACCGAGCTGGGCGAGGCGGTGCTGCTGCCCGGCTTCGTCGAGGCGCACGGCCACCCGCTCTCCGAGGCGGTGGTGCTCGGGCCGGGCGTCGTCGACATCCGCCCCGTCGTCGTGCCGGATGCGGCCGGCGTGCTGGAGCGCCTGCAAAGCGCGATCGCCGAGGCGAACCCGGCCGGCGTCTACGCCAACGGCTGGGACTCGCTGCTGCAGACCGGGCTGCCGGAGCCGACGCTGGGCTGGCTGAACGAGCTCTCACCCGAACGCCCCCTCGCCATCCTGCACAACTCCGGGCACACCGCTTACTTCAACACCGCGGCCGCCCGCGCCGCCAGCGTCACGCGGGACACCCCCGACCCAGTCGGCGCCTCCTTCGGCCACGATGCCGCTGGCGAACTCGACGGCACGGCCGCGGAGACCGGCGCCGTCAGCATGATCTTCGGGCCGGCGCTGGCGACGCCGCCGGCCGAGTTCGTGGAGACGCTGCGGGCCGAGTTCCGACGGCTGAACGCCGCAGGAATCACCACGACCGGCGAGCTCGGCTACGCCGCGTCCAGCGGCCCCGCCATCGAGGCGGCGCGCGCGCAGGGCGCTGTGACCGCGCGGCTGCGGCTCTACGAGATGTCCGACGCCACCCGGCGGAGCGCGGCCCATCCCGGCGACGGCGACGAGCTGGTGCGCCGGGTCGGCATCAAACTGTGGGCCGACGGCTCGCCCTGGGTGGGCAACATCGCCACAAGCTTCCCCTACCTCGACACGGCGGCGACCCGCGCGCTCGGGCTCGAGCCCGGCCACCGCGGCCACGCCAACTACACGCCGGAGCAGGTGGCCGAGATCTCCGAGGCGTACTTCGCGGCGGGCTGGCAGCTGGCCTGCCATGTGCACGGCGACGACGCCGTCGACATGGTGCTCGACCAGTGGGAGGCGCTGCTGCAGAAACACCCTCGGCCTGATCACCGGCTACGCCTGGAGCACGTCGGCTCGATGACGGCCGCCCAGTTCGAGCGGGCGGCCGCCCTCGGCATCACCGCCAGCCTCTTCGTCGACCACCTGTACTACTGGGGCGACGTGCTCGTCGACGACCTGTTCGGACCGGAGCACGGCGCCGTGTGGGCCGCGGCCGGCTCGGCCACGGCATCCGGGATGCGCATCTCGTTCCACAATGACGGGCAGGTGACACCCCCGGAGCCGCTGCGCAACATCGAGATCGCGGCGACCAGGCGCAGCCGTTCGGGCCGCGTCCTCGCGCCGGAACAGCGCATCGGCGTCGAGCAGGCGCTGCGGGCCGAGACCATCGACAGCGCCTACCAGCTGTTCTCCGACCACGAGGTCGGCTCGATCACGCCGGGCAAGCTCGCCGACCTGGTCGTGCTGGCCCGCTCACCGCTGGCCGCCGACCTGAGCGCCGGCTCGATCGCCGACATCCCGGTTCTGGAAACCGTGCTCGGCGGGGTCAGCGTCTACACGGCGAAGTAGGTCGGCTAGGCCGACCGCACCAGCCGCTCGTGCCAGGCCAGTGCCGACTGGTCGGTGAGGCTGGCGACCTGGTCGACGACGACCCGCTTGCGGGCGGCGTCGTCGGATGCCGCGCGCCAATCCTCGGCGAAGCCGGGGTCGAGGTGCTCCTCGCCACTCTCATGCAGCACGGTCGCCAGCTCGGTCAGCACCTCGCGCTGCTCGGCGTAGATCGGCTGGCGGGCGTTGTGCGACATCACGAAGGCGGCGACGATGCCCTTGAGCACGGCGATCTCGGCCTGGATCTCCCGCGGCACGATGACGTCGGCGTCAAAGCGGATCAAGCTGGCCAGCGGGAACGCGGAGCGGGTCGCCTCGGTCGCCGCCTGCGCGAACCGGCCGATCAGCTGGCTGGTCAGGTTCTTCAGGCGCCCCTGGTCGCGCCGGCTGCCGTCCCAGGTGCTCGGCCAGCCGTCGAGGGAGTCGAGCCGGTCGAAGGCGGCGATGAGCTCGTCGTGGGTGTGTGCGCCGCCGATCCACTCGTACATCGATGTGACGAGGGCGTCGTGGTCGACCCGGTCGCCGAGGGCGGCGACGTCGATGTAGCCGTTGACGATGGCGTCCTCGAAGTCGTGCACCGAGTAGCCGATGTCGTCGGAGAGGTCCATCACCTGGGCCTCGATCGAGAGACGGCGTTCCGGCGCGCCTGCGCGCATCCAGTTGAAGACGGCGATGTCGTCCTTGTAAAAGCCGAACTTCGCGCGGCCACTCGGGTCGGCGACGGAGCTGGTGTCTGGCCACGGGTACTTGCAGCTGGCGTCGAGGCTGGCGCGGGTGAGGTTGAGGCCGTAGCTCTGGCCGTCCGGACCGAACACCTTCGGCTCCAACCGAGTGAGCAGGCGCAGTGTCTGGGCATTGCCCTCGAAGCCGCCGACGTCGTCGGCCCACACGTTGAGGGCCTTTTCGCCGTTGTGGCCGAACGGCGGGTGGCCGAGGTCGTGGGCGAGGCAGGCGGTGTCGACGACATCCGGGTCCAAGCCCAGGCTGGTGGCCAACTCGCGGCCGACCTGCGCGACCTCGAGCGAGTGCGTCAGTCGGTTGCGGGCGAAGTCGAGGCCGGCGGCCGGGCTGAGCACCTGCGTCTTGGCGGCCAGCCGTCGCAGGGCGCTGGAGTGAAGCAGCCGGGCGCGGTCACGGGCGAAGTCGCTGCGGCGCGAGGAGTGCTCCTCGGGCAGCCAACGCTCGGCGTCGAAGTCGTCATAGCCGCCGAACAGGCTGTTGCCGAAGGGGTGCTCAACCGCCACTGGTGTCACCCTCGCCCTCGGTCAGATTGTTGCGCTCGACGCCGTCGAGGTCGCGCGACGCCAGCCAGTTCTCGGGCAGCGCGGGCTTCTTCGGGGTGCCGGCGCGGCCGCGGGGGCCCTCGACGGCCTCGCCGGGGTACGGCAGGTCCCAGTCCAGCGTGCCGAGCAGGTCGTCCAGTGACTGCAGCGACTGCACGGTCGCCATCTTGGCGCGCAGCTCGCCGCCGACCGGGTAGCCCTTGAAGTACCAGGCGACGTGCTTGCGGATGTCGCGGCATCCGCGGTCCTCGTCTTCGAAAAACTCGACGAGAAGCTCGGCGTGGCGACGGAACGCCTCGGCCACCTGGCCGAGTGTTGGCTCGTGCCGGGTGCTCTCACCGCGGAAGGCGGCGGCGAGGTCGCCGAACAGCCAGGGGCGGCCGAGGCAGCCGCGGCCGACGACGACGCCGTCGCAGCCGGTCTCGTCCATCATGCGCAGGGCGTCGGCGGCCGACCAGATGTCGCCGTTGCCGAGGATGGGGGTGCCCGTGATCGTGCTCTTCAGCTTCTCGATCGCGGTCCAGTCGGCCTGGCCGGAGTAGAACTCGCTCGCCGTGCGGCCGTGCAGCGCGATGGAGGCCACGCCGGCGCCTTCAGCGGCCTTGGCCGCCTCGAGGTAGGTGAGGTGGTCGGGGTCGATGCCCTTGCGCATCTTGACCGTCAACGGGATGTCGCCTGCTGCCTTCACCGCGCCCTCCACGATCTGTCGGAACAGTTCGAGCTTCCACGGAAGCGCCGCGCCGCCACCCTTGCGGGTGACCTTCGGCACCGGGCATCCGAAGTTCAAGTCGATGTGATCGGCCCTGTCCTCTGCCACCAGCATGGTCACTGCCTCTGACACGGTCTTCGGGTCGACGCCGTAGAGCTGGATGGAGCGGGTGGTCTCGCTCTCGTGGTGCGTGATCAGGCGCATCGACTCGGGGGTGCGCTCCACGAGGGCACGCGAGGTGATCATCTCGCTCACGTACAGGCCGGCGCCATACTCGCGGCAGAGGCGGCGGAAGGCCGTGTTGGTGATGCCGGCCATCGGCGCCAGCACGACGGGAACGTCGAGGTCGAGCGGTCCGATCGAGAGGCGCGGTGCGGGCTTGAGCGCAGAGTTGGGGGAAGTGGAGGCAGACATGTCGTTCAATTCTCCCAGATATTCGGCAAGATTGACTCGCGTGGCACAGAGCGGCGCAGCGCGGGTCATCCCCCTGCATCGGATCTCGCTCGACGGCGATGCCAGCGGGCCCGCGCGCCCGGCTGCCGGAGGGGCAGCTCGTGCGGCTGCAGCAGATGCTGAGCGAGGACGGGGCGGCGTCACACACCTCCGCTATACAGTGGAGCGATGAGCACGCCATCCTTCGCTGAACTTGTCGGAACCGACCGGGTGCGGGCGGATGCCGCGGCGCGCAGCCTCGACGTCGAGATCATCACGCGCCCGGCCGCCGGCAGTCTGGTCGAGGCGGCCGAACTTCTCGGCATCGAGCCGTCCGGCATCGTCAAGACGCTCGTGGTGAAGCGCGCCGACGGTTCCTTCCTTTTCGCACTGGTGCCCGGCGGCCGCAAGATCTCTTGGCCGAAGCTGCGCGCCTTGGTCGGCGTGAACAAGCTGCAGCTGCCGGACGCCGCGCAGGCGCTGGCCGCAACGGGGTACGAACGCGGCACCATTACGCCGCTCGGCTCCAGCACCGAGTGGCCGGTGTACGCGGATTCCGGCATCGTCGGCCAGCGCGTCGCGATGGGCGCGGGAGCGCACGGCTTCAGCGCATTCGTCGACGCCGACGCGCTGATCGCGGCCTTCGGCGCGGTCGTGGCCGACATCAGCGAGCCCGAGTAGCGCTTCCCGGGCGCGCAAACACATAGCGCGTTCGGGAGGCCAACGTCGCATCGGGAGGCCAGCTCGGCCCCTTTTCGGCCTCCCAATCCCCCGAACGCCTCCCGACAGCGCGCGTTCTCCTGGGGTCGAGTAGGCGCGCCAGCGCGGGCAGCGGATGCCGCAGGCTGCGGCTTCCGCGGATCCGCTCAGGGCTTCGGTCGCAAGCTCTCTCAAGCCAACGGCGAGGGCAGTGCGCCTCGTCCCTTCCCCCTCTCCACGTCGGCTGAGCGAGGAACGAGCGATGCCCCGGAGCCAACCCGTTGGTCGAGTAGGCGCGCCAGCGCCGTATCGAGACCCGGTCAGCGTGTGACGCGGATCCGCTCAGGGCTTCGGTCGCAAGCTCCCTCTAGCCAACGGGAGAGGGCGACGGCCCCTACCTCTCCACGTCGGCTGAGCGAGGAACGAGCGAAGCCCCGGAGCCAACCAGTCACTAGCCTTCCCCAACTCGTTGGTCGAGTAGGCGCGCCAGCGCCGTATCGAGACCCGGCCAGCGCGCGAGCCTGCGGCTTCCGCGGATCCGCTCAGGGCTTCGGTCACAAGCTCCCTCAGGCCAACGAGAGAGAAGCGCGACGCTACGCCCCCTCAGGCCACGGGACGGGGAGGCGTATCGTGCGGCGCGCTACTCGGGCAGCGGCGCGAAGAGTTCGACGCTGTTGCCGTCCGGGTCCAGAAGGATCGCGTAGCGCTGGCCCCAGAACGCATCCCAGGGTTCCTTGTGCGCCACGGCACCGTCACCGACGAGCTCGCTGAACAGGGCATCCAGCTCGGCAGGCGAGTCGCAGAGGAACGCCGGAACCATGCGGTGGCCGCCGACGGGCGCCACCCAGTCGGGGTCGAAACTCTTGACGACGTCGATGGTGTCCCAGCCGAGACGCAGGCCGCCGGGCAGCGTCAGCTCGACGTGATCCTCGCTCTCAGCTCCTGCCGGGATCTCAAGCCCGAGCTTGCGATAAAAGTCCAGCGAGGCGGCCATGTCGGCGACGACGAAACCAATGAGATCAAGGCGAACAGTCATGGATCCACATTAACCCACGGCACTCCTGCGTTGACGGGCGGCCTGCGGAAACCTAGTCTCACTCTCGTCAGAACTGCGCTGTTCAATTTGATTTCGCGAGGTGCATCGCCATGACCGAATTCACCGTCTCCGCCCGCGGCGATCGAGTGGCCTACGACCGGCGCGGCACAGGCCCCGCGCTCATCTTCATCAGCGGCGCCGGGCCGTTCCGGGCGATGGATCCGGTCACCACCGAGACGGCGGAGCTTGCCGCCGCGCAGGGCATCACGACCATCGTTTATGACCGGCTCGGTCGAGGCGAGAGCGCGGTGGAAGGGCGCATCGACCTCGACAGAGAGCTCGCGGCCGTGGCGGCGCTGCTCGAGGTTGCCGGCGGCAGCGCCGTGCTGTGCGGCCACTCCTCCGGCTGCTCGATCGCGCTGGCCGCCGCAGCCCGCGGCCTGCCGGTCACCGGTCTTGCCCTGTGGGAGGCACCACTCGGTCCGCAGGACGGCGGCGCCCGCGAATGGGCGGCGGAAGTCGACCGCCTGCTGGAGGCCGGCGACCTCGACGGCGCGCTCGTGCACTACATGAAGGACATCCCGCCGGAGTACCTCGCGGGGTGGCGACAGTCCCCCACCTTCGCGGCGATGGTCGCCAACGCCGGCAGCCTCCGCCCGGATGGCGAGTCGCTGGCCTGGGCCGAGTCCGGGCCGCACGCCGAGCTGTTCGCCGGCATCCGCGTGCCCGTGCAGGTCATGGTGGGCATGGAGACCCTGCCAATCATGCTCAGCGCCGCCGACGCCATCGTCGCGGCAATCCCCGGTGCCGTGCAGAAACGGATGCCGGGCGCCCAACACGAGTGGGAGGCCGCGCCCATGGCGGCAGAGCTCGCCGCGTTCGTCACGGTCGCAAGCGCAGGCACAACAGACGCAAAACGGGGCACCGCCTGAATGGCGATGCCCCGTGATGGATGGTCGATGCTTAGGCGCAGCAGCCTCCGCCGCAGCAGCTTGCACCCTCGGCCGGGGCCGAGGCGTTGGTCAGCTGGATGAGCGGCTTGAGCGTGACAGCCTCGACGGCCGGGTTGACCGGAGTGGTGATGGTGGTTTCGCTCATGCGGAGATCTCCTCGGCTCGTTCGCTCCGCACCTGCTGCAGAACTTGTGCAAACGTATCAGGGTCCTGCGCACCGGAAACGCCGTACTTGCCATCGATAACGAAGAACGGCACGCCGTTGATGCCGAACTGCTGGGCCTGCGCCTGATCGGCCCGCACGGCGGCGAGGTACTCGTCCTCGTTCAGCGCACGGAGCACGTCGGCTCGGTCCAGGCCGAGCTCTGCGCCGAGGTCGGCGAGGTCCTCGGCGCGGCCGAGGTGGCGGCCCTCGGTGAAGTAGGCGCTGAACAGTCGCTCGGCGGCCTGCAGCTGGATGCCCTGTGCCTTGGCGTAGTGCAGCAGCTGGTGTGCCTTGACGGTGTTGGTGTGCTTCAGGATGTCGAAGTTGTACTCGAGGCCGACGGTCGCAGCCACGCCGGTGACCTGCTCGAGCATGCCGCGCAGCTGCTCAGCAGGCATGCCCTTGTGGGTGGCGAGGAAGTCGATCTCGCTGCCCTCGAAGTCCACCGGGGTGTCGGGGGCGAGTTCGTAGCTGTGGTACTCGACGATCACCTCAGGCGCGTCGGCATCCTTCTGGAATGCGGCCACTCCGCCCTCGAACTTGCGCTTGCCGATGAAGCACCAGGGACAGGCGATGTCTGACCAGACGTCGATCTTGATGGGTTCACTCATAGTGCAGGCCAACGTATGCCCGGCGCCGCATATTCCCGAACGCCCAGCAAGCCCGACTACAGTTGAACCGCCATGGCAAACAAACTCAATCCGCACCCCGACATCCCCCTCGATCTGCCGACCGGCGAGCGTCTGAACTCCGCCGTCGAGCACTACGGTGCCGACGTCGTCGCCCAGAACGCCATCGCCCTGCTGCGCGGCAAGAACGCCGGCAAGGACTTCCTGCTCTACGCCGGCGGACGCCACGCGCTCGGCATCCTCGACGGCGCCCCCGCCCTGTACTGGCCGGAGCTCTGGGGCGCCCGCGCCCTGCTGCACGTCTGGGACGACGCGGCAGCCCCGTACGTCGTCGTCGGACTCGGCAACCAGGCTTGGCGCATCCGCGAGATGTGCGCCCGCGTGGTGCAGCTGCGCGGCCTCCAGGTCGCCGACAAGCTGGTGCGATTGACCACCGATGAGAACCCGCGCGTGCGCGCCGCCGCGCTGCACGCCCTCGGCGCGCAGGGCACCGCAGAGAACCTGCCGACCATCGAGCAGCGCCTGCGCGACTCGGAGAAGGCCGTGCGCGTTGCAGCCCAGCAGGCCCGCGACGCACTCAACGCCCGGCTGGCCGAAGCAGAATAGTCAGACCCATGCACTGAGGCCGGCATCCATTGGATGCCGGCCTCAGTGCGTTTAACCTCAGTGCGTTGAAGGGGGATCTCAGCTGACGCCGGCGGCCCGTTCCTCGCTCACCTGGGTCAGGGCCTGCGCGAACGACGCCGGGTCCTGGGCGCCGGAGATGCCGTACTTGCCGTCGATCACGAAGAACGGCACACCCTGGATGCCGAAGGCGCGCGCCTGTGCGACATCGGCCTTCACATCGGCCAGGAACTCGTTCTGCTCGAGCGACCGCACCACGTCGGCGCGGTCGAAGCCGAGCTCGGCGGCCAGGTCGGCCAGATCCTCGATGCGCCCGACGTGGCCGCCATCGACGAAGTACGCCTTGAGCAGCGCCTCCTTCATCTCGAGCTGGCGCCCCTTCGACTTGGCGTAGTGCAGCAGCTCGTGCGCCTTGACGGTGTTGGTCTGGTGCACGGCGTCGTAGTCGTACTCCAGGCCGACCTGGGCGGCGATGTTCGTCACGTTCTGCAGCATCTGTTCGACCTGGGGCAGCGGCATGCCCTTGCGCTGGCTCAGGTACTCGGCCGGGCTGCCGTCGAAGTCAACCGGGGTATCGGGAGCCAGCTCGAAGCTGTGGTATTCGATCTCGACGTCGCCGCCGAACTGGGCGACACCAGCCTCGAACTTGCGCTTGCCGATGTAGCACCACGGGCACTGAACGTCGGACCAGATATCTACTTTGATGGTTTCACTCACTCGTGCCGAAACAGCCGACACGGGGAACGTATTCCCCGCCTATGCGCTTGGAGCGTCGACAGCCCCGCCGAAGCGCCGGTTGCGGGCGGCGTACAGTTCGACGGCACGCCACAGTTCCTCGCGGGTGAAGTCCGGCCAGAGCGTGTCGAGGAAGACCATCTCGGCGTAGGCGGACTGCCAGAGCAGGAAGTTGGAGGTGCGCTGCTCGCCCGAGCTGCGCACGAAGAGGTCGACGTCGGGCATCTCCGGGTTGTAGAGGCGCTTCGCGATCGCCTTCTCGGTGACGGCCGATGGCTTCAGTCGGCCCGCCGCGACATCGTCTGCGATCGAGCGCACGGCATCCGTGATCTCGTTGCGCCCGCCGTAGTTCACACACATGGTGAGCGTCATGGTCGAGTTGCCCGCGGTGAGCTTCTCGGCGAACTGCAGCTCATTGATGACGGATGCCCAGAGCTTCGGCTTCCGGCCCGCCCAGCGGATCCGCACACCCCACTCGTTCAGCTGGTCGCGGCGGCGGTGCAGCACGTCGCGGTTGAAGCCCATCAGGAAGCGCACCTCGTCGGGCGAGCGCTTCCAGTTCTCGGTTGAGAAGGCGTACACACTCAGGTGTTTGACGCCGATCTGGATGGCGCCGGCGACGACGTCGAGCAGCGCCGCCTCCCCCGCCTTGTGCCCCTCGACCCGGGTCAGCCCGCGGGCGTTCGCCCAGCGGCCGTTGCCGTCCATCACGATGGCGACGTGTTCCGGAACCGCCTTGGCCGGGATGGCCGGCGGGTAGACGCCGGTCCAATCCAGCGGGCGGAACGGCACGGCATCCTTGTGGGTGAAGGGTTTCGGGGTCATACGCTGCTTTCTCGCGAGACGTGGGAGAGCGAGCGCAGCCCGCGCTCAAGGTGCCACTGTGTGTAGGCGGAGACGACGCCGCTGGCCCTGGCTGCCGTGTTCTCCGGTGCGGCATCGGCGACCGCCCAGTTTCCCTCCAGCAGCGCGCCAAGCAGGCCGATGGTCTCTGTGTCGAGGCGGGGCGAGCCGGGCGGGGCGCAGTCGGCGCAGACGACACCGCCGACTTGGACGATCATGTGGTCATGCGGGCCGACCAGGCCGCAGCGGGCGCAGTCGTGGAAGCTCGGTGCCCAGCCGGCCATCGAGAGGGCACGCAGCAGGTAGGAGTCCAGCGTGAGGCTGGCGTTGTGCTCACGGCGGGAGAGCGAGCGCAGGGCGCCCACCAACAGCAGGTACTGCTGCAGCGAGCCCTCCGACTCGGTCAGCCTGTCGGCCGTCTCGACCATCGCGGTCGCCGCCGTGTAGCTCGGGTAATCCTCGGCGATCAGCGCGCCGTAGGCACCCAGCGTCTCCGCCTGGGTGATCACGTCGAGGGTTCGGCCCTCGTACAGCTGCAAGTCGGCGACCATGAAGGGCTCCAACCGGGAGCCGAACTTCGAGGCGGTGCGCCGCACACCCTTGGCGACGGCCCGCACCTTGCCGTGCTGCCGGGTCAGCAGCGTGACGATACGGTCGGCTTCACCCAACTTGTGGGTGCGCAGCACGACGGCTTCATCACGATAAACGGGCACAGTCAATTATCCCCTGCTTTCGCCGCTAGAGTCGCTGCGTGAGCGAGTCGAGCGCAATGAGACCCCCCGGCACCGTGTTGGTCACCGGCGGCACGGGCACACTGGGACGCGCGGTGGTGGCCGCACTGCGGGAGCGCGGTGAGGCGCCGCGCGTGGTGAGCAGACGGCAGGGCGCCGGGCTGACCACGGCCGACCTCCGCACCGGCGTCGGTCTTGCCGCAGCCCTGGACGGCGTGGACACGGTGTTCCACCTAGCCACGAACAATCGCGACGACCTCGATATCAGCCGGGGCCTGCTGGATGCCGCCCGCGCCAGCGGCACGCCGCCCCGCCTGGTATACATCTCGATCGTCGGCGTCGACGACATCCCGCTCCCCTACTACCGCGGCAAGCTCGCCGTCGAGCGCGCCATCGAGGGCTCCGGGCTGCCGTTCGCGATCCTGCGGGCCACCCAGTTCCACCCGTTCATCGAGCGCCTGTTCACTACCCAGAGGGCACTTCCCGTGCTGTTCGCCCCGAACTTCTCCGCGCAACCCATCGCCGTCGAAGAGGTGGCCGGGCGCCTGATCGAGCTGGCGGATGCCGGGAGCACCGGCCGCGCGGCCGACATAGGCGGCCCAGAGGTGCTCAGCCTGCGCGAGCTCGCCCTGCAGTACCGGGCCGCGAGGGGCGGCCGCCGGCCGGTCGCGCCGCTCGCGCTGCCGGGCGCGACGGTGCGCGCATATCGGGCGGGACACAACCTGGTTCCCGGCCCGCCATTCGGCCGGCAGCGCTTCGGCGAATACCTCGCCTCGCGCTTTGGTATACATGGAGCATGAGCGTCACGCCCTTCGTCATCCCCCTCTGGCTCGACCTGACCGCGGTCGCCGTCGGAGCGATTCAGGGTGCCATGTTCTCCGCGCGCATGAAGGACCGTCGGATCGACCTGCTCGGCATTGCGATCATCGGTGTCGTCGTCGGGCTCGGCGGCGGTCTGCTGCGTGACCTGCTGATCAACCAGTTGCCGGCCGCCATGGCCAGCAACTGGTACCTGCCGGTGGCCACCGCATTCGCCTTGATCGGCATGGCGCTGGTGCGCCTGTTCGACAAGCTGAACCCCCTGATCATCGGGCTGGATGCCGTCACCATCGGCCTGTTCGCCGCGATCGGGGTCACCAAGGCCCTCGCCTACGGCGTGCCGGAGGTGCCCGCGGCCTTCGTCGGGGTGCTGAGCGCCGTCGGCGGCTCGATCCTGCGCGACATGATGCTGAACCTGCCGATCGCACTCATGCACGTCGGCTCGCTCTACGCCGTCGCGGCCGGCGTCGGCTGCACGCTGCTTGTGATCATGGCGTCCTCCGGCGTGCAGATCACGCTCGCCGGCATCATCTGCGTGCTCGTGGTGACCGTCATCCGCCTGCTCGCCGTGCGCTTCGGTTGGAGCTTGCCGGAGCAGCGTGCCATCGCCAGCTGGCCGCGCTGGCGCCGCGCCTAAACCATCACAACAGGGGGAAAATAATGCGAAAGCAGCTACTCGCCACGCTGTCCATCGCCGTGCTCGGCCTCGGCCTGACCGGCTGTTCCGGCGCACCGGAGACGGGCACCGTCACCGTCGAGGTGCGGGCGGATTCCGCCACCGGGGCCGCGCAAACGCTCGACGTCGAGGTGCGTGACGCCCACGGCACGGTACTGGTGCAGGAGACGCTGAGCTCCGGCACCACTCGCGCCTTCGACGGCATCCCGTTCGGCGAGATCACGATCGACGCCGCCGGCCTCTGCGAGTTGGGCACGACCCTCAGCAGCACCGGGGCGACCGCGATCTTCGAGCCGAAGCACTGCACGATCGCCTAGCGCCGCGAGGGCGCCTAGTGCTACTAGTCGCGTTGATGGGGCCGCGCTCGCGGCACGCGAAAAGTCTCGCGGCCCCCGACATACTGGGGGCCGCGAGACTTTTCAAGGGCCGCGAGGGCTCTGTGCCGTTGCGCTAGGCGCTGACCGCCTCAGCGAACTGCTGCGCGGATGCCGCGGCGCGCTCGGCCCGGTTCACGGCCGACACGACGGCCTTCAGCGAGGCCACCGAGGTGTCAGCGTCGATGCCGACGCCCCACAGCCGCTGGCCGTTCACCTCGAGCTCGACGTAGGACGCGGCCTGGGCGTCACCGCTGGCAGAGAGCGTGTGCTGCGAGAAGTCGAACAGCTCGACCTTGACGCCGCGGTCGGTCAGCACCGAGAGGAACGCCGCGATCGGGCCGTTGCCGACGCCCTGCGCGGTGTCGGTGGCTTCGCCGTCGCGCACCTCGACCTCGAGGTGCACCGAGTCACCCTTGTGGGTGGTGACGGTGGAGACCAGCTCGAACCGGCCCCAGCGCTCGGCGTCGGAGGCGGCAGCCTCGTCGCCGCTCGGCAGGTACTCGTCGCGGAAGATGGTCCAGATCTGCTCGCTGGTCAGCTCTCCGCCCTCTGCGTCCGTCGTGGCCTGCACGACACCGGAGAACTCGATCTGCAGGCGGCGCGGCAGGTCCAGCGAGTGGTCGTTCTTCAGCAGGTAGGCGACGCCGCCCTTGCCGGACTGCGAGTTGACACGGATGACGGCCTCGTAGCTGCGGCCGAGGTCCCTCGGGTCTACGGGCAGGTACGGCACGGCCCACTCGATGTCATCGACCGAGACGCCGCGCTCTGCGGCATCCGCAGCCATCTGCTCGAAGCCCTTCTTGATGGCGTCCTGGTGCGAACCGCTGAACGCCGTGTACACGAGGTCGCCAGCCCAGGGGCTGCGCTCGGGCACAGGCAGCTGGTTGCAGTACTCGGCGGTGCGCTTGACCTTGTCGATGTCGGAGAAGTCGATCTGCGGGTCGACGCCCTGGGTGAACATGTTGATGCCCAGGGCGACCAGGTCGACGTTTCCGGTGCGCTCACCGTTGCCGAACAGGCAGCCCTCGATGCGGTCGGCGCCGGCCAGGTAGCCGAGTTCGGCCGCGGCGACGGCGGTGCCGCGGTCGTTGTGCGGGTGCAGGCTGAGGATCACGTTCTCGCGGTGCGCCAGACGGCGGCTCATCCACTCGATCGAGTCGGCGTAGACGTTGGGGCTGGCCATCTCGACGGTGGCGGGCAGGTTGATGATGACCTTGCGCTCGGCCGTCGGCTCGAAGACCTCGATGACCTGGTTGCAGATGTCGAGGGCGAACTCGAGCTCGGTGCCGGTGTAGCTCTCGGGCGAGTACTCGTAGTAGATGTCGGTGCCGGGAACGGTCGCCTCCATCGAGCGGCACTTGTGCGCACCGTGCAGGGCGAGGTCGATGATGCCCTGCTTGTCCTGGCGGAACACGACGTCGCGCTGCAGCACGCTGGTGGAGTTATAGAGGTGCACGATGGCCTGCTTGGCGCCGACGAGCGATTCGTAGGTGCGCTCGATCAGGTGGTCACGAGCCTGCGTCAGCACCTGGATGGTGACGTCGTCGGGGATCGCGTCCTCTTCGATCAGGCTGCGCACGAAGTCGAAGTCGGTCTGGCTCGCGCTCGGGAAGCCGACCTCAATCTCCTTGTAGCCCATGCCGACCAGCAGGTCGAACATGACGCGCTTGCGCTCGGGGCTCATCGGGTCGATCAGTGCCTGGTTGCCGTCGCGCAGGTCGACGGCGCACCAGCGGGGCGCCTCGGTGATGCGCTTGGTGGGCCAGGTGCGGTCCGGCAGTTCGACGGCGAACTGATCGTTGTACGCACGGTAACGGTGCACCGGCATTGCGGATGCAGTCTGGTTGTTCTTCATGATGTCTCTCATCTCCTCGCGAGTGGTGGTCAGCCAACGACAAACTCCGCGACGAGGGAGGCCTCAGATTAGGACTCGTCGCGGCAGCTAAGGAGGAGCAGACCGTGGAACACGCTTTCAGGCTAGCACCTCCCGCGCGGGCTGCGGGCCACGTGACGCCCACTCGAAAAATCAGGCAGTGGGTGTGCGCTGAGCGCCTCTGTGCTCGCGGGCGTCCCACGCCATGCGCATGCCACCACGCAGCGACACCCCCGGCAGGTAGGCCCGCACGATGGCCGAGGCGATGGCCGGCAGCTCGACGGGATCCGGGAAGGCGATGCTCACGGGCTCGAAGCGCGGGCGGAACTTGCGCTTGAACCGGAGCAGCGAGCTGAAGCCGTAGACAGGCTCGAGTGCGTCACTCACGAACCGCCGCACGCGCTCCGCCGCGCTGCCCTGCGATTCTCCCGTCCCGGCGAAGGGTGCGGTGGACAGGCTGACGAAACGAGCGCCCTGCCGCCCCGCCCGCTCGACCATTGAGGCGATGAGGAACTCCATGACCCCGTTCATGGAACCGTCCCTGCGCCGCATCACATCCAGGGTCCAGCCGTCGATCACGGGGTCGGCAGAGAGATCGACCGCGGATGCCGCCGGCCGCCAGCTCGGCATCCAACTCGTCACAGCCTCGACGCGCCCGTCGGGCCGCACAGCCAGCAGCAGGCGCGTCTCCGCGTCGGCCATCTCGTCGAGGCCGCCCAGCGTGAAGCCCATCTCCGGGAGGCCACGATCGGCCACCCACTCCTCGGAGATCTCGGCGATCTGTGCCCGCTGCGCGAGGGAGAGCTCGCTCCACGGCGTCCACACTGCCTCGATCCCGGCTCGCTCTGCCCGGTGGATCGAGGAGCGCACGTCCTGCCAGGCCTTGCCCACCAGCGACCAGCTCGCCGGGGAGAGCACCGCCTCCTCCCCCACACGCACGCTCGACCAGCCCAGGGCTGCGAACAGGGGCAGGTACTCGCCATGCACGGCGTAGAAGACCGGCGTGCGACCGCGCTCGTCGCAGTATTCCGCGAATTCGCGGATGGCCGACATCCGTTGCTCTGCTGAGCAGACCGGCTCTGTCACGGTCAGGGCGAAGCGGCCGACGAGCACGTAGGCGATGGCTGCCTGGCCGTCGCGCGCCGTCCAGTGCAGCATTCCCGGCCACAACCCCATATGGCCCAGGCTGCCCCCTCCGCCGGCATGCCGCAGCTGCCGGTAGCGTTGCGCCGACCCGGTGGCTGCCTCGCGGGGCGGAGAGCGCAGCACCCAGAATGTCGTGCACGCCAGCACGGCCCAGACCAGCGGGCCCACCCAGAAGTACGCGGCGCGTGCGGCCGCCGACACCGGCACGAACTCCAGGCTCCGCTCCGCCAGGAACCCGACGGGCACGAACCGTTCCGCCAGATCGTCGACCAGCATCGCCGGCGTGGCAGGCGGCGCGAACCCTGCCGGGTCGATCAGGCCGACGGCGAAGTAGATCCCGCTGCCGATCAGGCCTGCCCCGAGCACAACCCACAGCGCGAGCAGGGCGCGCTCGTGCTCAATGCGCACGGCGAAGTTCGCCCGGAACACGAAGAGCATCCCCGCGACCGCCACCGGAACCACGGTCGACACGGCGAGTGTGACGAGGAACTCCCAGTGCCCGGCGCTGCTGAGGTCGAGGAGCTGGTCGTTGCCCGCGCTGGGCAGGAACCCGTAGTAGAAGGCGGCGAGACCCGCCATCAGCAGGTTGATCCCGATCGCGATCACCAGCGCGGCGCGGCGCCCGTGCTGCAGGCCGCGCGCCGCCAACACGAGCACCAGCAGCGGGAGGATGCTGAGCAGCAACGGCCCCGGGCCGTCCAGCCGGTCGGCGGCGAGCGGCGGCGAGCTCTGCGGCAGGAAAAGCACGCCGAGCGGGGAGAGCGGCCCGAGCCGGTGCGGGGAGAGCATCGTGATGACGGGGCCGACGGCGACGATCATGACGATCACGCCGACCAGGGTGCGGATCTCGTGCACGCTGCTGCGCACGAAGCGCGTCTGCGGCCGGCGGCCCGCGATGTAGGGGCCGAGCAGAAGCCCACTGACCGCGGCGATCAGCCGGTGCACGTCGCCGGCCTGGCCTGAGAACAGAACGAGGGCCAGGAGCGTGGCGAAGCCAATCACCCGGATGCGACGGCGCCAGAGCGGCCCGGAGGCGGCGCTGGCGACCATGATTGTGCCGACGACCGGCACGAGCACCTCGAGCAGTGCGGTGCCGTAGACATGCCGCCCCCAACGCTCGCCGCTCGTGTAGAGCAGCCTCTCGAGCGTGAGCCCGATCACAATCGCGATGGCGCCGGTGCTGAGGTAGGCGAGCAGAGTGCGGGCGCTGCCGATCACCCTCTCGGAGTACGACACCAAGATGAGGATTCCCGCGGCGCCGAGTACGGCGGCCAGGATTCCGCCGCCCATGAACACTCCGGAGATCGGGGAGAACCACTGCCCGTGGCGGAACACGGATTCCGCGCTGCCGCTCAAGGTCGCCAGCAAGGCGTGTTCGCGCACGCCGAAGCCGAAGTGCAGCACGGCGGGCGCCAGAACGGTCACGGCGAGCAGCACCAGGGTGAGGGGGTAGCGCCGCAGCAGGTGCCGGAATGACCGGGGGCTGGTAGCTGCGAGCTGCGCACCGGCGTCAGCCATGGCTGGCCGCCGGCGAAAGCCCGAGGCGCGGCAGCAGCACCGCGAGTCCCTGTGCGAAGCCGTAGGCACCGGTGTGCCAGTCGTGCCCGGTGCCCGGCGACGTGAACAACGAGGTGGCGATGCCGGCCGCATCTGCCCCGGCCCGCAACGTCGTGGTGTACGCCTGGAACTGTTGGTCGGATGCGCCGATGGCGAACACGCCGACGGTATCGGCGAAGGGCGTTTGGCGTTTCATGATGGCGAGCGGCTGGGCGGCGTCGAAGGCAGCGACCGAGCCGGCGAAGCCCTTCGCGACGGTCGTTGCCTGGTCGCCGATGTTCGGCCCGAGCTCGGGGGCGATCGCAAGGAACGAGCCGAAGAGTTGGTTGAACCCGGTGCCGAGTTGCACAGCGCATGTGGCGCCCTGGGAGAACCCTGCGATCGCCCAGTGGGTACGCCCCTGGGCGACGTTCAGCGTGGAGCGGATCCAGTTGGGCACGTCGACGGAGAGGTAGCTGGCGGAGTTGCCGAGCGCGGAGTCGACGCACATCGGGTTGTTGGCGGGGTCGCCGAGCTGGTCGGGCACCACGACGATCGGTGCCAGCCCACGGTCGGCGGCAGCGGCGGCGTCCAGCTGTGATTGCAGCTTGCCCCCCTCGAAGACGTCGCTCGGGCTGCCCGGCTGCCCAGAGAGGGCGATGATCACCGGCAGCCTCGGCGGGTTGGCCACGAGGGCGGCGGGCGGCAGGTAGACCAGCGCCGGCCGGGCGGCGAAGTGTGAGGTGGTGGCGGGGATCGTGACCTGGTGCACCGTTCCCGTGGCCGGGAGGTTGGCCGGTGGCTGCCAGTCGGCCAGCTGTTGGGCCTGCGCCGCCTCGGTGTCCTGCTCGGTGTTCGAGGACGCCCGGGACGGCAACAGTGCGCTGCTGTAGCTGTTGAGGCCGAGCGCCTGCTGCACAGTGGCGTAGCGGCCAAAGTCGATGTTGATCAGTGTGGCGGCCACCAGCAATGCGCTCAATACCAGCCCGACCGCCCCGAGCCGGTGCCAGGCCCCGCGCCGCGTCATGGCCAGGAGACCGACCCCGATCGCCGCGAAGCCGAGTGCCACGGCGGAGTGCACGGCGAGGCTCAGGCCGACCCCGAAGACGTCCCACACCTCGCTGACAAGCCAGCACAGCAGCCAGCCGAACGCCCCTCCTATCGTGGCCGCCACCATCACGGCCGCACTCCAACGTGCGGTGGTCCAGCCGCGTTCACCCCGGCGCACGACGGTCAGGCCGAGCAGGGCGAGCGCAATGGCGAACACGGCGACGACGAACCATCCGCTGGTGACGCTGGCGTTCAGCAGGGTGTTCAGCACGGTGCAATTCTCACTCCGCCTGGTGCACCCTTGCTGAACGCCGGCTGATAGTTTGTCGGGCTAGTCCACCGAGAGCGCGAGCATCGGCGAGACGGTCGTCGCCCGGCGGGCGGGGGCGAGCGAGGCCAGAACCGTGAGCACGGCGCCAGCCATCACGGTGGCGGCGAGCAGCGGCCAGGGCAGTGCGGGTGCCATCAGTTCGCCGCTGATCGAGCCGAGCAGCGACTGCGCACCTGCCCAACCGTAGAACACGCCGAGTACGAGGCCGAGGCCGATAGCGGCGATCGTCATCTGGGCGCTCTCGGCCAGGATCATCGCGCGCACCTGCCGCCCGGTGAAGCCGAGCGCGCGCAGCAGGCCGAGCTCGCGGGTGCGCTGCAGCACGCTGAGCGAGAGGTTGTTGACCAGGCCGATCGCGGCGATCACCGCGCTGAATCCGACCAGGCCGAGGAAGATCGAGGTGGTCAGCGTCACCGATTGGTCGATGACGGCCGCCATCTCTGGGCTGTCGGCAAAGGAGTCGAGCACCATCGAGCGGTAGCTCTCCATCGTGACGGCGAACATCACCACCAGTGTCACCCCGATGACGAGGCCGATGGTGGCCCGAGTGCTGCGCTCCGGGAACCGCACGGCGTTCTCCGCGGCGAGCCGCGACGTCGCCCCGGAGCCGAACAGCCGGCCGACCATGCGGAGCACCGGCGGCATCACCAGGTGGGCGCCGAGCACGATGCCGGTGAAGGAGAGCAGACCGCCGGTGAAGGCGATCAGCAGTCCGCCGACGAAGGAGAGCCCGACGATCACGCCGAGAGCGAGCAGCGCGAAACCGACCAGCACGAGCAGCGCGGCGAAGACGTTGCGGACGGTGCGCCGCCTGCCCTGCTGTTGGCTGCTCTCGACCGCCGCCCCTGTCGCCTCCATCGGCGAAACGGTGACCACGCGACGCGAGCCCACCCAGGCCGCCGCCCAGGTGACGAGTGCGACAACCGCAACGGGCAGCGCGACGACCGGGTCGAGCAGATGGTACTCGAGGGCGGGCAGCCAGGCCTGCTGGATGCCGACCGCGACCGCGGCGACGCTGAGGAGCATGCCGACGGCCAGCCCGACGAGTGCGCCGGCAGCCCCGACGAGCAGCCCCTCTGTCGCGACGGCCCTGCGCACGGTTCCGGCCTTGGCCCCGATCAGGCGAAGCAGCGCAATCTGGCGCACCCGGCCGGCGACGATCGTTGAGAACGTGTTGGCGGTGACGATTGCGCCGACGTAGAAGGCGATCACGGTGAAGACCGTGGTGACGAGGGAGAGGGCGAGCCGGACGGAGTCGGACTGCCCGACGACGTCTGATTGCACGGTCGTCGCGATGATGCCGGTCGCTTGCAGCAGCACCACGCCGAATGCGCTGCTCAACGACGCGACCACGAGGGTCGAGGCGTGGTCGCGTGTGTGGGCGCCGAACTTGTGGGCCGAGGAGGGGCCAGACATCAGAGTGCCGCCTCCATACCCAACATGATGCGGGAGATCTCTTCCGCGGAGGAGCGCGGGCGGTCGTCGACGACGCGGCCGTCGGCGAGGAAGAGGATGCGGTCGGCGTAGCTGGCCGCGATCGGGTCGTGGGTGACCATCGCGATGGACTGCGAGTAGTCCCGCGCGGCGGTGGCCAGCAGCGCGAGCACCTCGCGCCCGGTGCGCGAGTCCAGGGCACCGGTCGGCTCGTCGGCGAAGACCAGGTCGGGCCGGGTGGCGAGGGCGCGGGCGATGGCGACGCGCTGCTGCTGCCCACCGGAGAGCTGGTGCGGCCGGTGGCTCAGTCGGTTGAGCAGCCCGAGCGAGGTGACGAGGTGGTCGACCCACTCCCGTTCCTTCGCGCTCGGCCGCCGGCCGTCCAACTCGAACGGCAGCAGAATGTTGCCGAGCACGTCGAGGGTGGGCACCAGGTTGAAGGACTGGAACACGAAGCCGACCCGGCGCCGACGCAGCACAGTGAGGGCGCTGTCGCCCATGGCCGTGATCTCGGTGTCGCCGAGCCACACCTGCCCGGCCGAGGCGGTGTCGAGCCCGGCCATGACGTGCATGAGCGTGGACTTGCCGGAGCCGCTCGGGCCCATGATGGCGGTGAACTCGCCGTGCCTGATGCCGATGGAGACATCGTCGAGCGCGGCGACCGCCCCCGAACCTGTTCCGTAGCGTTTGCTGAGGTGTGCGACCCGGGCGATCAGCCCGATATCCGTGGTGTTCATTCCCATGCTTCAACGTTAGGAAGCATGCGACGGCGGCGCGTCAGGCCACGGGGCCATCGGCATCCGCCGCAGGGATGACCGTGGGTCAGTCGACGAGATTATGCTCGAACGCGAAAACCACCAGCTGCACGCGGTCGCGCAGGC
Organism: Microterricola viridarii; assembly: GCF_001542775.1. GTDB lineage: Bacteria > Actinomycetota > Actinomycetes > Actinomycetales > Microbacteriaceae > Microterricola > Microterricola viridarii_A. Next base: position 1,533,431 of record NZ_CP014145.1, read on the forward strand.
CGAGCTTGCCGAGGATCCGCGACACATGCGTCTTCACGGTCGCCTCGCTGAGGAACTCGCGTGCCGCGATCTCGGTGTTGCTCAGGCCCTTCGCGGTGAGCAGGAAGATCTCTCCCTCGCGCGGGGTGAGCGTGCCGAAGCGCGCCGGGGCGTCCCGCTGCGGGGCGCGGGCCGCGAAGTGCTCCAGCAGTTCGCGGGTCGCCGAGGCGGCGATGACGGCGTTGCCGGCGTGCACGGTGCGAATCGCAGCGAGCAGGAACTCCGGGTCTGCGTCCTTCAGCACGAAGCCGCTGGCGCCGGCCCGGATCGCGCGGGCCGCGCTCTCGTCCAGGTCGAAGGTGGTCAACACGAGCACGCGGGGCTGGGCGGCCCGGCGGCCACGATCGCCTCCGTCGCGGCGATGCCGTCCAGCTGCGGCATCCGGATGTCCATCAGCATGACGTCGGGGCGCGCAGACGCCGCCAACTCGACTCCTGCCAGACCATCGCCGGCCTCCCCCACGAACTCGAGGTCGGGCTGCGATTCGACCAGCATGCGGATGCCGGCCCGGAACAGCGCCTGGTCGTCGACGAGTGCAACGCGGATGCGCGTCATGGGGTGCCTTCCAATAGGGACGGTTGAGGGCGGCCCCGCTGGGGATCCAGGCGATGACCTCGAAGAGCCCCGCGCCGGTGCCGCCGGCGGTGAAATTGCCACCGGTGAGCAGGGCGCGTTCGCGCATGCCCGGGATGCCGTGGCCAAGCGATGCGGGGGCGGGAGCCGGCGCCTGCTTGCGCGCGCGGCTCGTGATGGTGACGCGCACGCCGCCGTTGATCCACTGCAGCGCCAGCCCGACCGGCTGGGTCGCGTCGCCGTGCCTGAGCGCGTTTGTGAGTGCCTCCTGCACGATGCGGTAGACGGCGATCTGGTGGCTGGCGCTCATCGGCAGCACGGCCCCTGTTGAGGAGACGTCGATCTTCAGGCCGGTCGCCCGCAACTGTTCGATCAGCCGTTCCAGGTCGTGGATGGTCGGCTGCGGGCCCTCGGCCTCCGAGTGCCGCAGCTCGGTCAGCAGCAGCCGCACATCGGCGAGGGCCTCCCGCGCGGTCGCCGCGATGGTACTGAGGCTGGTGGCGGCCAGCTCCGGGTTGCCCTGGGCCGCGTACCTCGCGCCGTCCGCCTGGGCGATGACGACGGCCAGCGAGTGCGCGACGACATCGTGCATATCGCGGGCGATGCGGTTGCGCTCCTGCTCGACCACCACGGCGTACTCGGCGCGCTCCGCCTCACGCTCGGCCTCGATCTGCTGCAGCTTGCTCTCGCGCGAGAGCCGGCGCGCACTCGCCAGCATCCCGAGCATCCAGGGCAGTGCGAGCACCGCGAAGGAGGCGAACAGCGTGAACAAGAACATGCCGGACCAGAGGTCGCTCGCCGTTCCGCCCCGGCTGACCGGCAGCCAGGCCATCAGGTACAGCGCAGAGAGCACGGCGCCCAGAATGGCGGATGCCAGGCCGAGCCGCCGGACGAGCCGGCTGCCGTAGGCGCCGACCGCGTAGAGCACCATGAGGATCGCCAGGTTGCCCGGCTGCACATCGCGCAACGCCACCATCTGCAGCACGGCTCCCGCCCAGGCGAGGCTGAGCGAGAGCGTTGGCGAGAGCCGGCGCAGCGCCAACGCCACCGAGTACAGGCCCAACACCACCAGGTCGGCGGCAACCGCCCAGCCCGATACGGGCGCGGCCATGCCGACGACGAGCAGCGCGAAGAACGCGAAGAACAGGCCCGCGCCGATGAAATCGGCGACGCGCTGCGGCAGTGTCAGGGTGCGGAACACGCCTTAGAAGCCGAGTCGGCCGAGCAGCTTGGGGTCGCGCTGCCAGTCCTTGGCCACCTTGACACGCAGCGAGAGGAACACCTTGCGCCCCAGCAGCTTCTCGATCTGGGCGCGGGAGGTGGCGCCGACATCTTTCAATCGGCTGCCGCCCTTGCCGATGATGATGCCCTTCTGGCTGTCGCGCTCGACGAAGAGGTTCGCGTAGATCTCCAGCAGGTCCTGGTCTTCGCGCTCGATCATGTCGTCGATCGTGATGGCGATGGAGTGCGGCAGCTCGTCGCTGACGCCCTCGAGCGCTGCCTCGCGGATGAACTCGGCGATGCGGTCCTCGAGGCCCTCATCGGTCACGGCCTCTGCCGGGTAGAGCGGCGCGCTGGAGACGGGCAGCAGCTTGAGCAGCTCCTCGCTCAACACGTCGAGCTGGATGTCGTCGATCGCAGAAATCGGGATGATCGCCGCCCAGTCGCGCAGCTTCGAGACGGCCAGCAGCTGCTCGCCGACCTTGTCCTTGGAGACCTTGTCGAGCTTGGTGACGATGGCCACCTTCTTGGCGCGCGGGAACTCGTCCAGCTGGGTGTTGATGAAGTTGTCGCCGGGCCCGATCGGCTCGTCGGCCGGGATGCACAGGCCGATCACGTCGACGTCGCCGAGGGTGGACTGCACGAGGCTGTTCAAGCGCTCACCGAGCAGCGTGCGCGGGCGGTGGATGCCGGGGGTGTCGACGAGGATCAGCTGGCCGTTGTCGCGGTGCACGATGCCGCGGATGGCGCGGCGGGTGGTCTGCGGCTTCGAGCTGGTGATGGCGACCTTCTCGCCGACGAGCGCGTTGGTCAGCGTGGACTTGCCGACGTTGGGGCGGCCGACGAACGAGACGAAGCCCGCCCGGTATCCGGCTGGCGTGCCCTCTGTGGGAGTGGCGTCGGTCATGGTTGTACTCCTTCATTCTGCTGAGCGGTGTGCGCAGCGGGAAAAGCATTGTGCGCCGCCGGGAAGGCGTTCTGCGCGTTCGTGAGGGCCTCGTCGCGTTCGACGAGCACCGTGCTGATGCGCTTGCGGCGCCCCTCTGTGCGTTCTGCGGTCAGGGTGAGCCCGCTGACGGTGGCGCTGGATCCGGTGACGGGCAGGCGGCCGAGGGCCTTGGCGAGCAGGCCGCCGACCGAGTCGACGTCGTCATCGTCCAGTTCCAGTCCGAACAGCTCGCCGAGCTCGTCAACCGGCAGCCGCGCGGCGACCCGGTAGCGGGCGCCACCGAGCTGCTCGACCTCGACGACCTCGCGGTCGTACTCGTCGGAGATGTCGCCGACGAGTTCCTCGATCAGGTCCTCCAGCGTCACCAGCCCGGCGATGCCGCCGTACTCGTCGACCACCATGGCGAGGTGGTTGGATTCCAGCTGCATCTGGCGGAGCAGGTCATCGGCCTTCTTGGACTCGGGAACGAACAGCGCGGGGCGGGCAAGTTCGGCCATCTCGATGGTGCCGGAATCGGGCCCGCGCTGGAAGCTCTCCTTGGCGACATCCCGCAGGTAGAGCACGCCGAGCACGTCGTCGACCTCGCCGGCCATCACCGGCATCCGCGAGACACCGGAGCTGAGGAACAGCGACATGGCGGTGCCGAGGTCTGCGCTGCCGGAGATGGTGACCATGTCGGTGCGCGGGATCATCACCTCGCGCACGACGGTGTCGCTGAATTCGAAGATGGAGTGGATCAGCTCGCGGTCGTCCTCCTCGAGCACGTCGAGCTCTGTGGCCTGGTCGACCATGCTGAGCAGCTGCTCCTCAGTGGCGAAGGTGCCGAGCTTCGGGCGCCCGGGGGTGACGCGGTTGCCGAGGGCCACGAGTGCGTTCGCGACAGGGCCGAGCGCCACCCGCAGAATGTGCACGACCAGAGCGGTCAGGCGCAGCAGGCCGACGGGGTGGGCGCGGCCGACGCTGCGTGGGCTGGTGCCGACCAGCACGAACGACACCGCGGTCATGATCAGCGCCGAGAGCACGAGGGCGACCCACACCTCGTCGAAGGTGGATGCCAGGGCGAGCGTGACCAGCACGGCCGCCGTCGTCTCGGCGATGATGCGCATGAAGTTGATGGCGTTGATGTGCGCGCCGGGGTCGGCGGCGATGGCCCGCAACGAGACCTTTGCCCGC